>CAZEXI010000016.1:0-20274 GCA_964516805.1 uncultured Thermoplasmata archaeon
TAGATAAAGGCTACGATGCCTTACCGGAAAATATGAAAAAATACCTTGATTTCATTGAAGAAGAAACTAGTGTACCTGTTAAGCTGATATCAGTCGGACCGGATAGGTCTCAAACTATAGAAAAGTAAATCAGCAGCTGCCTTTCTGATCTTTAGCAACCTTTTTTCTTTCCTTTTTTCTCATCTCTTTGAAGTATTCTCTTATATCCTCTCTAACCTGCGTTGGATAGTCTTCTGTCAAACATCCAAGACACAATTTGTTCTTATTCATACTGATACCGCTTACCAATCCTTTGATCTCTAGGTATGTGAGAGAATCAGCCTTTATATCTTCTCTTATTTCTTCGATAGTGTGATTAGCTGCTTTTAATTCACTTTTTGTGGGCATGTCTATTCCATAATAACATGGAGCTACTATAGGTGGACATCCAACTAGGAAATGAACTTCCTCAGCACCGGCCGATTTTACTAGATTTACCAATTTTTTTGAAGTGGTTCCTCTTACTATGCTATCGTCTACCAATCCAACTTTCTTACCTTTGACTTCTTCGATTATAGGATTCAGCTTAGTTCTTACAGCAGTCTCCCTAGATGTTTGGTCCGGCATAATAAAAGTCCGACCCACATATCTGTTCCTCAAAAGACCTTCTCGATAAGGCACATCTAGTTCTTCTGCAAGTGCTAGAGCATGGGTTCTTGCAGTATCAGGAACTGGTACTACCACGTCTAGTTCATGTTCATTCTTTCTCCACTGTTTAGCCAATTCTTTACCTAATCTAAGTCTTGCTTCATATACATTTATATTTTCTATAGTAGAATCGGTCCTTGCAAAATAGACCCACTCGAACATGCAGTGCTTTGGTTCTGAATTTGTTAACTGTCTGGATTCATAGGACATGTCATCTCTGATCAGTATGGCTTCTCCCGCCATAACATCACGGAGTACATCATAACCTAAGATATCCAGAACGGTATTTTCTGATGCTGCTCCTAGACTTACACCATCTAGATTTACCTTTTTACCCAATACGAATGGGCGTACTCCTCTTGGATCACGGAAAAGAAACATACCAAAATCAGGGATTAGAGCTATTACAGAATAACTGCCGTTCAACGATTCCATGACTCTTTTTGTTGTTGAGAAAAGAGCGTTTTCATCGATCTGATCTTCCTTTTCCAGCTCTTTAGCGAAGACTTTTAGGATCAGTTCTAAATCACAGGTAGATTCCATCTCTATATCGTACTTATCTATCATCTCGTTAAGATTGACAATGTTACCGTTATGGACCATACCAATTTCAATTGGAGAATCGACCTGAAAGGGCTGGGCATCAAGTTCTGCATCCGCTCCAATAGTGGGATACCTCACATGACCTATTCCATTTGGTCCTTCTAAACTATCTAAAGTTTGTTTATCGAACACCGAGTCGACAAGGCCACCACCTTTGACTAGTTTAGTTTTATCATCATCTGCTACGTACATCCCTGCTCCATCTTGTCCTCTATGCTGTATAGCAAAAAGTCCTGTATACAGTTCTGATGAGGCCTTATTAGCTCCCATTACACCTACGATACCACACATAAGATTACCATCGATTTGCTTTTATTTTTTAAGAGTGAATTTCACATATAAGGGTGGGGTTTTAAATCTATCGTTTACCACTATTCAAACATTGATATGATGTTCATTTTTTGCATATCTTTAGGAAATTTTTGAATATTTCTCCACCGTACTCCGTATGCTCTACTTCTGGATGGAATTGTAGGCCATATATTTTCTTTTTCTTATGTTTAAAAGCCTGAACTGGACAGTGATCTGAGGTCGCTAAAAGTTCCAAATCATCGCTTAATTCAGTTATCTCATCGTTGTGAGATTCCCATGCAACGAATTTATCAGGGATATCTTTGAAAAGTTCGTTTCTATTTTTAACTATCACTTCAGTTTTACCGTATTCTGGGTTTTCTGCACTTCCAGTTTTCCCTCCGTAAAAACGTGCTATATATTGAGCACCAACACATATACCTAAAATCGGTATGTCTAGTTTTTCTAGGTATTCATCTGTTTTACCGAGTGTTAAATTTTCATCAGATATTCTAGGTGCTCCTCCTGAAAGAACTAATCCATCAACATCAATTTCATCTAATGGAGTATCATTAGATATTATCTCTGTTTCTATATCAAGATATTTAAGGACCCTCCATTCTCTATGGGTCCATTGTCCTCCATTATCTACTACATCGACTCTCATGGTAATCGAATCCTCTAATCAATTAAGGTTTTTTTGCTTCAATATTGCTTTGACCAGTGCTAAAAACAAAGGTGCAGGCTTCATAGGTCGAGATTGGAATTCAGGATGGAATTGACATCCTATAAAGAATGGATGATCCTCAACTTCGAGTATTTCCATCCTTTTACCATTATGTGAATATCCACTGAATTTCATACCGTTCTCTTCTATCTCATCTTTGTAGTTGAGATTGACTTCGTACCTATGTCGATGTCTTTCCTGTATAACAGTATCTTCATAGATATCATGAGCTTTTGTATCTTCATCGATATATATCTTCTCTGCACCTAATCTCATCGTACCGCCCATGTTATCGATCCCCCTCTGCATCGGTAATAGATCTATAACTGGATGAGGTGAGTCGCTGTCAAATTCAGAACTGTTTGCATCTTCGTATCCAAGTACGTTACGTGCGAATTCGATAACAGATACCTGGAATCCCAGACAAATAGTGAGTATCGGTAATTTGTTGACTCTTGCGTAATTCACAGCGTTTATTTTACCCTCTATACCTCTCGTTCCAAATCCACCAGGTATCAATATACCATCAACATCATTCAATAAATCATCAGTATCATTTTCTTCCAGTTCTTCTGATTCGATATACTTGATATTTATTTTAGTACGAGTTTCAGACCAGCAGTGGTTAAGAGCTTCTTCATGGCTAACGTAAGCATCTTCAAGATCGCAGTATTTACCTACCAATCCTATAGTTATCTCATTTTCTGGATTTTCATAATTATGTAAAAATTGCTTCCAATCGTCCATCTTCATCTCTGGTTCCTCACCCTGTTTTTCTTTCAAGAGTTCATGTAATCCCATCTTGTCCATCACGTAATCTGTAAGACCTTCATCATCTAGTATCAACGGTACCTGATATATGTTCTCAGCATTTGGTGAACTTATTACCGCTTCTTTCGGTACATCACAGAATAGAGATATCTTCTGTTTTGTTGACTCTTCTAGTTTATCACTTGATCTCCCGACAACAATATCTGGTTCTATACCGATCTCACGCAAGGCTTGAACAGAATGTTGTGTAGGTTTTGTTTTTTGTTCACCCACAACATCGAGGACTGGAACTAGAGTGGTATGGATGAAGAGACAATTTTTGCTGTCTTCACCAACTTCCATATGAAGCTGCCTACTGGCTTCTAAGAAAGGCATGCTTTCTATGTCACCGACAGTACCTCCCATCTCTACCAGAACGATGTCTGCGTCGGTTCTATCAGCAGAATCCCAAACCCTACGGTTTATTTCGTCTGTTATATGGGGTATTATCTGTACTGTTTTTCCTAAATATTCACCTGCTCTCTCCTTTTCTATTACACTTCTGTAAACTTTTCCGGTTGTGATATTGTCATCACCACATAGATCGATATCTAGAAATCTTTCATAATTTCCAAGATCAAGGTCAACCTCTGTCCCGTCTTTAAGAACGAAAACCTCTCCATGCTCGAAAGGATTCATCGTTCCTGCATCACAGTTAAGATATGGATCTACTTTTATTGCAGTTACTGACAAACCTTTAGATTTTAATAACTTTCCTAAAGAAGAAGTCACAACTCCTTTTCCTAAACCTGACAAAACTCCGCCCGTGACGATAATAAATTTAGTCATCATTACACGGGATAAGTTTAATATTCACAAGTTGTTTAAACTTTTGGTCTAAAGAAAACTACGATGCCCAAATCATCATGTAAAAAAAAGAGAAAAAGTTTAACTTTCTACACTGACTAATTGCTCTTTACCAAATATTTCCTTAGCGCCATCTTTCATTTCGAATTCTGCCATAAGCACTCCGTCTTCATAGAAAATTTTAGCGCTTTCAAGATTGGATTTATAGAGCCAGACTCTTTTTCCTTCTTGTGTAAGTGGTCGTTCTTCTTTTGAAAGTAATCCTAGATCGACCAGCTTTTTGATCCTCCTATAACAAACAGCGATAGGGATATCATTTTTTGCAGATATCTCCTTTGCACTTTTAGCTTTTATATGAGTATGAGCAAGGATCTTGGGAATGTAATCATCGCTTAATAATTCGATTGCTTCCTTCTTGTCTAAGCTATCGAGCATAGATAAAGTTATCATTATTGAGAATATTTATACTTTAGCCCTATTTTCTAAAATTGATAAATCACCGTAATAATCACTATTGATAACTAAATAAAATCGTGATATGGTCACTGGAAGGGATTTTAAATTATTTATCATCCTCGTTATTTAGTAATTATAAATAACACACCATACATAAATCTTGTTAATTTTACATATGAAAATCATTAGAAAATACATAAGTATGACAAATATGTATGACAAACTTAGAAGAGATATGGATAAGATATAGAGGTCCTTATCTTTCTTGATAATCGTAAGAAAAAACCCTTATTAATAACCAACATTGTTAAGGTGATGTCAGAGAAGAAAGAACTCTCCGAAAAGGTACAGTTACTAACGGACCCTTACGCAAAAAGCATACTGGTGGGATGTTTTAATAACCCTATGACAGCTCAGGAAATTAGCTGGGAGTTCAATATTCCGATTGCTGCTACGTATCGAAGGCTTCGTGATCTACAGGACGCGGGCCTGATCAAGAATATAGAAAATAATCGGACCGGGAAGGGTAAGAAAGCATCCTTGTATGAAACCTCTTTGGAAAAGGCCGTTTTGACTTTTGAGGATGGGAAATTTAAGGTTAAGCTTGAACTTAGTGAAGAGGAGATCGAGTCTGAATTGTAGATTTGGACAGAAGATTTCCGTTATTATCTTTTGTGATATTTGTAAGTCTAGATATAAGTATGATTGTTATCATTATCTAGAATAATAATTGAGAACAAAGATATCTCGGTGCTGTCATATGGATGCCTTGGAAAGCTCTCGACTGATAATGGATAAGTACGCAGCTAAGATCTTAGTAGCAACGCACAGGAAGCCAAAGAGTGCGATACAATTGAGTAAGAAGCATGGAATACCTATTGCTATCTGCTATCGTAGAATCCATAAACTAGAAGAAGCAGGATTCTTGAAAGAAGCAGATAGAGTTTTGACCCAAGATGGTAAAAGAGTCAGCGTTTATAAGTCAACGTTAAAGAATGTTCACATAATCTTTGAAGATGGCAACTTCAGGATTAAGATGGAGAAGAAAAGAGAAACCGGTGAAGATGGTACAGAGGGCTGGAAAAACGTTGAACTGTTAGAACGCTGATAAGTCTTAGCAAGAACCCACTTCCTTTTTTCTATCTATATATTAATAATGACCTAATAGACCTCTGTCTTTAGCGATCTTTTCGAACAGTGTGAATAGAGCAGTTCCAGCTATCACATAGGCTAGTGAATTTGCTATCAGTATTAGTATGTCTTTTAATGGAAGTTGAAGTAAGGTTTTACCATCTATCATCATCGAACCTATCAACCAGTTCCCCCAACTGATCGGAACAATATATACGATAGCCCCTTGAGTTATACTTGGTAATACTAATAAGAATATAAATAGGAAAGTGAATATCTGGTTTGTCGCCTGTACTTTTTTGAAGATCAATGAAAGACCGCCTATTATATACCCTAATCCATAAACAGCGATTATTGTGAAGAACAGTAAAACTATAACACCAGGACTGAGAATCAAATATTCGCCAGTGATGAGCATCATGATAGACAGGAAGATGAAAAATAAGATCAGATTGTAGATGAAAGATGAAATAACTCTGTAAGCTGTGATCCTTCTGAAGCTTGTAGGAGCTAGATACAACTGTTCTAAAGTTCCATTTCTAGCCTCTTCTAATAAGGAATAAGACATGCCTTGGTAAGCTGATATAGAAAAAAGCCATAAAGCGAAACCGATTATAGTACCTTGTAAAGTTTCTGCATTGGCCCCGAAATTACGAAGTCCTAAGAAGACCATGATGAAAAGGATCAATAAACCGCCTATCGAAGAGGCTGTATTGAACCAGTATCTTCTGAGTTGGATCATGTATTTTTTGAAGATCGACCAAAATATTCGATGTTCTTTCATTACAGGCCCCCTTCTATGATCTCCATGAATATGTTCTCTAGATCGGTTTCCATGTTTTTAACTTCCTCGATCTCAGCATTTTTTCCCTGTAAAAAATTGATTATATCGTAAAATGATTGTGGGTCTTCTAATCTAACATGAATTACTTTCTTTCCGTTTTTATTTTTGACCTTTGCTTCAGGAGCTATTTTTGTTATACCTTTTAAGTCATGTTTTCCATTTAGATGTATTTCATAAACCCTAACATTGAATAACTCTTTCAAATTACTTACTTTATCATCTGTGACAACCTTTCCTTTATTTATTATGATGACTCTTTCACAAACATCTTCAACCACGTTCATATCATGACTACTCAAAAGGATGGTTTTCTTCCCATTATCAGTCAATTTTTTGATGAATCTTCTGAGTTCCATCGAGGTTTGAACATCAAGACCCAAAGTTGGTTCATCTAATAACAATAGATCAGTACCTCTGATCAGAGCACAGCTCAACGCTAATTTCTGCTGCATGCCTCTAGATAGTTTTCTAGCAGGGGTGTCCTCTTTTTCTTGAAGATCGAACATCTGCAGGTATCTCTGTATTTCATCTTCGACTTCTGATTTTGATCTACCTTGAAGTCCCCCAAAAAATTCTAAGTTCTCTCTAGCTGTAAGCCTCCAGTATATATTCCTGTTTCCCTCTAGAACAGCGCTAGTTCTCTCAATTGCTTTTTTGTTATTGTTTATCCCATCGTAGTTGAAGATTTTTATGTCTCCAGATGTAGGTTTAACTAAACCACATATACATTTGATCGTAGTAGTTTTTCCTGCTCCGTTAGGGCCTAAAAAACCAACTACTTCACCTTTATCGATGGAAAATGAGACATCTTTTAAAGCTGTAGTGGACTCACCTCTCCATTGAGGATAAATTTTGTTTAGATTCTTGACTTCTAAAGCGGTATCCATAGTTCACCTTTCCTTATTTTCTATTGGAAATTGAATTATTATATTTAGTATTTAAGTAAAATATAGTATTATGATAAAAGAGACTTTAGTTTGTCTATCAGTTCTAGTTTTAGAATATCATAATTAGACTTGGTCAGTTCGAAAACCTCTCCATATCCTTCATATTTATCAACATGATGTCTGTGAAGAACTGCTAGGACAGGTATATCATCGTTTAATCGATCTTTTACTACTTTTTTGAATTTATCAGAGTAAAGTTCCATGGTACCTATCTCGTCAATAACTACTATATCGCAGTCGTCGGAGATATTTTCTAACGATAGTTCTGTGAAACGTTGTAGATCATCCATGTCAACCCTGTATTTACTGACTTTTGGACCTTCTTGCTGGTCAACATGAGAGAGGATCCCCTCTTCACCTGTTTTGATATCTAATAACTTGAATCCTTTTCTCTCACCATTCTTTCTTATGTCCGGTGTTCTAAGACCTTCCGCATTAAGCCCGAGTTCATCTATGATCTGACTTACCATGGTGCTCTTTCCAGAGCGAGGTGGTCCGGTGATGAATATGTTGTTAGATTGCATTAGTTTAATCAGTAGTAATCTAAGTAAAAAATATTTTTAATGAGTAACTTTGTTTTTTGATATTTTAATTATTAAATATAACTCCTTGCATGGATAATTATGTCTCCAACTACTATAACTATTTCAGAGGAAGCATATAGAAGATTAAAATCCAGGAAAAAAGAAAGTGAAAGTTTTTCAGATGTAATTATTAGACTAACGGAAAAAAGACCGCTTTCAGAACTTACAGATGTACTTTCTGAAGAAGAAGCTGAAAATTTAGAAGAAAGAATTAAGAAAAATAGAAGGGAAACTAGAGATAGTATAGATGACATCAAGGGGAGACTAAATGATGATTGCTGATAATAGTTTTTTACTCGAAGTTTTGAAAATAGAAAGATAAAATTTGTCATTATATTGATAAAAAAGATTTTAAGTTTTTTTAAAAGGAGATCACCAAAACTATTTATACAACTGTGTAATTGTGCACACAAATGCACAGTTTCTATAAAGTACTAGGATGCGAGCACCGCATAGATATACTCAAAGCACTCCTGGAAGAGGAAGACTACACCTGTATCTGTGAGATGGAAGATGTTATTGACAGGGACAGGTCAGTAGTGTACAGACATTTCAGGAAATTGGAATCAGCCGGTCTGATAGAGACAAGGAGAAACGGTAGAAGGGTTGAAGCTCGCATCAAAGATAAGGATAAGATTAACCAACTTTTCGAGATAACTGAAGAGATGATGAATGAGGTGGAATGATGAAAGTAGAAGTGTATGGATCAAGTGGATGTAAGAAATGCTCTAAATTGAAGGATGATATTCAAGATATAGTGGATGAGATGAACAAAGAGATCGAAGTAGTGAAAGTTGAAGATCCAGTCAAACTCGCAGAAAAAGGGATAATGAGTACTCCTGCAGTAGCAGTTGATGGAGAAGTCAAGGTAAAAGGCAGGGTTCCATCAAATGCAGAGATAAAGAAATTCTTGATGTAAGATGGTTTTCGAGTATATCGCTGAGAAGATAGTATCTGCTCTTGGTCTAACAGGTAGTCTTGCAGATTCTGTTGAATTCTTTATCTATGATAGTCTGAAGATCACTCTTATACTCTCATTGGTAATATTTGGTGTCGGATTTTTAAGAACTTACTTACCTCCTGAAAAGGTAAGAGATTATCTTTCGGGGAAACACAGTTTTTTTGGCTATGTGGTAGCAGCAGTTCTGGGAATAATCTCACCGTTCTGTTCATGTTCAACTATTCCTTTATTCTTAGGTTTCGTTGGTGCTGGAGTACCATTTGGTATGACTATAACTTTCCTTTTTGTTTCTCCCATGGTTAATGAGGGGGCGATTTTCGTTTTCTTGGGGGTGTTAGGATGGAAAGTTACTCTGCTCTACATTATTGCTGGAGTTACTCTGGGTATCATAGGAGGTTATTCACTTAATAAATTAGGATTTTCTAAATATGTGATAGACTTCCAATCTGGAGAGCAGTGTTACTGTGAAGAAGAAATCTCGATAAAAGAAAGACTAAAAAGAGCTTATGATGAAGCTTCTAGAATAATTAAAAGTGTATTACCTTACGTTTTCATAGGTATCGCAATAGGAGCAGGAGTTCATGGATATGTGCCTCGGTCAGCTGTAGTCAAGTATCTTACAGGACCATTGGCAGTTCCAGGAGCTGTTCTAGTAGGTATACCGATCTATTCTAGTATTATGGGAGTTATCCCAGTGATAGAAAGTTTGATGACAAAGGGATTACCAGTAGGAACAGCTTTAGCTTTTGCAATGTCAGTGGCAGCATTATCTTTACCACAGTTTATAATGCTGAAAAGAGTGATGAAAAAAGAATTGATAATTGCTTATGCATTGATGATAGGTACTGGAATAATGTTACTTGGTCTTTTGTTTAATCTTTTACTATGAAAATTTTATAGAATTTGTTTGCAGATCTTGCACCAAACCTGGGCTAGTGCTTCGTCTTTAATTTCCTCTTCCTCATCATGCAATTTATATATCTTTTCTGCTGCCTTTTCTGTTTCTTCCAATAATTCATCTGACATCTCTCTGTCACCCCTCACTCCTCTTATGTACTGAGATACTGCAGCTTGAGTGATATCCATTATTTCAGATATCTCTGTTTGATTTAAATTATAATCCTCATATAAGTGCTTAACAATATTTGCTTTGATCGAAGGAAGATAATCTTTTACAAATTTTTCACAATGCATGGTATACACTGAACTAAAGTAGTATATTAATCTGACGATTATTATATGATTTACTCTCAAATGATTTTTTATATCTTGCTGACTTGAATTAGGGTAAGATGAGCGGTAATGAAGTAAATAAAACGATTGTTAATAAGATTGAATCGGAAATATACAGTGAGGCAGAGCCATCTTATGAAAAGATAGGATCACTGCTTATCGAAGTTATGGATGATTCAGATGACCCAGCAGATTTCTTTAGGATGGCTATGAAGGTGGGTATTTTAGAAAAAATATTGCCAGAAATATCAAGATTAAAAGGGATACCTGCAGGTCCGGTAGAATATCATCGTGAGGATTGTTTTGAACATAGTATGATGGTCTTAGATGAGATGTATAAGATAAGGGGAAACGATACAACTGCATTGTTGATGGCTTTGTTCCATGATTTAGGAAAAGGCGAGACTCCTGAAGACAAGCTCCCAAAACATTACGATCATGGTGGGAGAGGAGTAAAAATAGCGGAAGAGATAGCAGATAGGTTCCACTGGGATCAAAGATATAGGGAAGCTATCAAGGCCGGATGCAGAGAGCATATGAGAATACTCAACCTCGATAGGATGCAGGCCCAAAAAGTTGTAGGTGCTGTTGAAGACATGTTAAACACAGATATCAAAAATATCGTTCCTTTGATATTAGATCTGGTAACAGCTGATGAAAGAGGTAGGATCGCTTCGACTCCGAGTAAAGATTTCAATAGGGAAGAGATAAAAGAGATAATCAAAAAGACTAAACAAGTGATAAAGGAAATCGATATAAAGACAGTCCTCCAGGAAAAACAGCAGAATATTAATGGAGGTATGGAGATCGGTGATGTAATAAACAAAAAAAGGGCTGAAGAAATGAAGAAGAAATTATAATAAAGTACTATTTTATATAAATAGGTTTATCTACTAGTTCTATTGTAGCATACTTTCCTAACAAGGAGGGAAAACTATGAGCAAAATGTTTAGAAGAGTGTCGATGATCTATCAAAATCACCATAATAGAATTAAAGATAAATTACAGTATAAAAATAGAGATGCTTTCAATTCGTTATCAAGAAATAGTATTATAGAAGAATCAAACAGAAAGTTGCATATTGGCTCGCTGAGAGATTCTGTTCAATTAATAAATTTCAGAGAAGTAAACTAGATCATCCCAAACCCATTTCATTTATTATTTTTTATCATTGATTATTAGTACTATGAAGTTATTCCTTTAAATACTGGTGAAAAATCTTGAAAAGATTCAGGAAATATGGTGAAGAACCATACGATATTGCAGTAATTCATGGAGGACCTGGAGCACCAGGTGATGCTGCAAAACTAGCGAGAGATTTATCGGAAGATAATGGTGTAATTGAACCGTTACTTTCTTCAGAATCTATAAAGGGGCAGGTAGGAGAATTAAAATCAATTTTCAAAGAGAATTGTGATAGAAAGATAACCCTTATTGGACATTCAGCAGGAGCGTGGTTAGGGATTATTTTTTCATCTAAACATCCCGATTTCGTAAAAAAATTATTCTTGGTTTCATGTGGACCTCTGAAGAAGGAGTATGAGTCATCTATAATGGATAAAAGATTACAAAGATTGAATAGCAAAGAAAAAGATGAGCTTTACGAAGTATTTGAAGCCTTATCTGAACAAACAGGTTTTAACGAGGAAGATATAACTGGGAAACTAGATAGATTGATGACAAAAACTGATTCGTATGATTTGATCGAACATAAAAATGAAGTTATAGGATTTCAACCCAAAGTTCATAAAAAGGTATTAGATGAGTTTTCAACATTACGTGAAAAAGGCAAACTGATTGAATATGTTAGAACTCTGGAATGTTCAGTAACAGCCATTCATGGTGATTACGATCCACATCCTTATGAGGGCGTAAAAGAACCGTTATCAGATGAATTGAGCGATTTCAATTTCTTTTTATTACAAAAATGTGGTCACTATCCTTGGTATGAAAAATACGCTAAGAACAGATTTTACAAGATTCTTAAAGATGAATTAGACTAATTATAGACTCCTAAAAAATTATTCGAAAAACAGAAAATAATAAATGGTTATATATGTATACACTTTCAAATAGCAAAGGAGTAATGTTATCATGAAAAGAAGACCACAAAAGCAATTTTATCAACTCACCTCAGAATCAGTCACTGAAGGGCATCCTGATAAGATGGCAGATAAGATCAGTGACGCTGTTCTAGATGAACTTATAAGACAGGATCCACATTCAAGGGTTGCATGTGAAACAATTTTGACCAATGGTATGGTGATGGTTGCTGGTGAAGTAACCAGCGAAGGATATGTAGACATAAATAGGATAGTTCGAGATACCATCGCTGATATTGGATATACAGAGCATCGGTACGGATTCGAAGCTGAAGCCTGTGGTGTATCAACTGCTATCCATTCACAGAGTCCTGATATAGCTAGAGGAGTTGATAAGGAAGATCAAGGTGCTGGGGACCAAGGTATCATGTTCGGTTATGCTACAAATGAAACAAAAGAGATGATCCCTCTACCTATATTGATGGCACATAAGCTCTCTAAAAGATTGGCTGAAGTTAGGAAGAAAGATATATTATCTTATTTAAGGCCCGATGGTAAGTCTCAGGTCACTATAGAATACAAAGGAGATGAAGCGATGAGGATAGACGATGTAGTGATCGCTGCACAGCACGATCCTGAAGTAAAATTGGGAAGATTAAGAGAAGATGTTAAGGAAGAAGTGATACGACCTGTTTGTGGGGAGTTATTAGACGATAAAACTACTTACAACATTAACGAGACAGGTAGATTCGTTATCGGCGGCCCACAAGGTGATACAGGACTCACTGGAAGAAAGATAATCGTTGATACTTATGGTGGTCATGGGAGTCATGGTGGAGGATGTTTCTCAGGTAAGGACCCTTCAAAGGTTGATCGTTCTGGCGCATATATGGCAAGGTACATAGCTAAAAACATCGTGAAAGCAGAACTTGCAGATAAATGTGAAATTCAGCTCAGTTATGCCATAGGTGTACCAGAGCCAACAAGCATCCTGGTGAATACTTACGAAACTAACGAGATACCTGAGACAGAGATAGAAGATTTGATCAGAGATAAATTCCCATTAAAGCCCGGTGAGATAATAAGACACCTAGACCTTTTAAGACCGATTTACGAGAAGACTGCGGCCTATGGTCACTTCGGTAGAGATAGGGCTGAGTTCACTTGGGAAAAGACAGATATGGTCGATAAGATTTTAGAAGACTTGTAATAAACACTTTTTTCCTTTTTCTAACAGAAAGTTTTAGTGAAGTTAATCTATTTACAGTATCGATAGATATGGATCCAAAGAAATTTTATGGGCTTATCTCACCCAGACCTACAGTTTGTGTATCGACTGTTTCGCCAGAAGGCAATTCAAACATAGGACCTTACAGTTTTGTAAGTCCAGTTTCATTCAATCCACCGTTGATCGGGATATCTGCTGGAAAAAATAAAGACACTCTTCTCAATGCTCGAGATACTGGTGATTTCGTGATAGTTCCTGTAACGGAAGGATGGATGGATAAAGGGATAAAATCTGAGATATCATTACCTAGAAATAAAAGTGAATTCGAAGAATTGGAACTGAATGAGAAAAAATCAAAAGAAGTAAGATCTCCAAGTGTTGAAGAGGCTCCAGTCAATATAGAATGTGAATATTGGGATGAATTAGAGGCTGGAGATCATGTTTGGCTGGTCGGTAAAGTAGTAAACATAGATGTTAAAGAAGATGCTGTAAAAAACGATAGATTGAATATAGAAAAGCTTGGTTCAGTATGTCACGTGATGGGTGAGGAATTCACTATCTCTGATGATATTACAGTAATAAAGAGGGATTGAGTAAAGGAGTTCACAATTCCTTCCAGTTGGTAGTTTTTATAGCAACGATTATGAAAACTAACGCGAATCCACCTATGACTGCAAACGCCAGTCCCGATTCTGAAGGATTGTCCAGTATCATTATATTCCTCAATCCCTGATGGAAGTAATAAAGTGGTAATACTTTTGCAACTGTTTGCAGATATTCAGGCATATTTTCAATAGGCCAAAAAGCTCCAGAAAGGAACATCATCGGGAATGCTATTGCATTACCTGCACCGCTTGCAGCTTCAACATCTTTTATTATTCCTCCCATGACCATACCTACTGAAGAGAATGCTATTGAACCCAACAATATCAGTATCATAGCAATGGGACCAGGATATACTTGTACACCGAATAAGGCTACACCTAACAGTATCATGACTGCTGTTAATATGAATGCTAGAACCGCCTGCTGTAAAATATTGCTTAAGATCCAATCTCTTTTCTTCAACGGAGTCGCTGCTAATCTTTTCAACGTTCCATTCCTTTTAAATTCGGAAACATTTGATGTTACGCCGATTATTCCATTTGTCATAACGAAAGCTGCTATGTATCCTGGTAAGTAATAATCCGCTGCACCCAAGTCTCTTTTCTCGATAGATTCACTGTTGATCTCTACGGTTCTATCCTCTACACCTATCATTTTAGAATTAAAAGTATCTGCAACACTGTAGGTCACACCTTTTATTATAGGTGCAGCTTGATCACCTTCACTTGTAAGAAGTAATATCTGGGCACTTTCAATATCTTTTGTTTCATTTTTCCATTTTTCGACTGAACTTATGCCTTTAGTAAGGTTCTCTTTCTCGCTTTCGTTTATTTGATCATCACTCATATCTTCGATGCGTGTCAATGTATCGTACATCACTCCTGCTCTAACTGACATACTTTTGTTCAATACCTTTTCCTGAAAACCTTCTGGTATAACGAGAGCCCGGTAAGTTTCAAAAGAGTTTTCTTTTTGATATTTAGTAACGTTTACATCTCTGTCCAATCTCTTTATATTGAATGTCTCTGTTGACTCCATAGAATCGATAAAGGCTTCTGATATGTTTGTAGGTTCTCCATCTATAACATCGTTATTCTGAACATATATGTTGTATTCCGCTGAACCTTGTCCACCAAAGACTGTACTGAATATTATCAGCAGCATCATTGGGAATAGCAGTGAAAAGAACACACCCGTTTTACTTCTAAACCAATTTTTGAAAAGAGCCGTAAAAACAGATAATATTTTTTTCATACTAATTCCCCCTTCTCGTCTATCTTTCCGCCAACAATCCTAAGAAATACCTCGTCCATACCTGCTTCTTTTACTTCAACATCATACTCGTGCTGGTAAAGTGATATTAGTGCTTTCCTTGAAGCCTTTTTCGTATCAAATATACCTATCAATTCGTTTTCATTTTTATCGATGACTTCCTCTGCAAATTCATGAAGGATTTCTTGGGCATCTCTTTCCTTCTGGACTGTCACTCTTACACCACCTCCAAAATTATGAATAAGTGATTCGATCTTGTCTATAACTTTTATCTTTCCATCAATTAATATTCCTGCTCTATCAGCGAGTTCTTCGACCTCCTCCATGTAATGAGTGGTTAGGAAAATAGTCTTTCCCATCTTTTTTAGATTTTTAATAAGATCCCAGGTATCTCTTCGAGCCTGTGGGTCTAGACCACTTGTTGGCTCATCTAAAAATAATAGATCTGGGTCTGATATCAGTGCCATACCAATACCTACTCTAGTTTTCATACCTCCAGATAGGTCCATGAATTTTTTATTCTCAAATGATTCAATACCTACTCTTTTAATAACTTGGTTTATATCCCCCTTACCATAGATATCAGATGAGAGCTTGATGTTTTCTTTAGCAGTTAAACGTTCAAAAGTACTGAAGTCCTGTGGCATCACTCCTACTTTTTCTTTTATCTTTTCTTCATCCTTGATTATGTCATATCCAAGCACTTTAGCTCGACCTGAAGTAGGCTTTCTTAGGCATTCTAGAATTTCGACTGTTGTAGTTTTGCCAGCACCGTTAGGACCCACTAAGGAAAAGATCTCTCCTTCCTCAACTGTAAATGATATATTATCAACAGCTTTTACTTCATCATAATGTTTAGATAATTCCATGACTTCTATTACTTTTCCCATGATAATCCCTTATTGAATTGAGGTATTAATTTTTTCTTAAATATTAGTTAAAGTAATTTAACGAGGTTATATTATCGATAACAGCACAAAGACATTAATATAAGGAGTAAATTGGTAGGGTGATTAAGATAATATAGGAGGTGAACTCTCTATGCAAGGAACAGTAAAATTCTTCAACAATATGAAGAACTATGGGTTCATTGAGCCCGATGAGGGCGATGAAGACCTCTTCGTTCATAGAAGCGATCTTGAGGGACATTCCCTTGAAGAAGAAGATCGTGTAGAATTCGATGTAGAAGAAGGAGAAAAAGGACCAAAAGCAGTTAACGTAAAAAAAATAGAGTAATTACCAGTACTTACTTTAGGGTCTTTTAAAAATTTTTAATGGTTTAATTTTATCATAATTTTTATTTTTCATTATCTTTTTAAAAAGGAGAATTAAGAAAAAAAAAGAGTTTTAATTGGTTTTTTGGTTCTAAAGTAGGAACAGCACTATTATAGAGAAACCAAAGATAAACCATAGAGTGATAGGTATGTCTTTAAATTCTCTAGCTAATGCTTTCATAACAACATAAGTTATTATTCCCAAAATGATACCGTTGGTGATGCTGTAGGTCAGAGGTATAGCAATCATCGCAACGAATGCAGGCAATGAATTCTCGTATCTACTCCAATCTACTTTATGTATCGATTTTGCCATGAAGAGACCTACTAACACAAGTACTGCTCCAGTTGCCACATGGGGTATCATACTGATCACCGGTGAGAAGAACATGAATGGTAGGAAAAGTAGTCCGACTATAATAGCTGTTAGTCCTGATTTACCACCTTCTTCTACTCCACTGGCACTCTCTATAAATGTGGTAGCTGGTGATGTACCAAATATCCCAGAGATTGTAGTTGCAAAACCATCAACAAACAAAGCTTCTCCAGTATTTCTTGGTTTCCCATCTTTCTTGTAGAAATCACCTGCCTCAGCCACTCCCAAAAATGTCGATATCGAATCGAACATATCTGTGAAAAGTAGAGTGAAGAGAGGTCCAAGCATCGATATTTTGAAAACGCTCATTATGTCGATATCAGCGAAAAGTGAAAGGTCTGGATTTCTTACCACTTCATTTGGAAGTGCTGTGATACTGGCTAGATCAGCAAAGTTGAGTATAAGTGCAAGAACAGTAACAGATAAGATACCTATTATCAAAGCGCCTTTTTGCTTTCTATATAATAGGAAACCTGTTATTATGAGTCCAAATATAAATAGACCGACTGTCCAGCTCATCCCTCCAAAGGTAACAAGAGTGGATGAATCAGCAACTATCACACCGCTGTCCTGGAGTCCTATAAATGCAAGGAATAGACCGATCCCTGCAGCGACTCCTAAGCGCAAAGGTTCTGGGATCGCTTCCAACATCTTTTCTCTAACGTTCACTTTTGGTAGAGACAAGAGCATAAAGATGATACCTGAAATGACTACTGCACCCATGGCTGTCTGCCAGCTCACTCCTTCTCCGATTATCAGAGAAAAAGTGACAAATGCGTTCAAACCCATACCGGGAGCCAGTGCAAATGGAAGATTTGCTACTAATCCCATCACTATGCATGAAACTGCAGATACAACAACAGTTGCGAACAGTATGCCAGAGAAAGGCACACCTGCTGCAGATAGGATAGTTGGGTTAACTATTATGATATATGCCATGGTTAGAAAAGTAGTAACACCCGCTCTAGTCTCTGTTTCACTATCTGTTCCTAAAGATTTTAGATTAAAAAGGGAATCTAAATCAAACATGGTTTCAAAACACAATCAAAAACATCTTTATAATAATTTCCTAAAAACTATACCTAAAATCTTCCCAATTTGAGAGGTTCATTGGTTAAGATGGAAAAATTACAAATAGATTCAAACTCATAAAACGGCAATATTGAAAAAAGCTGGGGTTGACTATGGTGGAAGAAGAAGATATTGAAGAAGAAAAGGAAAAAAGGATTGAAAAGATAGAACAATCTTTAGATAGGATCGATACAAAGATGATGAATGTAAGTGGGACTATCGAAACACTCTCAGAAGAAGTTATGGATTTACCTGACGAGGGAAGAGGTGGGCTTAAGAACAAGTTAGAAGAATATATCGATAGATGGAACAAGGCCAGTGATAGGATAAACAAGCTATCTGAAGAATTGAAAGAGCTTAAAGGAGAGGAAGAAGAAGCAGAAGAAGGGACAATCGAAAAAGAGATTTAATCACTTATTAAGATATCTATATTTTTCAGTATACTATCATTTCCAATAATCTCTCCTATCAGCACATTCTATTAATTCTTCCAAATCTTCTGGATATGGATTAAAGAATGTTTGTTTTTTAAGATATTTTTGATCAAATCTAGCTATCCAAGATTTTAGAATTCCTAGACACTCTTTAAAGGATGATCTTCCTTCACGATACATCTGTACTGTATTCAAGAAAAGTCTTTTTTCTTCTGAATTCAGCTCATCTGAAAAGTATCCTAATGAATTTTCTAGAACGTTTATTATCGATTTATACTGAAGACCTTTCTCAAGGGCAATCCATAGATGTTTTTGGTATTTTTCTATAATGTCAACGATTTGATCATCTTCTATATTAGCTACGATTCTCCCCATAATTCTCATCTCCTTTTGATTATATGCTTTCAATAGTAATTTATTCTTTGAATGAAAATCTATCAGATCATTTATTTCTCCAGGTTTTTTTGTTTCTCTAAAAGATGCTAATACGAAAATTTTAGTCAAAAAATGATGTCTGATAGCTGAATTATTAAGCCTTTTCTCATCTTCTACAGCCAGGTGAGAATATTTATCCATGACATGCCTAGCAAAAAATCCATTTTCCCTTCCTATAGGAGCAGTATTTTCTTTCTTTGGATAGATCTTTACATTATTTGGACCACATGAAGGAGAGCTAGCTTTGAGTATAAAACCGTCGATCCCATCTATGTTTTTTAGAAATCTGTTGCAAAAGGAATTCATCTCTTCTGTATAGTCATTTCCACTAGACGGCTGTACAAGTTTATCCTCCCCTTCAACTCTAACTATGCGTAAAGGATCTCTTGGCACACCCAGGTTTATAGATTTCTCCGGACAAGTATTTACATATTCTACATATGGTTCTAATTTTTTAATAAAGGAATTAGGAATCATCTGTCCATTATATCTGCATGCCTCGAATCCTAAACAACTGCTGCAGAACAGTTTTGGGGTGGGAAAATCCATTTACTCACCAAATAATGATAATGTGGTGATATGGATAAATAGTTTCTTCTATTTTTAGAACTCTCAGTCCTTTTCTTCTAGGATCTTTCTGATTTTTACCAATTCCTCTATTATCCTTGACTCAGAAGTGCCATCTCCTGTTTCATATGTCTCTACAGAGATAGGTTTCCTACCTCTAACTTTATCCATTATGAAATTCTTGATTTGTTCAGGATCTTCTACACCAAAAATCTTCAGTTCAGCAGAGGCACCTGACTGGGCAGAATAACCTGCTGTTTGTATTTTTAAACTTGAGATGTTAGCTATCCTCTGGAGCGGCCCTTGGCTTATATCAACATTAGTTATCCTGTTGTATGAAACCACACCTGTTTTCTGAAACCATACACCTCTTTTCCATGTGACCTCATCTTTGGTTGGATGATATTCTATGGTCTTGTAATATTTTGGAATCCAATATAAAACGAATCCTAATATGAGTAAAACGATCACTGTAGATATCCCAGCTACGACTATATTTGAAAAAATTATCAAAGGTATGTACCAGGGCAGTATGAAAAAAATTAGAAATAAAGAAGTGCTGAGGTAATAGTATTTTTTCAGCTTTTCAGAGGGTCTGAATTTTTTATCAGTTTGAAACATATCCTTAGAGTAAATATGCCTTTTCTATCAGGCTTTTAGGTATCCATTCCTCTTTTATCAACACAGCTTTATCAGTAGCTGTCTCTACTTCTCCTTCTATAGTACTATTTGGAAGTCTCTTTTTTTCTGCGAACCAGTCAGCTATTTTGATCTTTACTTCTAAACCTTTATCTATCTCTTCAACTGGTATCTCGTTATCTTCTGTCATATTACTCTCCTTTATAATTCATCTTCAGAGGCGTCCTCAAGATCTTCCTCGACTTCTTC
>CAZEXI010000016.1:20374-33455 GCA_964516805.1 uncultured Thermoplasmata archaeon
TCTTCCTCGACTTCTTCTTCTATCCACTCTGTATCTTCCATGGTAAGTTTTTCTTCATCTTTTAGGTCCTCTTCGACCTCTTCTCTGGATAATGGGAATACAGATTCTGTGATAGTAACACCCTTTGCTCCGTTCAGATCTCCAGCATATTCTAATTTTCCTTGGATTTTTACACCTTTATTGAGTTTAACGTCACCGACAGCAGTAACATTGGAGACTTCAACACTTTCATTCAAAATCACGTCTCCTGAACTTTGAATATTACCTGATTTACTGTTATCAGCCATTTCTATCCTAGTTCCTTTAATTATACCGTCGATCTCAGATTTGCTTCCTATAGTAACACTACCGGTATCAGAAATAACGGAACCTTCTATAGTGACATCATCACCTATAACGATATCACTTACAGCTTCTATAGAACCGTAAACTATTACTGAGTTTAGTAATTCTAAGCCCCCTTCTGATTTTATACTCCCATTGATCTTTGATTCGTCAGGAAGAGTAATCTTATCTTCTGTTTGTATAGCATATTTACCTTTTCTTTTATAGTCGTCAAGTTCTTCTATGAGTTCATTGTTTTCATTGTTTAACTCATCTACTTCTTCTTTTAGATCGAATATTTCTGACTCTAATCTGTTTATCATTTCTCTAGTATCGCCTGAGATATCCACCTGTTCGTTTTCACTGATTTTCTTTATCAAACTTTTTAATTCATTGTCTTGTTTTTCTAATATATTCTTCTTCTCTTCCAAAACTTTCCTTTTTTCATTTTCCAATTTCTCATTTTTCTTTTGAGTATGCTTTAACTTCTTTTTGAGATTGCTAATTTGAGTTTCATACTTTTCTAATTTTTCTTCTGCTTCTTTATCTTTGAACATGAGATATCCCAATATACATTTACTCGAAGGATATAAATGTTTTATCTTGAGTTAGCCCTAAATACAGATCCAAATCATGATGATATAATATGAAGATAACCTATCTAACTCACAATTGTTTCACCATTGAAAAGGAAGACAAGGTTTTTCTTTTTGATTATCCTTCCGGAAGATATATCACAAATAAACTGAAGAATACAATCTCTAGAATAGCAAAAGATTCTGATCTTTTCATATTCATATCTCACTCTCACCCAGATCATTATAATCCAGATATATTTGAATTAAAAGAAATAGCTGAAAAAACATATTTTGTTTTGTCCGATGACGTACTTCTATCCTCTAGAGATAAAAATGAAGTGGTCAAAGCCGTAGAACCAGATGAACAATATGAGATAGAAGGCCTAACTGTAAAAACATACAAGAGTAACGATCAGGGAGTGGCTTTTCTTATAGAAATGTCCGAAATTAAAATCTATTACGGTGGAGATTTGGCGAAATGGGATTGGCCTGAATGGAATGCAGAAAAGAGAAAGTCAAAGGTAGATGTGTATGAAGATGTTTTGAGAGAACTAAAACGATTGGATATCGATATAGCTTTTTCAAACATGGATGAACGTCTTGAAAGTTGGGCTGGACCTGTCGAATTCATCAATAAAGTAAGACCAGAATATTTCATACCGATGCACACTTTTGGAAATGAAGAATGGATAGATGATCTTTTAAAAGTAAACCTTCCAGATGATGTTGATATATTCAAATACGAAAAGACAGGAGACACTCTTGATTTAAAAAAATAAGAAAAGGTTTTTAGTCTTCATCCATGCTTATATCTGCTTTTTTCAATCTGGATGAATTAGTCACTACATTAACACTAGAAAAAGCCATGGCTGCTTCAGCGATAAGTGGATGTAACAGACCTACGAAGGCTATTGGGATTGCTACAACGTTGTAAGCGAACGCCCAGATCAAATTTTGCCTGATTTTCTTAAATGTAGCATCTGACAGTTTCACAGCTTTAACTACTGCTGATAGATCACCTTTAACCAGTACGATATCACCGCTCTCTATAGCTATATCCGTGCCAGTACCGATCGCTATACCTACATTAGACTGTTCTAAGGCTGGAGCATCATTTATACCATCACCGACCATCGCCACTAATTCTCCTTCATCCTGCAGTTTTTGTATCTCACTTCTTTTTTCGTCTGGCATCACGTTTGCTATCACTCTATCTATTCCTACTTCATCTGCAATGGCTTTTGCAGTCCTTTCGTTATCACCGGTCAACATGACTGGTTCGAGTCCTTGATTTTTCAGTACCTGGATAGCTCTTTTAGAATCATTTTTCAATTGATCAGCTATAGCTATAACACCTTTAACTTCTCCATCGACTGCTACCAAAATAGATGTTTTAGCTTCTTTCTGGAATTGCTTGAAACGTTTTTCCATCTTAATCTTTACATCGTATTCATCCATCAATTCAGGAGTACCTACAAGTATTTCTTTATCGTTAACTGTGGCGGTCACACCTCTTCCAGTTATAGATTCAAATTTTTCAGGTTCGGGAATATCCAAATTCAATTCTTCAGCCTTTTTGACTATCGCCTCACCGAGTGGATGTTCTGATCTCTTTTCTGCTGAGGCTGCGTATCTTAGTATCTCTTTTTCACCGACTACATCAGTAACCCCTGGTTCACCTTTTGTAATCGTACCTGTTTTATCTAAAACTATAGTGTTGATATCTTTCATCAGCTGTATCGCTTCGCCTCTTCTGATCAAAACGCCATTCTCTGCACCTTTACCGCTGCCAACCATCAAGGCTGTAGGTGTTGCTAATCCCAGTGCACAGGGACATGCTATGACTAAGGTAGCAACTGCTGCATAGATAGCTAGTGAGATCATCCCCAATCCTGGTTGCACCCATGGAATAAATGCATCAGCCCAAGATATTATCGAATGGAATGTATCTGGGAAAACTAACCATGAAACCAAAGCCCCACCTGCAATCGTTATTATAGCAGGAACGAAATAAGTCGTAATCTTATCAGCATAAGCTTGTATCGGAACTCTTGAACCCTGGGCTTCCTCGACCATCCTGATCACCTGAGATAAGAAAGTATCTTTACCGACCTTGGTGGCTTCTACTTTCAATGAACCTTCTTTATTGATGGTTGCACCTATAACTTCATCTCCTTTTTCTTTAGAAACAGGCATCGATTCACCAGTAGCTATAGATTCATCAACAGAACTATCACCTTCTAAAACTTTACCATCTGTAGGTATCTTCTCTCCAGGTCTTACAAGCATAACATCCCCTATATCGATCTCATCAACTGGAACTTCTTTTTCTTCACCATCCCTGATGACCCTTGCAGTTTTAGCTTCTAGTGTCATCAATTTTTTGATTGCCTGTGATGCTCTACCTTTGGCTTTGTTTTCTATATATCTTCCAGTTAGGTGGAAAGCCATGATCATACCTGCAACTCCCCCATAATTTAAGATATTGGGTGCATAACCAAATTGATGAAATGAAGCTACCACACCTGTCGAAAAAGCTGAAAGAGTACCTAACATTATCAAAGCATCCATATTTGGTGAAAGGTTGATGAATGAACGAATAGCTGAAGAGTAAGTTTCTCTACCCGCATAAAATAAGATAGGGATGGCTAAAATTACCATTCCCACGTTGAATGTGACTTCACCACCTATCATGAGTCCGAAAAACATTTCTGGTATCATCCAGGCGATTATAGGTATGGTTAATCCCCAAGCTAAAAGAGCTTTCTTTTTGGATTCTTTGACCTTTTCAACATCCCTTTCGACTATATCTTTTTTTTCTTTCTTTTCTTCGCTTAACCAACTTTCAGGAACGCTGTAGCCTGTCTTTTTAACTGCATCAATAAAATCACGTTTGTGAACTTCGCCCGGAATGTAATTTATAGTGGCTTTGTCTGTTGCTAAATTTACATTAGCCCTGATAACACCATCTAATCTTTCTAAAGCCTTTTCGTTGGCTTTAGCACAGGCAGCACAAGTCATACCTTCGATGGGCATCTCTATTTTATCACCCTCAGCGATCGAATATCCCGCTGATTCTACAGCACTTGATATATCGTTCATATTAACTTTATCTGGATCATAAGTGATGGAAGCCTTTTCAGTGGCATAACTGACATCAGATTCCTCTACCCCTTTAACTTTCTTCAACGATTTATCGATCGCCTGTGCACAGCTGGCACAGTGCATGCCTTCGATAGGAACGTTCTTTTTTTGTTTCTCATCCTCGCTCATAAATATCACCCCATCATGATTATGGATATGTTGATTGTAGTTAAGTGTGACAAACCGTCTTTAATTTTCCTCATTTCTAAACACCGTTATACTATATGTAGTTCTTAATTCATTGCTTTTTTGGTATACATATGTAAATTTAAATTGGTATTTTTTTAACATTAGTAAAAACTATAAAACAAAACCTCTATATTTGTTAGTATGGAGTTAGATGAGACCGAAATCAAGATATTAAAAGAACTGCAGAAGGATGCTTCACAATCTCACAGGAAGTTGGCTGAAAAAGTAGATGTATCTACGCCTACTGTCAGCAGTAAAATAGAAAAATTGGAGGATATGGGAATCATACAAGGCTATAAGTTGCATCTGGATTATGATAAACTTGGTTTAACTAAGTATACATTAACTGTTAAAACCTCTCCAGATAAATTGAAAAAAGTTTCTAAAGAGATATCAAGTATGAATTTAACCTATAGTATCGAAGAATTAGATGGTATCTCACTCAAGGTAGAGGTATTCTCTAGAGATGTTAAGCATTTTGATTCATATCTAGAAGATATAAGAATAATAGATGGGATCAATGAAATAAATGTAAGTAGAGTCAGTGAATTCATAGATGAGAAACAGGAGATACCTATTTTTGAAAACGCTGAACTAAATATCGAATGCTATTATTGTGATAAAACGATCAAAGGTGACCCTGTAAAGTTGAAAATGGATGATAAGGATCATTATCTATGCTGTCCTAGCTGCGCTGATCTCTATAAAGAAAAGTATCAAAAGTTGAAACAGAACATCGACTAATGTCGATAAATAATGGAAGAAATCACTAGAAATAACCAAAAGTTTTCTATATAGTCATTCAATTAACAATTACCAGGAGAATATATAGGTGCTAAAAATGGCAGAAAAAGAAAGTCATATTGAATCAAGACTGGAAGGAGAGGATGTTTATCCACCCTCAGAAGATTTTAAAGAACAAGCTAACGTAAATGATCCCGATATATACGAATATGCAGAAAACAACTATGAAGAATTCTGGGCCGAATTCGCAGAAAGATTAGATTGGTACGAAGAATGGGATGAAGTCCTGAATTGGGATCCACCGCATGCAGAATGGTTTGTTAACGGGAAGATAAACGCTTCTTACAATTGTGTTGATAGACATGTTGAAAATGGAAAAGGTGATAAAACAGCTCTGATCTGGGAAGGTGAACCAAAGGGAGAAACAAGAAAGTACACTTTTAAAGAATTACAAGAAGAAGTATCAAAATTTGCTAACGGTCTAAAAGAGATGGGTGTCGGCAAAGGTGACATTGTCACATTCTATTTACCGATGATCCCTGAATTGGCTATTGGTCTATTAGCGTGTGCAAGAATAGGTGCACCCCACAGCGTTGTTTTCGGTGGTTTTTCACCAACTGCATTACGTGAGAGGATAAATGATGCAGAAGCGAAGGTCCTCGTCACAGCAGACGGTTACTACCGTAGAGGAAAGATAATAGAGATGTGGGAAAATGCTGAAGAAGGTCTTGAAAATGCTCCATCGATCGAGAACGTAGTCGTGGTTGATAGAGCAGAGAGAAAAGATGTTGAGATAGATGAGGACAGAGATACGTACTATCATGATCTACTCGATAAACAATCTTCAGAATGTGAACCAGAAAAGATGGATGCAGAGGATATGCTCTTCTTGATGTACACCAGCGGTACAACCGGTAAACCAAAAGGTGTAGTTCATACTACAGGAGGATATCTAACGGGTACTTCTGCAACACACAAATGGGTATTCGATATCAAAGAAGACGATGTGTATTGGTGTACAGCAGATATCGGATGGATCACTGGACACAGCTACATAGTTTACGGGCCTTTAGCCAACGGAACTACAACTGTTATGTACGAAGGTGCACCAGATACACCGACGAAAGATAGATTCTGGGAGATAGTTGAAAAATACGGTGTTACCAAGTTGTACACAGCACCAACGGCTATAAGGTTATTCATGAAATGGGGTAGAGAGTATCCAGATAAACATGATCTTTCAACCTTAGAGGTATTAGGAACCGTTGGAGAACCTATAAATCCAAAAGCATGGAAATGGTACAGAGATGTTATCGGTGGAGGAGAATGTCCGATAGTCGATACATGGTGGCAGACCGAGACTGGGATGATGTTGATCACACCTCTACCAGGTATAACTCCACTGAAACCAGGTAGTGCTACCAAACCATTCCCTGGGCTGGAAGCAGATGTTTTAGATGTAGAAGGAAAGAGCTTACCACCTAATCAAGGAGGATATTTGGTCCTTAAAAGACCATGGCCAGCGATGCTGAGGACTCTCTATAAAGAGCCAGATAGATATGTAAGTACATACTGGTCTGAATATGACGAGGAAACGTACTTTGCTGGTGACGGTGCAAGAATAGATGAAGACGGCTATTTCTGGGTAGTAGGTAGAATAGACGATGTATTGAACGTAGCTGGTCACAGATTGAGCACCATGGAGATGGAAAGCGCATTGGTGGATCATCCTGCAGTAGCAGAAGCAGCAGTAGTAGGAAGGCCAGATGAAGTCAAAGGGCAGGTACCGATAGCTTATGTAATATTAGAATCTGGAAGAGAGAGTTCAGACGAATTAGCAAAAGAACTTAGAGCACATGTAGGAGATATTATTGGTCCGATAGGTAAACCAGCATCTGTAAGATTCATGGAGGACCTACCGAAGACAAGGTCCGGTAAAATCATGAGAAGGATACTGAAGAAACTCGAAAAGGGTGAAGAAGCAGGAGATACTTCAACACTGAGAAATCCAGATGTGGTAGAAGAGATACAGGGAAGAATAAACGAATAAACAACAAACCCTAATAAACAAACCCTTTTTATTTATTACAAATAAGCTGGTAGACCATACCCAGCATATTGCTTTTTTTTCTTTTTACATCAAAATCTTCAGAGAGTATTTTAGAAATAGGTCTGTCCATATGAGTTCTACCGAAGATTTTAGCAGAAAAACACATGGGGAAAAATAGTGGAAGATAAAATTTATTGACAGGTTTACCAGTATCCAAGATTATCATCTTACCATCATCTTTGAGTAATCTTTTACATTCTTCAGAAGTTCTTCTTGGATCTGGAACAGTAGTAAATGTAAACGTTGCTATGATTCTATCAAAATTTTTATCAGGAAATCTAGAGTTCTGGATATCGTCATAAACGACTTTTACCTTATCATCTAGACTTTTTTTTCTAATTTTATCTTTTGTTTTTTTGATCATTCTCTTACTGATGTCTGTGCCTATCACTCTTCCGCTGTCAAGATATTCTGCTATCCAAGGTAATATCTCACCGGTTCCAGTTCCTACGTCTAATACTTTTTCATTCCCATCTAGTTCAAGAGCTTTCACTGCAGACTTTTTCCATCTTTTCTGAGGACCTGATATGATCGGTATATTATCCAACATATCATAGAATGGAGTCCAAAAGTCATACCTGGAAGACACCTTATCTTGGTCAGACATCATATCAGCTATCGTACTATAATACTAATAAAATTTGTTGATAGGAAAGAGTTTTACCAGGGTAATACGATCCCGAACGTATAGTTGTTATATACTGCGATATAGGTTAACATATAACCTAAAATTGCTCCAGAATTTAGGAATGGTAAACCAGCTTGTGGGTTTCCTTTCAACACGAATCTCATCAAAACGAGCATTCCACATACAGCACCGATTATAGATCCAGCTGCCACGACAAGAGGGGCTGATAGACCGAATATAATTCCACTAGGTAGATATATGCTAGCTGAAACTGCTAGAATCCCAGGTATAATAAAATCGCCGAGACCGATGAACATGGCATCGCGCTTTTTACTTTTATCTTTGACTTCCTGCATTACTCCTTCTTTTTCTTTGAACTTATAATCAAGTTTCCTGGGTACTACCATCATAACCGGTACTTTCATCTTCATGACTCCGTCTGCTAACGAGACCATGTGTTTTGTCTTGTACACTGATATGAAATCGTACACCGCTAGAACTATCAGCAGAACAAAAACAGGTAAAATATCAAGGCTGAAACCAAATATACCTGCGATTCCAGCGCCCATCACGACTGCTAGGGTATCTACAACGTACCATTCAGGATGTTTGTAAAGTAATGCTGTTAAAGCTATAGCCATAGCTACAGAAACGTAAAATGCCAAATCGAAACCTATCTTCTGTAAAATTGGTTCGTAACTGAAATAAAATAATACGGGATAGAATACATAAAATAACGTTAATCCCACTACACCTAATATCATGTATTTTAGAAAATTACCTTTAGTGTATTTTAGAATAAGTAAAAGACCTGCTGTAAAGAGGATAATGAAACCGATATAGATAAGAGGGTTCAAAGGATCGTTAGTATCTTCCCCAAAGGCCTTGTATTCACTAGGATAGGTATTGACTACACCTATGGCCAATACATGAGTTATCACCATCATCAAGATTATGGCGATTACAGGAAGATACTTTTTCTTTATCATCTATGATTACCCGTTAGCGAGTTCTCCAAAGGCTAATGTTCCTTTGACATGGTTTATCTTGACTTTCACTTTGTCACCTTTTGTGGTCCCTGGGATGAAGATCGTGTATTTACCTTTTTTAGCTACACCATCACCTTCTTTACCGATATCCTGGATCATCAATTCGTAAGTTTTACCTTCCTCGATCTTATCTGATTTAGTAGATATCGAAGATTTCTTCTTCTTTCCTTTTATTGGACCGTGAGCACCACATGCATCACACCTCATTATTGTTACTCTACCTTCTTTAACAAGTCTAGTATCAGGTCGTCCGCATTCAGGACATAATACATATTTTTCCACGTAATCCTCAAGTTTATTCTCGATCTTTTTGGGACTTATTTTACCTTTGAAAACCACTCTTTCGTTCTCCCTTTCACCAGCTGTACCCAGCTCTCTTAGTAAATATTTGAGAACCTTTTCTGGATCTCTGTTAATCTTATCAACTATATCGTTAAAGTTTCTTAAAATGGTAGTATTACCTTCTACCATTGCATCTACATCCGGTATCTGAAATCTTTCATGATGGGAAATTTCCTCTGGTAATTTTTCTCTAGCTCTATCTAGTAAATCATCATAACCGTATTCATCTTCTGATTCTTCCTGTGAATTTGATGAATTCTCTGACATGTTGATGAGATAATTGAATATGGTTTAAAAAGGTATTGGTTTATGATGTTACTTGTGATATCTACTTATTTAACTTTGATATAATGGCTTTAGAAAAAAGATATGTATTTAAATATATCAAGAAAAAGGAAAGTGTTTTTAGGAATAATTTTTCACTCGTACTTAGTATAGAATCCTTTGGTCATTAAAACGAAATCTCTTTTCTCGTAAGCGTTTTCTGGTACCTGAAATGGCACGTCAAATTTTACTGTACATGATTCTCCTGGTACAAGATGCATGACTGCGTTATCGTCCTCTGTTAGGCTTTTGTTCAGATACTTTGTATTTCCATCTATATCATGCCTTCACTTTGTACCCTTCATACTTCTGCATATAGTCCATATATTTCTTTTAATATGAATCGGGATCCTCGAACTTCACAGTTGTACTTGTGTGAGAACAAATTAACATATTACTATTAGATCCACATATGATTATCTCTTTTCTAACTAAAACATCGTTGAAATACCTATGATTTTATCAATCATCTTCTCAGAATATGGTTTATATTAAATATTTAAATAATTACTTTTCAAAAAACAAATATTTGATACTTGTAGCGAAAGAAACATGTTTTTCATTTACAGCGTTAAAAGTGATCCTTAGGAATAGTTATTTATATCTTTTATCAGCTATCCATAGATACTATGTATGATAGAGTAATATTACCCACAGATGGTTCAAAAAATGCTATGAGAGGAGTGGAAGAAGGACTTGAGATGGCTAAATCTTTAGGTGTCAAAGCTGTAGGTATATATGTTGTAAATACTTCAGAATATGAAGGTCTTCATCATTCAAGCATCAAAGAATCAGCAAAAAGCGGTATGAAATCAACAGGGCATGAAGCTCTAGATAAGATAGAGGAGATCGCCGATGAGTTAGGAGTCGAGCTTGAAAGGAAGATATTAGAAGGAAAACCTTATGAACAGATAGCTGCAGCTGCAAAAGATACAGACATCATTTACATAAGCAGTCATGGACTTTCTGGATTCACTAAATTATTCATGGGAAGTACTACTGAAAGAGTTATCAAAAATGCTGAAGCAACAGTAGCAGTAGTAAAAGGAAAATACACTGTTACAGAAGAGAAAGAGTAAAAAACGATTAAAAAAGAAAATTTTTTTTTAATCTTTTAATTTCTTATTTTTTCTGCACGGAGTGGGTAATTTCATCGATGCTTTTCTTAGAGCCTCTTTAGCAACATCTTCGTGTTCTTCATCTACCCATACCTTGATTATATCCTGCATACTTTTTACTCTAGCTGCATTACCTACTTTTTTACCGAAGGCTCTTCTCATACCTTCAGATAATCTGTCTGCACCTGCACCTGTAGCCTGTTTATTTTCTCTTAGTACTTGATGTGGATAAATCAAAATCTTAGCTTTGAAGTTTTGTTCTCCCAGATTCTTGGTTAAAACTCTTGTGAGTGTAACACGAGCAGCTTCGAGAGCACCGTCTTTTATCTGGCATTTTTCCTCTGCTACCAGAGTCATCTCTAAATCAAATTCAGCATTACGATTACCCATTGTAAATTGACCTACTTTCAAATGTGGTATACCGCCGATGTATTCCTTTCGGGTATACGCCTGGCCCTTTACTTCTCTGTACATACTGCCTGGTTTCTGTGCCATAATATCACTTTTGCAACAACACACTGTATTTATATGTTTTTCCCTTTAAACTTCTAATTGTAATAAAGACGGGCATATTGTAAAAAATTATATATATTAATATTTTTATTTAGTATGTTAGAGGAGGAAAATATGCCCGATGAAGAAAAAAAGTTTGAAAATCTGAGAAAATTCAATGGGGTTATGGCAGTGTTACACTTTATACAGGGGGTTTTGATGTTATACTTGAGCACGGATTTTGCTATATCTATAACGACTTCTTATATGCAAGGACCACCAGGAACTGAAGCCATGGGTACAAACGTACTTTTTGATCTGCAGTTAGGTCCAGCAGTGGCAGCATTTCTGTTCATATCAGCGATAGCACATTTTTCACTTTCTACTTTTGGTTATAAGTGGTATGTAAAAAATCTGAAGGAACACATCAATAAGGCTAGATGGGTTGAATATTCATTCAGCAGCTCATTGATGATAGTCATCATTGCTATGCTGGTTGGAATCACTGATATCGGCTTTCTTGCAGTGATTTTCATTGTGAACGCATCTATGATCCTATTCGGATGGTTGATGGAATCGTATAATCAGAAAACAGAAAAAACAGTCTGGACACCATTCATATTTGGTTGTATCGCCGGTGCAGCACCGTGGATAGCCATATTGGTACGTTTGCTGACAGCTGTGTATGAATCTGGAGGAGATGTACCTAATTTCGTGATATATATCTTTATCTCTATAGGTATATTCTTTAATATATTTGCATTAAATCAGCTTCTTCAGTATAAAGAAGTGTGGAAATGGAAGGACTATCTATATGGCGAGAGGATGTATATCGTTTTGAGCTTGGTAGCTAAAACAGCTTTAGCTTGGCAGGTTTTCTCAGGAACACTAGTGGACTAAAATTATTAAATAGATTAATACAAAACCATTTAATTTTTTATTTTTTAATCTAATGATATTCGGACATCATATTTTATATCTAAGTAAATTTTAAATATGGTGGGAATAATAATTGTAAAGAGGGTTAATTGTTATGAGGAAGATAAAAACAATCTGGGTTTGCTTTTTGCTGGTGATACTTTCGATTTCCCCACTAATAATCTCTGGATTTGCAGTAGCTGACAGTAATGATAGCAAAAATATTGACGCAGCTATTGTACTAGACAACTCAGGATCTATGTCTGACTATATAAATTCGACATCTTATGATACAAAATGGGATAAAGCTGTAGAAGCGTCTAATGAATTTGTAAATAATATGAAGGACAAAGACAGGGCTTCTTTGTTTTGCTTTGGTACTCCAGACAATTCATCTTATCCGAACCAATATGTTGGTCCAGTTAAGAAAAGAGCTTTAACATACACAAATAAAGAAGGAAAAACAGAGTTAAAAAATTCTATTGAAAATCTAATGCCTGAAAGTAGTGATACGCCACTTTTTGATACTATTGGTTATTCGATGGATGATACTGTGGAAAATAAACGCTCGTCTTCTCTTGGCGTAGTTATAGCCTTAACTGATGGATTGGATAATGAAAATTACAAATTTTATCCATCTCATGATTACAGAGAAAGAAAATACGTTGATAAAGTAGGTGGATACAGATATGGGCTACTTAACTCAGAACAACTTACATTCATAATAGGATTAGATTTGGACAGCAATGTTTATAGTAATCAATTAGAAAATATATCAAAAACATCTGGAGGGAATTATTATTCTACAGAAAATGCAAGTGAACTTGATGATGTATACGATGATATCGAGGATGAGATAGATGAGGAAAGAAGTGGAGATGAAAGTAATCTTCTGCTTTACCTGGGTATTTTAGGATTGATAGGTGCAATAACAGCTATTATTATTGCGGTCGTAGTAAAAAGAAATAATAGAGGTTATCCAAGAGGGGCACCAGGACAGCAGTATCAACCTCGTGGTCAGCAACCTCAGCAGGGCAATCCACCGCCGAACAATCAACGAGGTGATCAGCAGTATCAACCTCGTGGTCAGCAACCTCAGCAGGGCAATCCACCGCCGAACA
>CAZEXI010000016.1:33555-39706 GCA_964516805.1 uncultured Thermoplasmata archaeon
ATCAACGAGGTGATCAGCAGTATCAACCTCGTGGTCAGCAACCTCAGAAATCCCAAGGCGAAAGACCTAGGCAAAATAATGAACAGAACTAAAAATAATAACATCTTTACTTTTTTTATATTTTGTTCTACGTGTTATAAAAGTAAAAGTTACTCTAATTTTAATGGGATTAATTTTTCTCAATTATAAAGAAAGTTAGATCATTTCAAGCAAAAGATTATTAAAGGACTACTCCTGTTTATGTAATATAATTACAAAACCGTGATATCATGATGAAAAAAGTTGCATTATTTTTGGTAATAGGACTATTATTCATAGCCGCATTTCCATTGAGTTCAGTTGCAGAAGCTGAAGAAATAAAATGGTATTCATATGAAGAAGGTATGCAGAAAGCAAAATCGGAAGGAAAACCTATTTTCATCGATTTCTGGTCTCAATCATGTGGCCCCTGTGTAGAGATGGAAAATAAGGTGTATCCAGATGAAGATGTGATAGAAAAATCATCAGATTTCATCAATATAAAGGTGGATGCGTATGCGGAGAGACAATTATCGACTGAATACAATATAGAATCGATTCCCACATTGATATTTTTAAATTCAAATGGTGAGGAGATCAAGAGAGTCAGAGGTCTTGTCTATTCTTCTGAGTTGATAAATACAATGGACGAAGTCTTGAATTCAATTTCTAACGATAATTCAGATGATCAGTCAGTCTCTAACGATGTTAGTTCACAGGATGAGCCCTTCTGGGAGAGTCTTATATTCATAGAAATAGTTTTATCTGTATTCATCGCAGCTGGGATAATACTGTTCATACGTAAAACAAAAGAAGAGGAAGGAGTCTAGTTATTTGATATCATCTTGGTGTACAACATATCGATTATGAAGACTAGACCCGCTAGAATAACTATCGTTGGTCCCGCTGGTGTATTTACTTGATAGGATATGAACAATCCTGATATCACGAATGTGAGCGATAGCAGGAACGAATAGAACATTATTCTTCTCATATCATGTGTGACACCGCTAGATATCGATGCAGGTATCGCAAGCATGGCTATCACTAGGATGATTCCGACGAATTTGATCAAAAATACTATCGAAAACGCGACTAGGATCAAAAGGAGGAAGTAAAATACTGTAGTCTGTATTCCTACGACTTCTGAGAATTCTTCATCAAAGCTTATAGCCTGGAGCTTATGGTAGAACAGTGTAACTGTTACCAGGATGATAATGCTCATAAAAAGAAGCAGATAAAGATCAGTACTTCTTATCATCAATAGATTCCCGAAAAGAAAGCTGGAAGGACTAGGCAAATATCCAGGTGTGATATAGTAAAAGAAAGCACCTAACGCCATGCCTAATGCCCACACTATACCTATAGCAGTATCCTCTCTCTGCAAGGTCTTTTTTCCAATAGTACCAACCCCGATTGAAGAGATCAGAGCAAATAAAGAGGCCCCTATCAATGGGTTGATACCAAGATAAAAGGCTAGACCAACTCCTCCAAAGGAAGCATGTGCAATCCCTCCACTGATAAAAACGATCCTTTTTACAACCACAAAGGTTCCTATTATCGAAAATATGATCGATGCTAGAATTCCTGCGATCAAAGCATTCTGCATGAATTGATATTGAAACATCTCCAGCATCTTTATTCATCCTCCTCTGAAGACGGCATCTTATGCTCGAATACTCTGTGTGGGTGTCCGTGAGCCACGATATCCACTGGACACTCATAGGAAGCCTCTATCATATCAGGTGTTAATTCATCAGAGCCATGATAGATGAAATACTTATTCAAGCAGGCGACTTTCTTGACGTAAGAAGATATGATCCCTATATCATGTGAAACAAGGATGATCGTGATATTCTTTTCTTCGTTCAGATTTTTGAGCAGCTCGTATATATTTGATTTTATTTTTTCGTCAATACTAGCAGTCGGTTCATCCAGCAGTAAAATTTTCGGTTCAGTGGCTAAAGCTCTAGCGATGAGTACACGCTGCTGCTGTCCTCCAGAAAGCTTGGATATCTGTCTATCTTTGTAATCGTACATATCTACTAATTTTAGTGATTTTTTGGCTATTCTCTTATCTTCTTTAGAATAGAATGGCTTCCACCCTAACTTTCCAACTCTACCCATGAGAACAACGTTCCAAACATCTATGGGAAATTGAGCATCAAAATTAGAATACTGTGGAACGAATCCAATATAGTCTCCAGCATTTTTTGGTCCTTTACCAAAAATTCTTATCTTTCCCTTGTCTGGTTCAAGCAGACCCATTAGTACTTTAAGTAAAGTTGTTTTACCTCCACCATTTGGTCCAATTATCCCTAAAAATTCACCTGAGTCTATCGAAACGCTAACATCTTTCAACACTTCGGAGTCTCCAAAGCTAACAGTTACATTATCCAATTCTATCGAACTTTCAGACAAACTAACTACCTCCCTTTTCAAACCCAGATATCAATTTATTAGCTATCTTTTCTATATTGTTTAAATAATCTTCAGCTAAAGGATTCAGTATAGCAACTTCTCCATTGATTTCATCCGCTATCGTTTTAGCATTTGATTCATCGAACTGTGGAGAGATAAACACGACTGATATATTATTCTCTTTAGCTTGGTCGATAATGTTCTCTAACCCTTTGGTACCGGGATTTTTACCTTGCTCTTGAATTGGGATCTGGGTTAGATTGTAATCATGTGCTAGATAACCGAATGAAGGATGATAAACCAAGAATTCTTCTTTTTTATACTGCTCAAGTTCTCTATTAAGTTTTGAATCTAAACCTTTTAGACTATTTTTGTATTCTTCTGCATTTTGCTGAAACAAATCTTCATTTTCTGGATTCTTTTCTACCATCCCGTTTACTAGAGTATCGATCATTTTGAGAGCATTTTTTGGCGAAAGCCAGATATGTGGATCGATATCTTCATCATCATGTTTATGATTACCAACTTCTTCATGAGTACCCATGGTTAGTAGTTCAACACCTTTGGACCCATCTATGATTTTCATGTCAGGATTGTATTCTTTCATGGTACTCATCCACGTTTTTTCGAATTCTATCCCAGAGCCAACCTTGAAATATATATCAGCTTTAGCTAAATCTCTCATCTGCTTTGTTTCAGGTTCATAAGAATGGGGACTTTGTCCAGGAGGAACCATCAAAGTAACTTTTACATTATCTCCTCCTATTTCCTTTACAAATTGTCTCTGCGGCGGGATCGTAACAGCTATATTCAGGTCATAGTCTCCCGAATCCTGTTGGTTTAAATGATTGTTAACTGCATAAACTCCTACATCAATCAATAATAATCCTATTATTATGATGATGATTCTTTTATGGATCACGATTCATCACCCTCTTTCTGTTCTCCATTTAGTAAATTTTTACACCAATGACATTCTTTCAATTGCTTTGGTGAATATGGCGGATCTAAACAGAAACCACATTCACATGATACATTCTCACCCAATTTGTCTTTAACACATTCAATAAATGTGTCACTGATGATATCGCCAATCTTTGAAGATTCTTTACAGGCTTCTTCGAATTTCATACCAAGAGATTCTTGAAGGAAGGTTTCGATCAGATGGTGATTTTGGATGTCATCTTCTACTATATCAACCCCTTCTGAATTTAAAATAAGTCCGGATTGCTCTATGTATTCTCCCATACCTAATTTAGCTATCCTTTTCATTTTTCTCAAAACACCTACTCTGCTCACTCCGAACTTTTTAGCGACTTGAGATGGCCCGATAGGCTCTTCACTACCATTTAAGAGGAATATTGCTCTCATATACTCTTTGTCACGTTTAGTAAGATTCTCTGACATACAATGTTAACATGCAGTTAACGAGTATAAATATCTTTTCACACACTTTTTCTGATTGAAGGCAAATCTCAGTATTTTTGAGCTCTATAATAGAATAACAATTAAAAAATAAAAACATTTCAACCACTTTAGTTATAAAGAAAAAATATATAAAACTGTTATCATATTCTAATGAAAGGAGTGATATGATTTGAGAAGAGAAGTAGTTAGCCATAAAGAGAAAAAGGAATCAACAGGTAAATGGATAATATTAGCCATAATCCCGATTGTAAATCTCTATTTTCTTTGGAAAGTAGCAGAGATGGTCTCAGGCCATGAAAAAATAAGACAGAATTATGAAAAACTTGCTCATAAAAAAGAGAAAGAATCCACAGCTAAATGGTTCATAATTGGAATAATCCCGATTGTAAATCTTTATATGGCTTGGAAAGCAGCAGAGATGGTTTCAGGACATGAAAAAGTAGTTCCAGAAAGATATGAGACAATACAACATTTGGATAAAAAGGAATCAACAGTTAAATGGTTCATTCTTGGAATAATCCCTATAGTTAACCTTTACGTGCTTTATAAAATGGCGGTTGATGTCAGTGGACACGAAACGATGTTTGTAGAATCAAATCAACAACCACAATATAATCAAGCCCCTAATGAACCCATGAATCCACAATAGAGACCAAAGAAGGTTGAATAGAAGATGAAACCCTTTATATTACTTTTATATTATTATTTATAGTAAAATCTGATGGTAATGAAGTAAAAATAATTAGTAAAGTAAGAAAAAATTGTACTACACTAATTAACATTAACATTTATATACCTCAAATATAATTAACATGTGATTATAGAGGGGTAAAATTAACGATAATCTTGATGATATGGTAAGGTTAAATGATAAAGATTTATCCTTCAATAGGTTTAAAAGATATTTTGAATTAATTTTATCTCACCATAAGCGAGATAAAAGTAGTAAATGTTTTCGTATTTCCATAGATAACAAGAGATTGTACTTATGTACTAGATGTTCTAGTATTGTTATGGGAATTATAATTTTTGCTCTATTTCATCAGTTATTACTACCACATCAAATGTACTTTACGTGGGTTTGGAGTTTACTAATATCACTTATTTTAGTAATACCAATGGGCCTAGATGGAGGATTGCAATACTTGGATATAATAAAAAGTAGTAAGTTAAAAAGAGTCATCACTGGATTATTATTTGGAACTGGGGTAGTATTTATAAGTATCTATCTATCTCAGATTTTAAAAATAAGTTTATTTTTTGTTTTTTCTATATTTCTTTTTATCATGATTTATTTTCAAGATAGTACAAAAAAATTGATAAGAAAAATAAACAAAAGGTGATATATGTGAGCACAGAATATGAGAAAGGAAGTTTGGGACTAGCGATATGTATAGGATTTGGCCTACTAGTGGTGTTCAACGTACTACTAGGATGGATACCATTTATAGGATGGATCATAGCAGGTTTAGCTGCTGGTTTTTTCGCTGGTCTTATAGCTAAAGGTGGAGCTAAGTACGGTGCAAAAGCAGGATTCGGTGCAGGGATAATCGGTGCAGTTATATTGTTGGTACTAATCTTAGTACTTAGTGGAATTATTGCTTCTATTGTACCAGCAGGTGGATTAATTTTCGGTGGTGCTACAGGAATAGTAGTAATAATTGTGGGCCTGATAAATTCAATATTCCCAACTATAGGAGGAGCTCTAGGAGGTTATCTCCGTAGAGGAGAACCAATAAGAAAAGATACATATGGAGAGCAATATCCACAAGCACCTCCACAGACACAACAACAGAATTATCAAATTGAAGATTCTGAGAAAAGCGATTATACATCCTCACAGGAATATCAGGAACAATCTTCAGCTACTTTTGAAGACGATTTTGATGACTTTTCTCAGCCTTCTACTAGTGATGATGAAGAGACAATTCCCTGTCCTGAGTGTGGAAAGGAAGATTTAGCTTCAAATGAATTATGTAAACATTGTGGAAATCCAATTGAAGGAACATGTGATGAATGTGGATCCAAATATAGAAAAGGAACCATATATTGTCATAATTGTGGGAATAAAGTAAGTGAAGCTGATGAATTACAAGAAATCAATGAAAAGATTGAAGAATTAAAATCTAAAAAAGAGCCCCTTGAAAAGGATCTAGAAAAACATGAGAGTGTATTAGACAAAGCAGAAGAAAGATTAGCAGAAGGAGAAATAGATCAAGAAACCTTTAATTACATAAAAGAAAAAAGAGAGAAAGAGATAGATGAGATAAAAGATGAGTTAAGT
>CAZEXI010000017.1:0-36730 GCA_964516805.1 uncultured Thermoplasmata archaeon
CTTTTGAAACACTTCATGAAACAAAGGATGGGATCATCAAAAATACAAAAGTGATTGCTCAGATCCTTGATATAGGTGGAGAAGAGTATATACATACTATTTTCAGAGATATAACTGAAAGAAAAGAGACCTATAAAAGATTAAAAACATCTAAAAGATTTCTGCAGAAGTCTATCGATTCGATCCCTGCGAATATTTGTATTTTAGATGAAGAGGGAGCGATAATAAAGGTGAACAAGAGATGGAAAGAATTTGCTGATTCAGAGGAATTAGGTTGGAGCAATTATGGTATCGGACATAATTACCTACAGATATCTAAGCAGTCAGATGGTATGGCTAGCGAAGGTTCAGACAAAGTGTATAAAGGTATTAAGAGAGTAATTCAAGGTGAACAGAAATTATTCAAACATGAATATCCATGTCATTCACCAGATGAGAAAAGATGGTTCTTACTCACAGCTTCGAGTTTTGAAATAAGTGGAGAAACGAGAGTGATCATTTCTCACACTAATATAACAGATAGAAAAATAGCTGAAAATGAATTAAAAGAAAACAGATCTAGGTTGAAGAGATCTCAAGAGATAGCTGATTTAGGAAGCTGGGAAATAGATTTAGATACTAATGAATTGAAGTGGTCAGAACAGACATACGATATCTTTGAAATAGATAAAGATGAACCCATGGATTATGATCAATTCTTAGAGAGCATCCATCCTGAAGATAGAGAATATGTTGATAGAAAATGGCACGAGGCATTAGAGACTGGTGACTATGATATCAATCACAGGATCGTGGTTGATGGAAAAACTAAATGGGTTAGAGAGAAGGCAGATATCAGATTTGAAGATAAGGAAAACCCAGTAGAAGCTGTAGGAAGTATTCAAGATATAACTGAACAAAAGAAGACGAGGGACAAACTGAAACAGAATAAGGAAGAATTAGAATCGATACTTAAATCAGTTCCAGCGATGATCTGGTACAAGGACACGGAAAACAATTTCATCAGAGTCAATCGAGCTGCAGCAGAGATTACTGGATATAAACCTGAAGAAATGAAAGGTATGTCAGTAGAAGAAGTTTATCCAGAAACAGCTGAGGAATATTATAAAGATGATTTAGAAGTTATAAAATCAGGAAAACCAAAATTAGGTATTATTGAAAAGATGGAGACTAGATTTGGAGATGAAAAATGGGTGATCACAGATAAAGTACCATATAAAGATGAAGAAGGAGAGATAGTAGGTGTAATAGTTCTAAGCGTTGATATCACAAAAAGAAAAGAATATGAGGAAAAGTTGATAAGGTCCAAAGAAGAGTATAAGAATCTAATTAACAGTATGAATGACGCAGTTTTGATCCATGATCTCGATGGTAATTTTTTAACTGTAAATCAAGAAACAATAGATCGTTTAGGATATACAGAAGATGAACTGCTATCTATGACTCCGAAGGAAATAGATGCTCCTGAATTCAGAGAAAAGATTGAAGAAAGGATGGATAAGATAGAAGAAGGTCATCAGTTAGTATTTGAGAGCAAACATGTCACCAAAGAAGGTGATGAAATACCGGTTGAAATCAACGCTAGCCTGTTATCTTATCAGGATGAACCAGCAGTTTTGAGTATAGCTAGAGATATTACAGAAAGAAAGGAAGCGCAAGATAAAATGGAAGAATCTGAAAGAAGATTTAGAAAAACTTTTGAAGCCTCACCTGACCCTACATTCTTACTAGATGAAGATGGTTATTTAAAAGAGATAAATAAAGCAGCATACGAAAAATTAGGTTTTAATAAACAAGAACTATTTGAAAAACACATCTCAGAAGTTCCATTTGTTGAAGAAAACTATGTAGAGAGAATGATGGGCAAATTTAGGAAAAGGAAAAAAGGAGAAGATGTATCACCTTATGTTATCGAACTTAATGCTAAAAACGGAGACTCATTTTTTGCTGAGATCAATGCTTCAATTTTTGAGGAAGATGGATTTGAAGGAGAGGTTTTGATAGCTAGAGATATTACTCAAAGGATAGAAGCTGAAGAAAGGTTTAGGACTTATATCAAAAATTCACCTTATGGGATCTTTATAAGTGATAAAAATGGAGATTATATAGAAGTGAATCAGGCAGCTTCTAAGATCACCGGATATTCTAAAGATGAATTGCTTGATATGAATCTATTAGATCTGTATGAAGATGACATGAAAGATAAAATTATTGATGAATTCAAATCACTAAAGGAAGAAGGCAGAGTACGTATTGAAGTTCCATTCAAAAGAAAAGATGGCAAGCAGAGATATTGGAATATTAATGGTATAGAGCTGTCGGGTGATAGATACATAGCTTTTGTAGATGATGTTACTGACAGGAAGAGAGCTGAAGAAAGAGAAAAGATGCTGCATTCACTTCTTAGACATGATGTTAAAAATAAAATCCTGGTAACTCAAGGATATATCGATCTGATAAGAGAGTTCGAACTTGATGAAACTGTAGAAAATTACCTTGAAAATACTGATCGAACTATCAATAAAAGCATCGATATAATCTCTAAAGTAAGGGATTTAAGAAGAGCTCAAGATGAAAATATAGAAGAAATAGAGGTAGTAGATGAACTTAAAGAGGCTATACATGATAGTAAAAGTAGTATAATTGAGAATGATATTGATATAAAATCAAACCTTGGTTTAGATGATGGTAGAGTTAAAGGAGGAAAATTACTGAGTGAATTATTTTTCAATATCATAGAAAATATGATCAATCATTCAGAAGGAGATAAAATAAAGATAACGACTGAAAAGAAGGAAAATAAAATCATATGTATATTAGAAGATGATGGTATCGGTATACCAAAAGAAGATAGAGAGACAATTTTTGAAAAAGGATATACAACCGATAAGGAAAGGGGAACTGGTCTGGGACTTTTCCTTGTAAAAAAATTGATTGATTCGTATGGAGGAAGTATAGATGTTACTGACTCTGAGATGGGCGGAGCTAGATTTGATATACATTTAAAAAGAGCGTGAGAGATTTGAAAATATTAATGGTAGATGAGAATAAAGAAGTTAGTAAACGATGCAAAGATCATCTTGAGGAACAATTAAATGATATAGAGATATGTACTGAAAGTCGGGAAAATAATATAGAAAAGAACATAGAAAGAAACGAATACAGTGGTTTGATTTTTGATTATAAAAGTGATGTATTTGATAAATCTAGATTTTATGAAATGGTTAAAGATAGTAACAATAAACTAAATTTTATATTGTTGATCGATAAGGAAAATAAAACAGGATCAATTGAATTAACCTACTATACAGAATTTAAAAATAGAAACCAACTAAAAAAAGATCTGCAAGAAGGATACGATTTGATCGATGCTATTTTGGAATCCGATAAAAAAGGATCTAGTAAAAATAATAGAATACTAGATTTAGATGAAACAGTACAACTATTGTATGATAAATATGTTAAATATATCTTTGATCAAACAAACGAAGAGGCCCAAAGAAAAGAAGAAATAATAGAGGATGATATGTCTAGGGTTCTGGTTCATAGAAGGTTGGAAAGGTTGAAGGAGTTAGATCTGATAGAGTCATCCCAAAATAAAAGATCGTATAAATCAAATCTTAATGATTGTAGAATATCATGTAGTGATGGTATAATTTCAGCAGAATTCGATCTAAATAAAGATATAAAAAAGATTTACAGATGTAATTGTGCTATTTAAGTAAGATAATTACTATTACATAAAAATATGTGGTATGTATGAAAATATTGCTGGTAGATGATGAAAGGAGTTTATTAAAGCAAGCAGAAATGTTCCTTAAGAAAGAAGAAAAGAATTTTGTTATAGACACTACATATTCTGCAAAGAAAGCTGTTAAGAAACTCGAGACAAATATGTACGATGTTGTTATATCAGATTACCAGATGCCAGAGATGGATGGTTTGGAGTTTCTAGAGACCATCAGAGAAGAAAAGAAGATGGACATTCCTTTTATTATTTTTACCGGGAAGGGAAGAGAGAAAGTAGCCATAAAAGCGTTAAATCTAGGTGCAGATAGGTATATACAGAAGGGTGGTGATCCTAAAAGCCAGTATGGTGTTTTAGCTCAAGCAGTTAAACAGGAAGTAAAGCATTACAAAGATGCTGAAGAGAAAAAGAAAATTGAGGCTGAACTTTCATCTTTAGTAAAGGCATCAGAAGATCCTATATATATTGTTGATAAAGAATGTAATATATTGTTTGCAAATAAAGCAGAATTACAGAAGACAGAGATGGATTTTGATGAAATCAGCAATTCAAAATTTATCGAATCACATCCTGAAAATGATGCATTAGAGTTTAGAAAGAAAGTTGAAGCAGTAGTAAAGACAGGTGAACCTCAAGACCATGAAATAAAGCATGAAGAAGATGAAAGATTCTATTATCGTACTTTATCACCGATTAAAAATCCAAGTACGGGTGAGATAGATAGGGTGGCAGTTATCTCAAAGGATATAACTGATCGTATAGAGATGGAAGAAGATTTGAAAGAGAGTGAGCGAAAATATCGAAGATTAGTAGAAACCACAGGAGATCTTATTTTCATCCATGATGAGAAAGGAAATGTTAAATTTGTAAATAAGGCTGGTCTTGAATTCAGCGGCTATACTGAAGATGAGATAATTGGTAAGAACCTAGTGGAATTTATTCCTGAAAACGAACTTGAGACGATCCTAGAGAATAAGAAAAAAAGGATAGAAGAAAGAAATAAAGATAGGCAACATTTCGAAACTGCATTTATCAATAAAAAACGAAAAAGAATGGATGTTGATGTTCAGAGTACTCCAATCTTTGAGGAGGATCAATTTAAGGGAGAATTGGTAGTTGCAAGAGATATATCAGATAGCAAACAGAGGAAAGAGAAGCTTAAAAGATACCAAGATATTTTTGAAGAGATTCCAGATCCAGTGATGCTTCAGGATTTAGACGGGAAATACATCTTACTAAACGAAGCTGTTTCTGATTATGCAGGGACGCCTAAAAATGAGTTACTGGGAAAAGATGAATCTGTGTTTATGGATGAAAGTTCTTATAAGAAAATATCTAAAAGAAAAAAAGAAGTTTTAGAGAAAGAGGACCCCATCGAATATGAAGTAACTGTTAATCATGAAGATAAAGGAAAGCGGGAGATTAAAACAAAAAGATTTCCTTTCTATGATAGAGACGGAAACCTCATCGGTACTGTTGCTATTTGTAGAGATGTTACTAAAAGGAAAAAGAAAGAAAAAAGACGGAAAGATATGGAAGAAAAGTATAAAACGTTATTCGATGAACTTTCTGATGCTCTTTTCTTGGAAGAGAAAGAAGGTAATATTATTGAAGTAAATGAAGAAGCCTGTGAACTTCTGGGATATGACCGTGATAAACTAACTGATATGAGTGTAGATGATCTAGTACCTGATGACGAGGATAAACTTTTACCAGGTGAAATAGATGAAGCTACATTAGATGGAAAACCTTTGGAAACTATTAACTTGAGTAAAGATGGGACTAAAATACCAGTAGAAGTTAGAGGGAAAATAATTGAATTAGAGGGGAAAGAAAGATTATTGGTAAGTCTTAGAAATATAACTGAACGTAAAGAAGTGATAAAGAAGAGAGACGAGTATCAAAAAATTTTATCTAGTACACTTGCCGCAGTGGACAGCTTATTAATAGTGGTGGATGAAGAATTAAAAATCGCATATTGTAATTGGAAGGACCACGAATGGGTCCCAGAAAAAGATAGAGAAAAAAGACAATACTGTTACAAGGCTTTGAAGAATTACGATGAACCATGTGAGAACTGTCCTCCATTAAAGACTTTCGAGGACGGGGAACCAAGATTCTACGAAGATAAAAATCCCTTAGACGGTAGTTATAAGGAGATAAGTGCGGTACCTATTTTTGACGAGGGTGGTGAGGTAAAATACGTATTAGAAAATGTTAGAGATGTAACTGAGCAAAAAGAAAGAAAGAAAGAACTTGAGGAAGAAAAGAAGAGATTTGAAGCTATTTTTAAGAATTCACCAGTTGGTATCGCCCTGGTTGATGATGAACCTGAAATCATCAAAACAAATGAAGCGTTCTCTGAGATGTTGGGTTATGATAAAGAAGAGTTAGAAGGGATGAATATAGAAAAGATAACTCATCAGGAGGATTATGAGAGAGAAGCAGAATATGTTAACAAACTAAGAGAGGGAAAATTGCAGAATTTCCAGATAGAAAAACGTTATTTAAAAAAGAGTGGAGAAGTTTTATGGGCCACACTCACAACTAATATAGTAAGAGATGAAGATGGTAATTACCTATTTGGATTGGGAATTATACAAGATACAACTGAAAGAAAAAAGGTAGAAGAGAATTTAAAAGAAGCCCAAGCGAGGATGTCAACTCTCCTTTCAACCATCCCGTCATATGTTTACATGAAAGATGAAGACCTTAACTTTGTAACAGCAAATGAGCCTCTGTGTAAAATGTTAGGAGTTACAAAGGAAGAGATAAAAGGAAAAAATGATTATGATTTCTTTCCGAAAGAAAATGCAGAAGAATATCAGAGTGATGATAGAAAGGTGGTTGAAACAGGAGAGCCAGTAATTGACCGTATAGAGAAAGTACCTGAAGGTGATGGGGAAGTCACATGGAATCTGACCAATAAACGTCCTATCAAAGATGACGAGGGAAATGTAATAGGACTGGTCGGACAGACGATGGATATAACAGAGAGGATAAAAGCTGAGAAAGAATTGGAGAAAAGGGAAAAAGAGCTTAGAACAGTTACTTCTGGGACGAATGATGCTATTATAATGATCGATAGCAAAGATAGGATTCAATTTTGGAATGAAGCAGCAGAGGATATGTTTGGCTATACTGAAGAAGAAGCAAAAGAAAAAAAAGCACATGATATGATAGCACCAGATGAATACTCAGAGGAATATGAATATGGTCTCACCGAATTCAGAAAAACTGGAGAGGGAAGAGTACTTGATAACACGATAGAAGTAAAAGCCATCAAGAATGATGGAAACAAAATTCCAGTAGAGTTATCAGTTTCTTCTTTAAAAATAGAAGATGAACTTCATGCAGTTGCAGTAATAAGAGATATCACTGAGCGTAAAAAAGCGGAAGAGAGAGAAGAATTCTTACATTCATTATTGAGACATGACGTAGCTAATAAGAACAGGGTTGTTCAAGGATATCTTGAGTTCTTAGAGGAATATGATTTTAATAATGATGTAGAAAGATTGATAAAAAATTCAAAAAATGCCATTGATAAAAGTCTTAATCTCATCGAGAAAGTTAGAATATTGAGGGAAGCCCAGAAGGAAGAAACAAAGGAAATAGATTTAACTGCTCTGATAAGAAAAACGGTGAGTGAAGAGAAATCTATGTGCCAAGAGGCTGGTATGGACATAGATTTAAATTGCCCTGAAGAAAGATGTAAGATCAAAGCTGGACCTCTTATAAATAATGTATTCTCAAACATAATTGAGAATTCAGTAAAACATTCTGAGGGAGAGATATTAAAGATCGATGTTGATATAAAAGAAGCTGAAGTTATCTGTACCTTCGAAGATGATGGGAAAGGAATATTAGATGAACATAAAGATGATATATTCGAAAAAGGTTTTACTACTGATGAAGAAAGAGGAACCGGTTTGGGATTGTTTTTAGTAAAGATGTTGATGGATATTTATGATGGAAAAATAGAGATAAAAAAATCTGATCTAGGAGGAGCTAGGTTTGATATACATCTAAAAAGAAAGTGAGAATATGGACATATTGCTGGTAGATGATGAAAGAGGTTTTCTTGACCAAGCAAAAATATTCCTTGAAAGGAAAAGAAAGGAATTTGATATTTATACAGTAGCATCAGCAAAAAAAGGTTTAAAAAGGTTGGAGAAAAAAGATTTTGATGCGATAATATCAGATTATCAGATGCCTGCAATGGATGGTCTGGAATTTTTAGAAAAGATTAGGAATGAGAAGAATAAAGATTTACCATTCATTATATTTACTGGGAAAGGAAGAGAAGATGTAGCCATGGAAGCTCTTAACCTGGGAGCAGATAGATATCTACAAAAAGGGGGCAGTCCAAAAAGTCAATACGATGTCCTTGCTGATGCAGTCATGCAGGAAGTGAAACATTATAAAACCCAAAAAGCCCTTGATATCAGCGAACAAAAGTATGTTTCGATAACTGAAGATGTCCTTGATAATTCTGACGTAGCAATGTTCATACTTGATTCTGATTTTAATATAGCCTGGATAAACAGATCTGCTGAAGATTATTTTGGTCTTGATAAAGATGAGGTTATAGGCGAGGACAAAGAGAAACTGATCAAAGATGAAATCAAACACAAATTTGAAAAACCAGATAGGTTTGAAAGAAAGGCCACCTCTGCATATAGAAAAAATGATCATATAGAAGATTTTGAATGCCATATTTTATCTGATGAAAAAGATGTTGAAGATAGATGGCTGAAACATTGGAGTAAACCTATAGAAACTGGTCTGTATGAAGGAGGGCGGATGGAACATTACACAGATATAACGGAGAAAAAGGTGAAAGAGAAAAGGCTTGAGAAAAATAAAAATTGGCTATCACAGATTGTTAAAAGCAGTTCAGTTCCAACATTTGTAATTGATGAGGACCACATAGTTACCCACTGGAACAGAGCATGCGAGAATTTAACTGGAATAAGAAGTAAGGATATCATAGGGACGAAAGATTCTTGGAAGGCTTTTTATAAAGAAGACAGACCTGTTATGGCCGATTTAGTGCTGAGAGATGCAGATGAAGATGAGATAGAAAAATATTATGATGATATATATACAAAGTCACCTTTATTGGAAGAGGCTTACGAGGCTGAAGATTGTTTTGAAAACTTTGGTAAAAATGGTAAATGGGTGTATTTTACAGCAGCACCTATCAAGGATTCATCAGGTAAAAAGATCGGAGCAATAGAGACACTTCAGGATGTTAGTGAAAGAAAGAAGAAGGAAAAAGAAAATGAAATGATAAAAGATAGATTACAGGAAGCTGTAACAAGGTTTAGAAAGATATCGGAGATCTCACCATTTGCTGTTATTCTAATAGATAAAAATACTGGCTTGATCAAAGATGCAAATAAGGCTGCTGAGGATCTGCTAGGATGCAACAGAGAAAATATAATCAGTAAAAATTATTTAGAGCTTCATCCAGAAGGTGAGAAAGAAATAATGAAAGAGGTTATAAATAATGAGGACTCGACAGAATTGTCTTTCTCTAGGGAATTTCATATAAATAGGTTTGATAGTGACGAAGTTCCTGTTGAGATAATGAATTCTACTGTTCAGTTTGGTGATGATGATGTAGAATATTTTGCTCTAAAGGATATTACATTTAGAAAAAAGATGAGGGAAAGAGAGGATTTTTTGCATTCAATATTGAGGCATGATGTTAAAAATAAGACACAGGTCATTCATGGTTATCTCAAATTGATAAGAGAATATGATATGCCTGAGGAAGCTAAAGATTACATAATTAAATCTATAAAGGCTTCTGAAGAAGGGTTAGACATTATAAATAAAGTAAAGACTATGAGCAACCTCAAAAGAGATATAGAGTTGGAAGACATTGAATTATGTTCAGTTATCGATAAAGTGATAGAGGCAAACGAAGTTATATTTGAGGAAAAGGAGATAGAAACTGAGTGTGAGAAAAAAGAGATTCATGTCAAAGGTGATCCTTTAATAGAAGAATTATTTTCTAATATTATAGAAAATGCAATCAAACACGCTGATTGCAATTTATTGAAATTCTCAGCAAAGGAGTTAGAAAATAAAGTAGAAGTCAAAATAGAGGATGATGGAAAAGGCATCACAAATGAGATCAAAAACAAGCTATTTAAAAGAGGTTATAAGTCTGGAGGAACTGCAGGTTCTGGATTGGGATTATACATAGTTAAAAAGATAGTTGAATCTTATGATGGAAATATTGAAGTTAGAGATTCTGAATTTGGCGGAGCATGTTTTGTTGTATCATTTAAAAAATATAATGAACAAGAAGATAGGGTAGGTGCTTAGATATATGCATAAAGAAAAGGAAATTAAAAAAACTGGTATAGCAGGTTTAGATAAGATTTTAGAAGGAGGTATACCTGAGGGACATGTAATTCTTGTACAAGGTGAAGCTGGTACTGGTAAAACTATACTCTCTATGGAGTGGCTGTTCAAGGGGTGGAAAAAATTTAATGAAAATGGCATATACATTGCTGTAACCGAAACATACCAAAAGGCAATAAAGAACATGGGTGATATGGGATTCTTTGATTTAGAGGCAATAAATGAAGGTAACGTTAGATTTACAGACCTTAGAAGTATGACTCAGATATTGGGTTGGGAAAGTAAAGTTGAGAAAGAAGATGTAGAAGAATTAGTGACGCAAATTAAAAAATTAGTAGAAGAATCTAAATCTGAAAGATTAGTGATAGATTCTATAACAGCTATAGGATATGTTATCGATGATAAAGAATTGCTTAGATATTTTATATTTAGATTGGGAACAATTCTTGGAACTCTGAACTGTACTCTATTTTTAACTTCAGAGGGTGAAGGTAATAAAAGCACTTTCACAGTGGAAAATTATATCTCAGATGGTATAATCAAAATGGAACAAAGTATGGGTGAACAAAGGATGATAAGGCACCTCAATGTAACTAAGATGAGAGGTGTAGAGTATAGAAGTGGAAAAGTTGTATTTGAAATAAATTCAGAAGGGATGAACATTTTCCCTAAAATACCTGTAGATAGAAAGGTAGCTAAAACCAATTTTAAAGTAAGAAAGAGCACAGGTGTTCCTGGTTTAGACGATATGATCGGAGGAGGATATCCTGAAGGCCACATCATTTTGTTGACAGGAAATACAGGTACTGGAAAGAGTACTTTTGGTATGCAGTTCTTAGTTGAAGGTATGAAAGATGGCGAAAGATGTATTTTTGTTAACTTGGAAGAGCCTTTAACACAGGTTAGAAAAACTAGTGAATCGCATGGTTGGAACATTTCAGAATATGAGGATAAAGGTTTATTGAAATTTATAAGCCCTAACTTGATTGATACTTATCCTGATAAATTCTTATACGAGGTAATAGAAACTATAGACGAAACAAACGCTAAAAGGTTACTAATCGATTCAGTTTCATCTTTACCTTCAGGGGGCATGAGTGAAGATAAGTTAAGAGAGAATCTTTTACAACTAAATTCAGCATTGAAGAAACGAGGTGTGACTACTGCCATGACGTTCTTGAGCAGTAATATGTTCAATTCCAGTGGAGAAACAGTATTAGGAACAACTGCAGCTAGTGATTTAAGATTAAGCTCATTAACTGATGGTATTATATTGATGAGATATATAGAAAAAGAAAACACTGTAGGTAAAGTAATGAATGTAATAAAGATGAGAGGTATAGGTCACAGTAAAGACATAAGGAAGTTTACTATTGAAGAAGATGGTATTAGAATAGGAGAAAAGGTTAAGGAGGTAAAAAATGAATGATAAGGTAGTGAGGATTTTTTATTCAAGTACAACCGAACCCGAACTCCTAGTTTTTTACTCTGATGGAATATCTTATCTTAAAGACTCTGATGTGGATGTTGAAATAATAGATACTTCCGAGGAACCAGAAAAGGCTAAAGAATTTGATATCACCACGACACCTACAGTATTGGTAGAAAAAGATGGAGATATACATAAAGAATTTGGTATAGTTAGTTATTTTAGTGGGGATTTAGGTAAAAATAAGGTAAAAGATATGTTGGATGAACTTGAATGAGATAAATGGATGTGGGAAAATGAAGGTACTGTTTGTGGATGACGATGAGGATGTAAGGAAACAAGCGAAGATGTTCTTAGAAAAGAAAAACGAAAATATAGAATTGGATATAAGCAGTTCTTACAAAAAGGCAATCAGTAAATTAAAAGGAATTGATTATGATGCAATCGTATCGGACTATCATATGCCCAAAAAGAACGGCATACATCTTTTGAAATATTTAAATAAAAAAGGGATAGACATACCCTTTATTCTTTTTACTGGAAAAGGGGAAGAAAAAGTTGCTATGAAAGCGCTAAATAACGGTGCTGATAGATATGTAATCAAAGAAGAACCTATATCTGAAAAGTATACTCTTTTAGCAAGAGCTATTAAACGAGAGATAGAGAGAAAGTCACTTGAAAAGGACTTAGACAGATCATACAAATTGATACAAAAAACACTAGATTCATTACCAACTGCTGTAGTTATTTTGGATGGTAATGGTGATATAATACGTAAAAATGATGCATGGTCAAATTTGGCTGAAATCAACTATATGGTAAGCGACCATGGTGTTGGAGATAACTATTTTGAAGCTATTAAACACACTATAGATGAAAAACCGAAAGATGTAAAGGAAGCTTATAACGGCTTAAAGAATCTTAAAGATGATATAGATGACGTATATTCTATGGAATACGCATTCTCAGATAAAGGTGATAAAAAGGTATATCTGATGAGGGCTACTAAATTTCACCTAGATTCTGAAGAGTATCTAGTTGTTTCTCATCTGGATATAACCGAATAAATTTAGTTTATGACATATAGTTGATGAAGTGATCCATCAGTTCATCGCTGGGTATGATCACATATTGGCCATCTATTGGCACATCTTTTGCATAAAATCTTAGGTCTGCTATCAAAAATACCTGCTCAGGATCAAAAGAATCTCCAATTATCTTCTTATATCCTTCATTTTCTTCGTCAGGTATAGCTTTAGGTGGATCGAATAAAATCTCGGTTCTAAAGAAATCAGCTAGTTCGCTTAAGAAACTACCGAGAACTATATTTCCTACTTCCCCAAGAGCGTCTAATTCTTCTTCCCCTAAATCTCCAAAATCATAATCTTTGTCTCTCATCAATAAAATGTTAGCCATACTATTTGCACTATCTTCATAAAGTGTAAAAAACGCAATACCACCTTCACCTTCTTTCAATTTAGTATATACAATAGCTCCTATTTCATGGTCTTCGATTGTTTTATCATGTAATTCAGAAGGTGTATCATAGAAGTCTACAATCTCAGTTTCAACTGAATCGCTAATCATCATAGAGAGCGAGTCTCCTGCTTTTTGTCCTGCTGTTCTGAGCAGTTCTTTTAACCTTTTTTCCTGACTTTCTGATAAACTTACTTCCTTGGACATAAATAATCCTCTTAAATTAGAACTATATTTCTATTATATCAATATTTTCTTTTTTCAAAAATCTATACTTTGATCTGTATCTTCATCGACATGGAACCTAAAGAAAATTTTACTGTTCTTGCATGTTTTCCTCCAGTATCTTTTCCAGCTAGTTTAATGTTCCATTTGTCGAGAGCCTTTTCAACTGCTTCCACGTTCTTTTTACCAACTACACCTTCTGCCTTGAAGGAAAACATCTGAGACCCACCAGCTATTTTCGCTTCTAGACTTCGTTTGTTACCACCCATATCAATTATTTCTTTTCTTAGTTTTCTGACAGCTTCGTCTGCGTACATTGCGGGTTTCTCTGGTTTATCCTTGTCTCCTTCTGGTAATAGAACATGAGCCATACCACCTACTTTTTTATTTTTGTCATACATTGCAACGCCGACACAAGAACCTAAAGCTCGTGCTACAAAAACTGTATTACTGTCGCTTGTTTCGAGCTTCCCGATACCAACATCCACTTCTTTGCCCATAAAAAATACTACTCCATATGAGTTCTATTCAATTTTTAACTATTCAGGAATTTTACAAATTCCTCGGTCAATTTATCACTAGGTATTAGAATGTACTTTCCATCAATACCTGCTCCTTTAGCTGACAAAGTTACGTCTGCGATGATTGCGTCTTGAAGCATTGCTGTGTATCCTATCACATTTTCAAAATAAATACCAACCATATCATGTACAATTTCTGGAGGAGTATGTAATATAGATGTTTCAAAGTAATCGCTGACTTCACCTAGGAAATTTCCTATTACGATATTTCCTACTTCTTTGATAGCACTCATTTCATCTTCTCCAAAGTCATCTATTGGGTCATCTTTATCTCTTCCCAGCAAAACATTGGAGAGTTTTCTTGCACTTTCTTCATACATAATATACATTGTGATTCCACCTTCACCTCTTTTGAGGTCTGAATACACAATGAGTGCTAAATTTTCTTTTTCAAGCTCATCTTCGTATAAAGAATATGCATCTTCATGTATGTTCGCTATATCGGCTTCAACGGAAGCACCTATCATCATAGAAATAGATTCTGCAGCTCTTTTACCACCGGTTTCTAGTACATCTTTAATCATGTCTCTTTGGTCTTCGCTAATAGTAAATTCAGCCATAATGTTGGTTAAAATGAAATTCTCTCATATATTGATTTCCCCTATTTACTTAAAATTGTCTAATAATCTAAAAAATTATTTTAGTAGAAAATCAGAAATATTAAATATGGTTAGATACCCTACTCAAATCATTATGGCCAATAGAATACTCATCGTTGATGATACAAAGTTCATGAGGAAGATGCTCAGGAAGATTCTCTCAGTAAAATACAATGTGATCGGGGAAGCAGAGAATGGTAGAGAAGCCTTCAATATGGTACAGGAGCATAACCCTGACTTGGTCACCTTAGACGTTGTGATGCCTAAGATGGACGGTTTTGAAGCTCTGTCAAAGATAAAAGATAATGACGCTTCTCAAAAAGTGATCATGTGTACATCAGTCGATCAACACGAGAAAGTCATAGAAGCGATGAAGAGAGGAGCTGATGGTTATATTGTCAAGCCTTTCAAAAAAGATAGTGTTTTAGAAGAGATAGAAAAAGTCTTAGGAGAATAAAAAATATTTTTTGATTCACTTAAGAGATATATTAAAAAAATGAAGATTAATTGGTGTTGCTTGTAGCAACGACCAACATTTATCAGTTTTTGAGAAAGATTTTGTTAGATACTTCTTTTGTTAGTTCATCTAATTGTTCATCGCTATATTGATTTCTCAAATACTCAACTGTGTTTCCTTTTTCTTCATGCATCTTCTTAACCAATTCATCTATATTTTGTGCATCCATCTTTTCCACCTGCGTCTGACACTTAGTCAGACAATACATTGTTAACATTATATTTATAATTTATGGATTTACCCATCTATAACTATAATTATAGGTAAGATTAATTTGGATTAATAATAAACTTTTAGATGATGATTTATTTAGTACTCTTGCATTTTTAGTCTCTGTATGAAAAATATATATAAACCTTAAACACATGTTACATGAAATGCCCTCCCAGAAGTACAAAGCAGTAGTTGTTGATGACTCAAATTTCATGGTAACTATTCTTTCTGATATATTGGAAAGCGATAGTAGAATAGAAGTGATAGGAAAAGGATCAAATGGAGAAGAAGCAATCAAACTCAATGATCAACTGAATCCTGATGTCATACTTTTAGATATTGAAATGCCAAAAATGGATGGATTAGAGGCAACAAAAAAAATAATGTCTGACAATCCTACTCCAATTGTAATACTCTCAGCTATGGGTGATAAGGTAGCTAACATGGCTGTGAAGGCTCTAGATGCAGGCGCGGTAGATTTTATTTCTAAAACATCCGGCTCTCTATCGATGGATATAAGGAAGAAGTCAGACGAGATATTGGATAAATTGGTAAATGCAGCTGAAAGCACTCCTAAATCTTTGGAAAAAGAAGAAAAAAAAGTGGAAACAAAAGAAGAGCAAAATTTAAAACCTAAAAAGCAGGATTATGTGATAACTATTGCATCTTCAACAGGAGGTACGAGAGCATTGGATGAGTTGTTATCAGTAATACCTCCTAATTTTCCAGCTCCGATTATAATAGTACAGCATATGCCACCTAAATTTACATCTCATCTTGCTCGAACACTCAATACAAAATATTCTATAAAGGTCAAAGAAGCAGAAAAACATGAAGTTATTAAGGACAATCATGTATACATCATACCTGCTGATTATCATGGAGTCATCAAAAATTGGGATAAAGAGACCTTCATATCTTTGAATAAAAAACCTAAACTTCATGGTGTGAGACCTGCTGCAGATTATTTATTTAAGAGTGCTTCTGATGTTTTTGGCAATAAAGTTATAGGTATAGTATTGACAGGAATGGGGAAAGATGGTGCAGAAGGAGCAAGAATTGTAAAGAATAATCAAGGTTATGTAGCAGTTCAAGATGAAAAAAGTTGTGTTGTGTTTGGTATGCCAAAGTCTGCTATAGAATATACTGATGTTGATTATGTTGGAAATCCAAAACAGATTGGTAATAAACTAAATTCCCTCATGATGGAGGAGATAAATTGAATGAAGAATATCAAGAGATGTTTATGGAAGAGACCAAAGAAAGTATCGAAACCATGAATGAAAATTTATTAGCACTAGAAAATGACCCGACTAATTTAGACCTTATCGAAGAAATCTATAGAGCAAGTCATACTTTAAAAGGTATGGCAGGCACGATGGGATACGAAGGCATACAAAAACTCAGCCATCGGATGGAAGAATTATTTGATAAAATAAAAGAAGAAAAAGGAAAAATTCATGAGAGTTGGTTTGATTTACTTTTTGAGTCAGTTGATACTATAGAGATTTTGTCTGAAGGCGAAGAAATTGATCACAAGGACCTTGTTAAAAGATTGGACGAAGTTATAGAAGGTGATCATGAGGAGGTTGAGAAAGATGTTAAAGGGAGCAAAACCCAGATTCCAGATGAAGTAAAACAAGTTTTAGAAGACCTTGGAGAAGAGGAAGCAACATTAGCTGTTGTCGAGGTTTCTGAAGAGGAAAAATTACCTGCATTAAGAGGTATGGAAGTCAAACAAAAAATTGATATGGATTATGAGATATTTTTCCCAGATCCAGAAGAATCAGATCCAGAACATAACGTATTTTACATGATAACAAAAGAAGAAGCAGAGAAAAAAGATCTGGATAAAACAGCAAGTATAGATATACAGATTTTTAGAAATGAATCTTCAAAAATATTAGAAAACATAGAGAAAGACCTGGATGAAAAAAGAAAAGAAAAAGAAGAGGAGAAACAAAAGAAAAAACAGAAAAAGAAGAAGAAAAGAAAGACATCTATACAACCGTCTGACAAGATCAAAGTCGATCTAGAAGATATTGAAAAAGTCATGAATCTGGTGAGTGAACTTGTTATCTCAAAAGGTACATTAGAAGATCTAGACACATCCATAAAATCTAAAAGATTATCTTCAGTAACCACCAGGATAGATAGAATATCTGGAGAATTGAGAGAATCAGTGCTCGATATGAAGATGACTGAAGTGAAAACAGTGTTTAGAAGATTTCCAAGGATGGTAAGGGATCTAGCTAAGGAAAATGATAAGAAGATCAACTTTGAGATGGAAGGAGAAGAAATTGAACTTGATAGAACAGTATTAGAAAGGATTACAGATCCTTTGGTCCATCTCTTAAGAAATGCTGTGGATCATGGGATAGAACCTATAGAAGAAAGAAAAGAGAAAGGAAAGACCCCTACAGGAACTATCAAATTAGCTGCAACTCAGAAGGAAGAAAATGTAGTTATCGAGATATCTGATGATGGTAGTGGTCTTGATTTAGAAAAGATCAAGGAAAAAGCAATAGAAAAAGGGTTAGCTACAGAAGAAGAACTAGAAGAGATGAGTGATGAAGACATATACATGTTCATATTCAATTCTCATTTTTCAACTAAGGATCAGGTAACGAAAGTATCAGGTAGAGGAGTTGGAATGGAAGTTGTAAAGAAAACAATGGACTCATTGGGTGGAGAAGTGAGTGTTGAATCTACTATCGATGAAGGTACTACTTTCAGGATGACTCTCCCACCTTCAGTGGCAATCGTCCAGGCATTCTTGATAGAGATAGGAGAAGGAACCTACGCTATACCTCTTGAAGATGTTGTTGAGACTACCCAGGTTAGAAGAGATGAGTTGGAGCAGATAAAAGGTAACGATTTCATCAGGTTAAGAGATAATTATATTCCTTTAGTATATCTAGAAGAACACTTTGATGGAAATAAAGTGGATGATCAGGAAAAATTGACAGTCTCTGTGGTAAATAAAGAAGATAAAACTGCTGGGTTTGTCATAGATGAAGTGATAACAGAGAAAGAGATAGTTATCAAACCTATGCCAAAACACCTGCAGGGACTAGGCGGCTTTATGGGAGCTACCATACTAGGTGATGGAACAATAGCAATGATACTTGACAGTCTACACTGGATTGATATCAGCGCTTGACAAAAACCCTTCTTCTTAAATTATATGTTTCAACCTGACTTTTTGCAGGTTCTCTCAGATTTTCAGACATGCCTATCACTAAGAAACCATCTTTGTTGAGACTATTTACCAACCTTTCCATTAACTGTGTTTTAGCTTCATTATTGAAATAAATCATCAGGTTTCTACACAATATAAGATCAAATCGATGACTGAAGTTGGTTTTGAATATATCCTTTCTCTTAAAATTAACTAGGTCTTTTAGAGATTTTTTTACCTTATATCCTTCTTCTACCTCTTCAAAGTATTTTTTTCTCTCCGAAGCTGTAACGTTCTTTAAACTTTTCTCAGGATATTCGCCATTTCTTGCAAAAGAAAGTGCCTCGTGGTCAAGATCAGTTGCTGTTATCGTACATTTCATATCTGACGGAGGATTTGTTTTTAGATAAGTCATAGCTAAAGAATAAGGTTCTTCACCAGTTGCACATCCTGCAGACCAAACTTTCAATTTCTTGATTATACCATCATTTTTTTGCTCTATCAACTTTGGATAAACTTCCTTCTCAAGGATCTTCCATACCTCTTGATCTCTTTTGAATCGAGTGACATTGACTGTCAATAGCTTTCTTAATTTTTCAACTTCTTCTTCAGAATTTTTGATATAGTTGTTATATTCGCTGAAAGTAGTTTTATCAACAACTCTCATCCTAGCATGAAATCTTCTTCTAAGATGACTTTTAGAATAATTATCATAATCTACTCCTATCAAATTCGATACTTCTTTACGAAGTCGTTTAAAACCCAAAGAATCCGTATCATCTTCTAATTTTTGTTTCATTATACCGATGTCTTTCCTTCTAATTCTTCATAATCTAATTTTCCTTTAATTAACTGTTCTATATCTAGTACTCGTATGCTTTTATTGTCCATCCTTATAAGCCATTTTATCTGTTTGTCCTTTAGATTAGTTATTTTTCCAGGATCGATGATATTTTCTTTTTTAGGTGTGACCATATTTTCTAATTTATCAACAGGTAAGGCAAATTTATTTTCATCATGTTCAACTAAAAGAACCTCGTTCCATTCTTCAGTATTACCAATACCCATACATTTCTTTAGATTCACTACTGGTATGACTTCTCCTCTTATATGAGCAGCACCTAAAACAAATTCTGATGAACCAGGTATGTTGAACAACTCAATATCTTTGATAATCTCATCTGTTGTATCGACTGGAATGCCGTAGTCTTCCCCGTTCAGCTTAAAAACAGTAAAAAGATTACCGTTTGTACCTTCAACTTCTTCGATATCTTCTTCCATAAATATCAACTCTACTTACATCGAGCTCTCTAATTTCTGTTTTCCACTAGATGTTAAATCTACAATCTTCTCCGTACCTATAACTTTTATTATTCCTTTTTCTTTTAGAGCGTCTAGATAGTCGAGTATTTCATCATGATTCATTTCCATCAACTCAGCTATTTCACTAGATGAATTTATACCAGTTTCAATAGCCATCATTATATCTCTTTCATCATCATTCAGGGCAGTTTCCTGTCCTTTTTGTTTAAGTAGTACTTCTTTAAAGAAGTCTCTGAGTATTGCTAAAGAAACTTTAGGGGAGAACAGCAGATCTGCCAACTCTTCATCATCTCTTTCATAAAAAATCTTGATGGCTTCGTATCCTTTTATTTTATCTGAATCTACTCTAAATATCTTCCTCTCTGATATTTCATTGACTATTTCTTTATTCGTATCCCATATCTTAATGGAATTGCCAGTGAACTGGAATATACCTTTTTTCCAGTCCTCATCTGTGTAAATTCTTCCACCAGTTTGATAGGGTGATATAAAATAGATTACAATGTCAGAAATAGTTGCAGTCAGGATAGTTTTTTTGAGGTAATCTTTATAGGGCGTTTTTATAACAGCAAAATAAACTCCATCATCAGTTTGATAATTAAAATTTAAAACGTTAGAAGCATCGGCTCTTGAATAGTTAACTTTCCTATCCAAATAAAATATCTTATGTAATGGGATGTAGCCTTGATTGGAATTGCTTTTATAAATCAAGTAATTCTTATTTGCAGCTATAGTGGTTTTTTCCCAGTCTTTATTCTTATAGAATCTTCCTTCTTTACCTGCTGGGATGATAGCTTCTTCGACACGATTATATAAAAACTTCTTGCCCATCTAATTATACCTCATGCCAGTCATTATTTATTTGTTTAATTACATGGAATAAACTGATATTTAAGATTCTCGCTTTGATTATAAAGTATATTAATAGTATTACCTGGTTAATTCAGCTTTTAAGTTATTTAATTTACCATCTAGTTCATCCATTATGTTATCTATTCTATCTTTTTCTTTCTTAAAGAATGCTTCATCTATCTCTCCTCTACCAAACATGGTTGGAAGTGTTCTTTTCTTGTTAGATAATATGTTCTTTTCATTCTGAATCTTTCTGTATTTGAAAAGTTTATGATTGAATTGGTTCATTTTCTGTCCAGCCTTATTTAAATTTGATGAATTCAACTGCTGTTTTACGTTTCTTAAATCTGGTTTCACATTCTCAGAAAATAATTCAATAAAATTCTCCTCAATATCTGCGATATCTTCCTTTATATCCATGGTAGATTCGTAGATACTAGGAACAAATATGTCATCAGTGAGTCCAGTTTCAATTCTGATCTTTCTTCTTATCTTATCTACATCGTTCTCTTGTTTTAACACCTTTTTGTTTAGCTCTTTGTACATACCGTCTATTTTAGTTACTATCTCCTCGGGCGTGGTCCACATATCACCTGATTTGTACTGCATAACTATGGTTTTAGCTGGATCCTTTATCTTCATCACATATTGCTTTTTCTGTTCTCTTAATTGTTTCATCTTCTGTAAGCCTTGATTCAATCGCATCCTATGTTTTTCCACAAAATTATTGAGTTCTTGAGCTAAAGTACCATAATAATTTTTATCATTTCTCACATTTACTAGTTTCTTGGAAACGGTTTTCAACTGTTTAATATCTGATCTTATATCTTCAATATTATTATCTATAGTGTCGTCTTTTTCTATCTCATTGTATTTTTCAAAAACAGGCATCAATTTTTCCTTTAAACCCTCATCTATCACATCAATTTCCACTTCAAGTCCTTTAACCCATTTTTCGAACTGTTTCCTTTTACGTTTCTTCTTTCTAAATTTGTTTTGTATACTGGTAATTTCTTTCTCTACGTTTTTGATTATGTTACTTCCTTCACTAAGCTTTCCATTTTTAATAGCTCTTTTTGCTCTTCTTGTCTTCTTCGGGAAGTCTTTGACGTCGATATCTCTTTGCTGGAATTTGTTCAAATTGTTCTGTATATTCTTTATCTTGTTAGCTAGGTTTTGATATTCACGTTGTCTTCCTTCTATTTCTTTTGCTAAATTTCTCACATCTTGGTCCAATTCTTCTCTTATGTTTGACGTAGGTGAACTAACAGAGTTAGTTAATTTTTTGTATTTTTTTCTTAAGTTGGGAGAAGGAACTTTTTTCTCTAAATTATCTAGCATCTCCTTAACGCTTGAGAATTTTGCTTCAAAGACATACACGTTTTTATCCCTAGAACAGGCAGTTATCACATTTTTATCGCCTAACTTTCCTATTTTGATGTCATATACTTCATCATTTGGAGCACTAGCTTCCCAAGGCTCAGATGACCCTTCTTCCCACATGTAAACGTTGCTATCTCGAGAACCGATACCAAGGACATTTCTTCCCGATACTGTTCCAATTTGAACGTTATTTATTTCTCCTTCAGGCTCATCTTTTTCTAAGATTAGATTTCCTCTTGTATCCCAACCTAATAATTTGTGTCCACTAGACCCTCCAACGATCATATCCCTCCCTCCAAAGCTTCCTATGGCTACACTTCGTAGCCAGCTTTCAGAGTCTTCAGCTTTTAACAGAAGTTTACCTTTGTTGTTCCAAACATAAACATTTGATGAGATACCGACCACTATCTCAGTATCAGCTAATTTACCAACTTCTAGATCCACTAAAGAACCACTTGATTCGGTGCCCTTCCAAAGTAGTTTTCCATGTGCATTCCATACGTATACATTATTGTCACCAGAGGTGGCCACTACTACATCTTCTCCGTTAAGATGACCAATTTTTACTTTGCTTACCCATGAATCAGGTTCATTTGATTTCCATAAAAGTTTACCCTTTTTATTCCAAACAAATAGATTGGTCGATTTTAAAAACAGACCTCCACATCCTGCTACTACAACATCTTTCCCTCCTAATTCACCTATATCGACACTACTGACCCATGCCTCAGTTTCTATACCCTGCCAGAGTAACTCACCGTTACTGTTCCATACATAAACATTATTTTCACTTGAACTGCCGAAAGCTTCACCTGAACCAGCTGCTACTACGTCCGTTTCACCTAACTTCCCACACTTTATACAGCTTATACCGCTGGTTGGCTGTAAACCTCGCCACATTATCTGTCCTTTGCTGTTCCACACGTATACTTTCTTATCTTTTGATCCTACTGCCACAACGTCTATTCCGTTGAGGCATCCTATGTCAACACAGTAAACAGCTTCACTAGGGTCGGTAGCTGCCCATAGAGTTTTTACTACTGGTATTTTGATCAAAATATCTATTAAATCAACATGATTTGAAACCTCATCTAGAACTTCTTGAGTTTTTTTCTTTGTTTTTCCTTCCTCATTTTCTAAAATACTGATTAATTGAGGTATGACTTCTTCAGGATTATCAATGCCCTTGCTGACTAATTTTTTATACGCTTTTCTTCCTTTCAAAAAATGTCCTAACTGTTGGACTAGTGTATTTATAGAGGGCATTAATTAACTATCTAGACCTGAGTAAAAAGGTTTCTGTTTATATTCTAATTTTTCGAAATTTAAATTAACCAAATAGGGCAAAGAATTTATAATCGGATTGTAAGTTCTTCATTTGATAGAATGACTAGAATTTTGATCTGTTATTATTCGAAATCAGGTACAACTGAAGCCATGGCAGAAAAGATAGCAGAAGGGATCGAAGAGAGTGACAGAGATATTGTTTTGGATTTGATGAAAGTAGAGGATGCAGATGTAGAAGACCTGCCGAATTATGATGGGATAATACTAGGTTCACCTACTTATTACGGATTACCAGCAGCACCTATAAAGGAGTACATTGATAAAAGTATAAAACACCACGGTAAATTAGACGGTATGGTCGGCGGGGTATTTTCTTCAAGCGCCAATCCTGCGGGAGGCAATGAAACTACACTTATGGCTCTAATAGAGGCATTACTTATTCATGGTATGATAGTTAAGGGTATGCCTAAAGGAGATCATTATGGTCCAGTCGTAATAGGTGATCCGGATGAAAGAGAGTTGAAACAGTGTAGATTCTATGGTAAATGGATGGCAGAATTTGTAGATAACTTATCCGGAATAGATTTCGAAGAATAGATAGGTAAAATCCCATGCAGCTAAATCTACTCAGATATGGTGAGATAGGTACAAAAAGCCCCAGTGTTAGAAATAATTTTGAGAGCATACTGATCCAGAATATAGAAAGGATGTTCCTTAATAGTGATAAGGAAATATTTATTGAAACGAAGGGATGGGGAAGGATATTTGGATATACTGAAAAAGAGGATTCAAAATTATTTTCTAGAATATTTGGATTGGTATCATACAGTCCAGCTAAAGAGATATCATCTGATTTGAGTGAAATTAAGAATGAATCAAAAAGTTTTGCAAACGGGAAAACAGGCACATTCGCTGTTAGAGCAAGAAGGACTGGTGATCAAAATTATTCAAGTATGGATGTCGAAGAAAAAGTTGGTTCGGTTATTTTAAAAGAAAACCCAGAGCTAGAAGTTGATCTCGATGATCCAGATAATACTTTGTTTATAGAGGTTAGGAACAATAAAGCCTATCTTTTTACTGAAAAAAATGAAGGTCCAGGCGGATTACCATTAAGCTCACAAGGTAAAGCAGCGGCTTTTGTTCAGGATAAAAAAGATTTCATGGCAGCATGGCTAATGATGAAGAGGGGCGTTAGATGCTATATTTACTATACTGAGGAAAATGAATGGGTGGATAAGCTTAAAAAATGGGATCCAAATTTAAAAACTTTTAAAATAGAGAAAAGAGGATCATTATTTACTGAGGATTTACCAGAGAATTTGGATGGCATCGTATTGGGCGAAACACTAGAAGATATATCTGAGCTGAATACTGAAGAATTGATTTTCCGTCCTTTGATAGGTTTCTCTAAAAGCATGATTGATGAAAAGATGAAGATGATAGATAGACTAGAAGATCCATAAAATCGATTTTGATAAAATTTCAAAATTTTAAAATAACTTAAGAAGAATTTACTCTTGGTATGGTTAAAAGTATATTGATAGTTGATGACGAAGAGATAATGAGACGTTTCTTAAAAGAAGTACTAGACATGAAGTTTGACATATGTGGAGAAGCTGAAAATGGAGAAGAAGCTGTAGAGAAGATCGAAGAATTGGAACCAGATCTAGTTTTATTAGATATACAGATGCCCAAAATGGACGGGTACGAAACTTTCTCACAGATAAAAGATATGAAACCTGAACAGAAAGTAATATTTTGTACAAGTGTGGATAAAGATCCGTCTAAAAAAATTAAAAGTACCCATGAGCCCGAAGATTATATCGTTAAACCATTTAAAAGAGATAAGTTGATGAGAAAGATAAACAGTGTTTTCTAGATGCACGGTGATATGTTGAATGAAAAAATTTTGGTGGTTGATGATGATGATGGCATAAGGGGATTGATAAAAGGTGTTTTGTCAGATGAGTATAAAATCATAGGTGAAGCAAAAAGTGGAGAAAAAGCTATAGCTATATTCAAAGATACTGATCCAGATTTGGTTTTATTAGATATCAGGATGCCAGAAAAAGATGGATTTGAAGTTTTCAATATGATGAGAAAAGTAGATCCAGATCAAAAGATCATATTTTATTCAGTGGTAAATCCCGTAGAGAAGGTTCAAAAAAGATACAAAGACCTAGCAGATGGATACATAGTAAAACCAGCAAGAAAGCAAAAATTACTCGAAACTGTGAAAGATGTTTTAGAACAGTAAGATCAGGTGATCTAAATGAGCTTAAGTTTTAAAATTTATTTATTATTGCTTTTCATCTCTGCTATATTGCCTGTTTTACTCATGTTTAGACTGCTCTATGAGAAAAGGGAAATGGAGCAGTATGTTTTTTCAATACTGGCCTTATGTATATCACTTTGGTCAACATTCTATCTTTTAGAGATATTTATAGATGATCTAACCGTGATGAATATATTTTTCAAATTAAGATTTATTGGAATAGCTTTTTTACCAGTATTTTGGTTTGCCTTCTCACTTTATTATACAGGGCGAGAGAACTGGTTAAAAAGAAAGAGGTTACTTTTACTATCGATATTTCCAATTTTTACTCAATTTATGATATGGACAAATCAATTTCATAATCTTTTTTGGAAAAGTACAGTTGTAGAAAGTTTAAGCGGGATAAGTATTATTTACGGAGAAGTAGGACCATGGTTTTGGATACACACTCTTTATTCATATATTCTAATACTTATCGGCATAATACTTCTTCTTAATTTTTTGATAAAGATAGGTGATGAGTATATAAAGGAAGCTTTTATTCTTTTTGTAGGTGTTTCTGTACCCACTGTGGGAAATGGATTGTACATCTTGAATTTAGGTATACTTCCAAGGGCTTTTGATATAACTCCGATCACATTTTTAGTAACTGGAACGATATTTACTTGGGCAGTTATAAAATTAGATTTCCTTAAGATCAAACCAGTAGCTAGAGAAACTGTTTTTAAAAATATAGATGACCATATATTTGTGATCGATAAGGAAAATAAGATAGTAGATTATAATGAAAGTGCTTACTCTTTGGTCAATAATTACTACGATAAATTGGATACTGATATTATAGGTAAAAATATCGAGGATATGATAGATAAAAAACAGATAGAAAACATGAAACAGTCGAATAATAACTTGTTTGAAGAGATCGAATTAAAGGTAGATGGAAGGAAGAAATATTATGACGTAAAACTTTCGCCGATTAAAAATCAAAGGAATAAAGGCATCGGCAAGGCCTTGATTTTAAGAGATATCACTTTAAGGAAAAAGGTGGAAAAGGAGGCAGAGTTTTTACATTCTATGCTTAGACACGATCTTGGAAATAAACTCCAGGTGACTATGGGATTTTTAGAGTTGGTAAAAGATACTGACTTAGATGATGGACAAAGGGATTATATCAATACATCTTTGGAAAGTATAGAGGAAGGTATAGAATTGATCAAAGATGTGAGGATGTTGGACAAGATCGATTTAGAAGAAAATAACGAGAATATTGAATTATCGGAAATAATCTCTAAAGCAGAGAGTAAATATCTAAAGTTGGGAGAGAAAAAAGAGATCGACATAATAAATAAAATAGACAAGAAAATATATATATCAGCAGGAAAGATAGTAAAAGAAGTTTTCAATAATATTATAGAAAATTCAATAATGCATTCTAAGGGAAATAAAATTATTATTGATTATGAGGAAAAAGAGAATTTAATAGATATAATAATAGAAGATGATGGTAAAGGAATCCCTGATGAGATAAAAACTGATATTTTAGAGCAAGGATTTAAAGGAAAAGATTCTTCAGGTTCTGGATTAGGAATGTATATTGTTGATAAAATCACTCAAAAGTATGATGGAAAGCTTTCAATAAAGGAATCAAGATTAGGTGGAGCTAAGTTTGTAATAGGATTCAATAAAGCAAGTTAAATTTCATCTGATCTTTATAGACATATTTTCTTTTCCACCCTTTCTGAACTCGTCTACCAATTGTGTTACCTTGGAATAATCTGTTATATCTTTTTCATTTATAGCCCTTAGTACATCTGCTCTATCTTCCATTATATCGTATATTTTACGTGTATCGTCATAACCTTGAATTTTTGCGATTTTTTCTTCTAAGATGAAGCTGTTGTACATACCTTCAAAGTTTAACTCGTCTTTTTGTGGGTCTCTTTTAAAGGTAACTCTCATCATAACACCCCCTTGATCTTCTGAATAACCCACAAGTTCTCCGACTTCCGTTACTCTCCTCAATACAGCACCCTCTGTTCTAATATTTCTTTGAATCACTGCTACATTTAGGTTATCTATGAAAGTAATAGGTATTTCGATAGGTTCTCCTGTTAGCCTCTGGATCATCCTGTGTATCGATGAAGAGTGGAATGTCGAAGCTACAGGGTGACCTGTCTGCATAGCTTGAAAAGCAACTCTACCTTCTTCACCTCTGATCTCAGAAGGTATGATATAATCCGGACGTGATCTTAATGCGGCTTTTAATAAGTCAAACATACCTACTTGATCTTCTTCAGGTCCTTCTTCTCTTACGATCAACTGCTGCCAGTTATCGTGGGGTGGACTCACCTCTGGAGTGTCTTCTACACTGTAGATTTTACTGTCCAATTGAATAAAAGGTAAAGCGGCGTTCAAGGTGGTAGTTTTTCCACACGCTGATTCTCCACAGATAAATAATGACATACCGTTTTCTAAACACAACCATAGATAAGCTGCGAGTTCTGGTGTTATAGTGTTCCAATCAATCAATTGGGTGATCGATATTGGGTCATCTGGGAATTTTCTTATGGTAAATGATCTTCCTTTTGTAGAAACGTCTTCTGGATATACTACGTTTATTCTAGAACCATCGGGAAGAGCAGAGTCCACAATAGGATGAGATTCACCTACTGGACTCCCCATTCGCTGACTGATCTTTTTCAGATAATCTTCCAATTCTTGCTGAGTATCAAAACCGATGTTAGTTTTCATCATACCAAAAGTTTTATGGATCAAAGTTATCGGTTTAGTTCCAACACAATATATGTCCTCCAGATATTCATCATTCAATACAGGGTCGAGAACACCATAATTTACGAGATCTCTAATCACATAATATCTTAATTTTGGGATATCTTCTTTAGCTACATCTATCGAATCACCTGAAAATTTGGAAAAGAATCCTCCACTTTTACCAACAACTTTTTTGAAAATATCTTTTATCATGTCTTCCAGTTCTTCACGATAACTTATCTCCTGACTGTAATCTGCTTCCTGGTAAATTTTCCTTTTTACTAGTTTTAACTTTTCTTTCAAATTTTGGTCGAGTTGAGGTTCAACGACATTATATCTTTTATTTCCATCTGGGTCTTTAAAAGCATGGATATAGACCTGATCACTTATCGGATATATGATGTTGAAATCTTTATCAAATCTTTCCCAACCAGGCACATCTTCCATGTATCGTGGATTGCCTACAATCCGTTGGTTTCTCTGAATATATACTCCCAGATGAGGATTTTTTTTGATCTCACGTTTAACCCTGTTCCTAATAGTCACCACCACCTTTCAAGCGATGACCCCCTGCATAACAGTTTTACCGATTAAAGAAGTTATTATTCCTATCCATAACATTGGTACTATGTGATAGAAAACGTTTAATTTATGACTTCCGGCTGAAAATATAAGAGTCAAAGATGCAAAAACTGCGTGTACAATTACTGCAACTAGAATGAATAGGTCTATCATACCAGTACTGTAACCTACAGTATGTAATATGCCTGAAAATTTAGAAGTCTCTACCATCATACCTAATGAATCATCCATCATAGCAGCTATATTAAGAGTAAGTGTCAATGTAAGAGCTGCACCTAATTCCAGACCATAAAGAACTCCTACCATGCTTGATGATTTTTGGTATCTATCTTTCCTCAATGAGAGAAGTGTTACAAAAGTGTCTGAAATTATGTCGCTCACATTTCTTGTCTCTGCACCGAGGTCCATAGCACCAGTGTACATATCTGTAAAGTTTGCTATCAAATTACTTCCGGTACCTGATGCAAAATAAGTCCATGCTTTTTCTTCGTCAATTCTTGTCAATAGTCTTTTGTAAAGTTGATTTACGTGATCGGTCAATGGTCCGAAGTCATATCTTCTCAATTTAGAGAGTGCTGTTTCGACACTTCCTCCACCAACTGCAGTACTACTAGCGATAGCCCTCATGAATGCGTCATAGTTATTATCACACCTTTTCAGATCTCTTTCGTTCAGATAAGTGATTATACCAGGAACGATCAAAGGTGATAGTGATATCGCAAGTACGAAGTATAGATCTATAGTAAAGAAAAAGTGTAATATTATAAACAACAAGGCTGATGTAGCTACTATTATAGGTAATATCTTCTTCATCCTACTTTTCATCTTTGTTTTTATATCTAAACTGTGCCAAATAGCGTCATTTGGAAGCATAGTTTTAACAGCTACCAACATTATCACTTCCATCATTATGAATACCAGTAATCCTCCCGCTAACATTATCATAGGGGTACCGCCCTGGAAGATCGGAAGTATAGATAGGAAGACTATAAGGAATAATGTGGAAGTCATCAAAGCAATAAAAACTTCTTTTAACAGTTCTAGAGTTTCTAATGCAGCTTTATATTCCGTCTCGTAATCTTTTAAAACAACAGAATGCTCTTTTTCTAAAAATAGGTTCAGATCTTCACCGGCTTCCTGTGAGTGAGCGAGTCTAGTTAAGAAATCAGATAATTTTTCGGAAGGAGTGTCTTCTGCAACATCTCTTGCTGCTTCCGGTAAGGGTATATCCCAGTATTTCATACGATTGTAAATTTTCATTATTTCTTCAGTTAAAGCACCGTATTCATCAACAGAAGCCATTTTTTCTAACATTTCAGTTTGTGGAACGGTTGAAGTTGATATAGACCAAAAATAAGTGATGAATAGATGCATGTTCGAATCTATTTCTTCTTCTTTTAATTTTCTTGATATTATTGGGAATACAAGTACGACCACTAGTATTACAATCGGTATTATGATTGTAGATATGATCGAAAGAAGTCCATCTAATAGAACATCTGGATATATCAAGCTGGGAAAGAAGAACATTATAAAAAATATAATAATACTAGGAACTATACCTCCAAGGATGTAATCCCTTAAAGACATGTCCATCTTTTTATAATGTTCTAATAACTCCATAATATCTTTACCTCTAATCTCTTACTCTGATATTTGGTGGTAAACCTTCCATTCCGTTCTTTTGATATCTTTGTATAACGTTTATGACCTCATTGTATCCTAAAATATCATGACGGATCATATTTTTGATCACTTTAGCTCTTTTATCAAGTTCCTCATAAATATCTCTCTTATCATCGAATCCCATGTCAGGCGCTATTCTTTTTTCTAAAACCTCACTGTTGAATCTACCACTGAAATCGAATTGGTCTTTTACTGGATCCCAGCTGAATATCTGTCTCACCTCTACCTGTTCTTCTTCACGCATGTATCCAGTTATCTCTGTAAGGCTCAGCATCCTTCTTAAGAATTCACCGCCTACGTATACTGCCTGCTGGATGACCACAACATCTAGGTTAGGGAAAAAGTGCAGTGGTACATTGATCGGATCACCACTCATCCTCTGAACCAATTTATGTACTGATGCTGCGTGGAAAGTTGACATCACGGGAATACCAGTCTGCATGGCTTGGAATGCTATATTACCCTCTTCACCTCTGATCTCTCCTACCAGTAGTGCATCAGGCCTAGAGCGCATAGCTGCTTTGATAAGGTCGAAATATTCTACAGAGGTAGCTTCATCCTCTGTATCCTTGATGATCATCTGCTGCCATGTATCATGTGGTGGAAGTACCTCTGCTGTATCTTCTACAGAGTAAATTTTTGAATCGTATGGGATAAACGGAAGCATGGAGTTGAGTGTGGTTGTTTTACCAGAAGCTGTCTCACCAGACACGAACACAGACATACCGTGCTGCATGCATAACCATAGGTATGCACCCATCTTTGGACTGAATGTGTTCCATTTTATAATCTGTGGCATGGTAAGAGGCGTCTCTGAGAATTTTCTTATAGTGAAACTTGGCCCTTTGATAGATACATCTTCAGGATAGATAATATTCAATCTAGAACCATCAGGCATAGCTGTGTCAAATATTGCATCTGAAGCATTTACAGAAGTGTTGACTCGACTACCTAAATTTATCAAATATTCGTTAAGTTGCTGCATGGTGTCAAATTTTAGATTTGTTTTCATCGAATCGAACACTTTGTGTATCAATTTGACTGGTTCTAGGCCAACAACGTAAATATCTTCAATGTATGGATCTCTCATCAAAGGTTCTATAGGTCCAAGTTCTGCTAGATCTCTTATTAATCTGTAACGAACTCGTTTGACTCGGTCCTTAGGGATGTTTCTACTAAACAAGAAACCGCCGGTTTCTTGTTCTACGTATTCATTTACCAGGTCTTCAATCATATCAGCTAGTGAATCTTCGTCTTCACAAGCTTCCTGGAATGCAGATTGTGAGAATATATATTCTTCGACTTCATCATATAATTTTTGAGACTCAGAGTCCAGTGGTGGTTCTATAGCATTGTATTGATAACCTTTCGATTCAGTGCCATAAACATGTATGAACAATGGGTCGCCGATAGGATATATGATGTTTATCTGGTCTTTATCTTTAAGATCCCTGTCTACTCTATTTTTCAACACAGGCTTATTTATCCCCCTAGCATGGATTGCTTCTATGTATTCGTCAAGGTGAGAGTTTCTTTTTCTCACCTGAGCCAAGGATGCCTCGTGTTGTATACTCGACATTATTTATCCCACCGATGTGATCTCTAATACGAAACCGATTCCAGGTTCTACTCTGAAGGCTATGGTCTGTGAAACACTACCACCAGCTTTAGCAAATCTTTTAATATCGATCTCCTGTGAAACCTTACCACCCTGCTGATTTAAACCCAATTCAAACAAAACGTGAGCAGCTGAATAGAACGCTTGGAATAATTTAGAACTGGTTGGACCAGATTCTATAGTTAATATGATAGTTTTACTTTGAGCTAATAATCTTTGGAAAAACCCTTCTAAATCAACTAATGATTGTTCTGGATCTTCATCTTTACTGACAAGTGCAGAAAATGTATCTAGAATAATAACATCAGATTCGAATATCCTCTGTCCAGTCATAAGTTGTTCAACATAATTTTTTTGTTGGTTTGCTTGTGATATCATTCCATAAATAGGTATGAATAGTAGATTTCTATCCAAAAGATAGGATGTTATATTATAACCCAATGATGCCATCTGTTCTATGAATCCCTTGACAGTCAATTCTGACGAAATGACTGAGACAGCATAATCGTTTTCGAGGAAACCATAGGTCAACCTTTGGGTCAGTACAGATTTTCCGGTACCATATCTACCTTCAATTATAGCTAATGAAGCTGAAGGAAAGCCTCCACCTAGCATTTCATGGAGGTCATCTCTTTCTATTTCTATATCTCTAATATCTACCATTAATTAGACACCTCACATAGAGAACTCAAATGTATCTTGAACATCATTCCCTACGATAACTTTGATCCAATGATCTCCAGATGGCAGGTTAGTATTAACTTCTATCTTTAAAACTCCGTTTGGTTCCCATACGTGTCCACCTTCGATAACTGTTTTTGTTGATGTTTCTTGTAGAGTACCGTTTATAAGGATATTAACATCCGTTTTATTAAGTTTTGTAGAACCTGTATTTTTGACATAGATTACCAAAGGATCATTTGGTACATGATTTGGGTCATTAATAATATCTATTTGTGTTTTCAGCTTCTTACTTATAGAGTCCTCTTTTTCAACGATCCCATCACTGATAGAATCTGTAGTAGCTATGAATACTCCTGCTAATGTTGAAGCTACCAGCATGGATGCGAGAAAGAAGACTAGATGCGTGCTTGATATTGAGAATCCCATTTTTTTACCTCCTAAGTTGTCTTATAATCAGCGATAGCATTTTCGAGTACCACCTTTATTTTAGTGCCTATATTCAGTCTGTAAACTCCATTTAATCCGTTCGAAACGTACAATCTTCCAGCGATATCGATACCTTTTAGATTGCTGCCCATTTGTTCTTCAATAGTAGTAATAAAATTTCCATTTTTATCATAGACGTCTACATGATCATTAGAGTCTATTATGTAGATATATTGGGAAGTGAAGTTCTGGTCAGTAACTGTTAAATTAGTAGGATTGGTTAGGTTTCCATCCGAAATAAGTGTAGTATGAGATGTTCCATCTAAGCTGTATCTTTCGATACTACTGGATGTATCGTTTATTACATAGATATTATCTGTTACGTAAATATCTACTGCACCTTCGAGATCATTTACAACGGTTTCGTTGAAAGTACCATCTAGATCGTATTTATCTATGTGATCGTTGTTGTCGAGTACGTATAGATGATCGTCAGTATTTCCATCCGTGGCCGATACAGCTTTTGGATTACTGATTTGTCCTCCGGTAGAGATGAAATTTTCTCCATTCGTTCCATCGATGCCATATCTATCTATATGGGTTTGATTATCTAGCACATAGAGTTTTCTATAGGTAGATGAAAGATCTACTGGATTATCAAGTATTCCTTTGGATAATTCTTTTTTATAAGTATCATAATCATCATAGATTACTATGTTTTCACCGTCAACCAGGTAAGTATAATTCGTATTGCTTGTTACTGCACCTGGATAAGATATACCCGTGCGAAGTTTTTTATCAACTCTATTACTGACTGATTTGTAAAATTCTAGATCAGCATTGTTTATCGTGATTCTAAGATTTTCTTCTGGTGGCCAATGGTTTCCTTTTTTATTTATAACATTGATATCCATATTCTCATCATCGATCATTTCACCATTTTTCAGGAGATTGATTTTTGATGCATCTAAAACTGTGGCACCAGTATTTCTCACAGAGATGGTAAGTTTATTATTTGTCCTATTGTAAAGTACGTTTTGAATTGTAAAAGTAGTTTGACCTTTCTGAACCCAATCATCTACGTTGTCCTGTGCACTTTCTTCAAGGTCTTCCATGCTTTTAAAGACAACACCAGACATTATCGATGCTGCTACGATCAGGGCGACGAATACTATTCCACCGGCTCCAGCTACTGAGAAGCCCATTGCTCTTCCACCACCTCTTCACTTTTTATAGGATGTATCAAGTTTCCTACTTTTATTCCATCGCCTTTGAAAAATAGGTGTTCACCATATTCGATTTCTTCTTCAACAGTAACGCCTTTATGGAGTTCAACATCTCCGTCTGTTCTTATCTTTTTAACATTGACATCTTTTCCAAGAGTGATATCTTCTTCAGCGTCTATCTCATCTATTTCTGACTCACCGGATATATCCACTTGTATTCCTTTGACCTTTCCTTTGATTGTACAGTCTTCACCTACCGTAACATTTCCTTTTCTAGATATTACATCTCCATCGATCGTTGATTTATCTTTTAGAACTATGTCATCATCAGATTCTAGAGAACCTTTGACATGGATTCCTTTTTCGATCTTTACCTTATTCTCTGTCTCATCTTCTACTTCAGTCTCTTTTTCAGTTACTTCTGTTTTTTCTTTCTCTTTTTCTGATTCTTTCTCTTTTTCTACTGTCTTTAATATATCTCCAACGGTAGGCTCTTCTTGCTCTGACGTTTTAGTTTCTATTTCTTTTTCGGATACCTCTTCAAAAGTCTCCTCATCTATTTCTGGTTTAGATACACCTTCTTCTTTTATTATTCGTTCTTCTGTTTGTTTTTCTTCATCAATTTCATCCTCTTCTTCTATGGATTCTTCTTTGGTAATCTCCGCCTCTTCTTTTAACTCCCTCTTGACTTCTTCTATGATCCTTTCTAGATATTCTTCAGGGATGTCCGATTCTTCTTCCTCTTCTTCTTTGATTCTGTCTTTTACTATATCTATTATTTCTTTTATTCTTTCATCAGTAATCTCTTCTTCTACTTGCTCTTCTTGTACTTCTTCAGGTTCTTTTTCCTCTATTTCCTTTTCTTCTTCAACGGTTACTACTTCTTCTGTATCCCTTTTGTCCTCAGTTTCCTCTTTACTTTCTGTTTCTTTTTCTCTGACGATTTCTCTAATTCTTTCCTCTGTGGTGGGCTCTGTAGAATCTCTTCTTTCACTAACTTTTTGTCTTTCTTGTTTATTTAATTGATTTCTCAGTGTAGATACTTCGTCTCTCAATGAATTGATCGCATCTAACACAACGTCAGAGGTGTTCGATGTTTGAGATGGTACTGATTGCTGATTTAACTTTTCTACTTTATCTTCAAATTCTCTTTCTTCATCTTCAAGGTAGTCAACCATATTTTTCATGTCATCTACTAGATCTTCTTGCTTTCCTTTTGGTGATACCTGTTCATCTTCTTTTTCTTTACCTTCATCTATTAGGGATATGACTTTTGGATTCAGTTCATTATTTATCAGATTGTAATACTTATCTTCAATCGATGAAGGACTGATTGCAAAAAGTAATTTTGTATTTCCAGTAGTTATCTGGTCTTGTATAGATTGTAAAAATTGTATTATCGTGGAAACTGGATTGTTAGAGAAAAGGTATCCTAGACCATCTATCAATATTGTATCTCCTTCATCTGAGAGGAATCCTTCGATAGTTAGACTGAGAACATCTAGTTGCTTTGGTCCAACAGCTATAGCTTCGTTAGATGTAGATAACCAAACGAAGTCAGTATCGCCTATGTTATATTTATCTTGAATTTTTTCTGGATGTTTTCTTGTCACACACAGTGTTTTATTATCTGTATCAACCAGTTTGCTGAAAACATCGTAAGCAAAATCAAGAGTTTCATCTTCAATCAGATAGGTTGATCCACCTTCTAATTCCTTTTTAACGGAGATCACATTTTCATCTGTGTAATCTTTTTCTACATCTTGTTCAGTAGTACTAGATTGTTTTGTGGTAGTCTTTTGTTCTTTTGTTTGCTGTGGTATATATTTTGAGGGTTGGATTGAAGGTTTTTTGGTTTCGGTTTGTACTTGAGATGGCTGTGGGGCTTGTCCAACTTGATCTGGTGAAGGTGGTTGTTGTGTTTCCTGTTGAGGTGATTGGGATGGAGATTCTTGAGGTTCAGGTGGACTTTGCTGAGGTGGTTCTGGAGGAGATTCTGGTTGAGAAGGTGGTTCCTGAGAAGGTTCCTGTTGAGGTGGTTGTGATGGAGATTCTTGAGGTTCAGGTGGACTTTGTTGAGGTGGTTCTGGAGGAGATTCTGGTTGAGAAGATGGTTCTTGAGTTTGTTGTTGAGATGGAGCTTCAGGTGGACTTTGTTGAGGAGGCTGCTGAGCCTGTTGTTGAGGTGCTTGTTGTTGAGGTGGAGCTTCTGGAGGACTTTGTTGAGGAGGCTGCTGAGCCTGTTGTTGGGGTGCTTGTTGCTGAGATG
>CAZEXI010000017.1:36830-38592 GCA_964516805.1 uncultured Thermoplasmata archaeon
GGACTTTGTTGAGGAGGCTGCTGAGCCTGTTGTTGGGGTGCTTGTTGCTGAGATGGAGCTTCTGGCGGACTTTGCTGTTGAGCTTGCTGCTGAGGAGCCTGTTGTGGACTCTGCTGGTCAGGACCAGGTAATTCATCAAAGGAAGGCATAGATTCTTGTTGTTGTGATTGCTGAGGAGCCTGTTGTTGAGGAGATTCGCCTCCACCTCCCATATTGACTCCTATATCGATCTCACTTTTTTCTCCTTTTTGACCGTCCATTTCAGAAGGACCAGCACTCTCTAGAAATGGATTAAACTCTGCTGTTACCATTTCGTAAACATCTAAAAGTTGGCTGATGTCTTCCTCGATATTTTTTACTCTTTCATCCATATTATCTACAGTTTCGTCTAGGGTTTCCATTTCTGTCTTCACCTCACGTATTTCCTCTTCGTTCTTGCTGATATCGTCTCTCATGTCGGGGGCCATACCCATACCTCCGCCCCCGCCACCTGCTTCTGGACCGATGCCTCCACCTGAGTCCATATCATCCATGCCTCCTCCTCCCATCATGTCATCGTCTGCTTCGTCGAGAAGGTCATCGATATCCTCTTCGTCAGGTTCTTCTTCATCGGCTTCTTCTTTGTCGCCACCTATTATCTTACCAAAGTCCACCATTGTTGCCACCTGGGTCCTAATTACATATTTTTCTTTTTTTCATATTTAAACCATCTGGTAATTTACTTATTTCAAACTTATATACCTAGAAGTGTACACTGGAGGGGTAGTTAATGATATCCTTGTAGAATGTCCGTGTTTAGGTATCATTTTTATGTTCAATTGAGTGCTTGGTCCTAATTCCATGTCTACAGCGCTCGCGTCTACACTTATGATTATTTTTACTAATGTTCCCTGACTCATCACATTTTCACTTGCCATCTTTCCTTCAGGATCTCTTAATGTTTCAGTAACAAATTGACTTTCATCTGCATCACCTGCATCTGTACCTGAAGCATTATGAGTCAGTTCTACAGAGGTATTACCGTTTTCTATTGTTACTAGTAAATTGTCAAGATCAATAGCCCTGCTGCCTGCCTGTAAACCTGCAGTTACCTCTACCACTTCAATACTAGAAGATGTTGGTTTTGATGCATTGTTGTTCTCTTTTCTATCTCCTGTTACTGATATCGTTTTTAGGCCAGAACTTACTTCCCAAAGTGCTTCTTGGCCTGTCTTTTCAGATTGTTGCTGTAATCTAGTAACTGTATCTATCAGTACTCCTGCTACTATCGCTGATATAAGTATTGTAGCGATAAGGAGCATCAGAGAGCTAACACCTGTAGCTGCTTTGAAATCTGATGATAGAGAACGATAATCAAAACTGATACTACTAGTTGAGGAATCTTCTTTTGATAAGTCGCGCTCTCTAATGCTCTCTATCATTATTGAAAAACAAGGTTAGTTATCATATTATATTTAATGTTCTGATTATCTCAAAAGATAATTGGTCCCTGGATGGTTATATTGAAGGGTGGATATGTGTGTATTGATAGAGAAAGCAGAGATAAGTTGTCTATTGATCTATTGCTTCTCTATTGTTATACATTTACTAACTATATGTACGCGCGTATAGGGTATCAATTAGATAACAATACAAACCACATAATAAAGGTTACTGGGTTTATTATCAAAATTGATTATTAAATTGTTATCTATTCCGATAATTGTCTCCGAATATATATAGTGAATAATAGACTTGATTACAATTGAGTATCCGAAAGGAG
>CAZEXI010000018.1:0-36854 GCA_964516805.1 uncultured Thermoplasmata archaeon
GCATACCTTCTTCTTTTTCTTCTTCCATATTTATTCACCTCATATTCATATATTCCTAATTTCATTTCTCTAACTTCTTTTCATTGGACCAAAGCCCATGAATGTTACAGTATGAATTCGCAACTATAGTTCCTGATTTTTCAGTTTTAAACTTAGATACCACCTCAGGTTCTGTGTAAATTGTACTTGTATCCGGGCCTTCAGTAGATTCACCATGTGCATTGAATTCATATTTACCCAAGTGATATGGGAAATTTTCACCTTCTGGATGGAAATATAATTCTATCCATCGGATGTGATGTTCAGTTGTATTCGGATGTGAAATCTCTTTACCTACCGTTGCTTTGATCTTTACTTCTTCACCTTCCTCCTCTATCTCGATCACTGGTACGTGCTTTTCTGTCTTCCAATCATCTGTTTGATACATATCTTCTATCTTTGTCATATTTTTCTCACCTCTTTTTTTATTTTATATCCTTATCTTCAAAAAACTCAGAATACTTCTTATCAGTTCCATTGATATGATTTTTTAACCAATCTTTGAGAAAGTTCATCATATCCATTGAAACAGTCATCTCACCTTTGTTATACTTCTTCTTAAAATCCTTAATCTCTTCAACGAACTTTTCATGCTGATTCTTATGATCTTCCAATCCCTTATAACCATACTTTGTCATGTATTTCTCTTCATCTCCAAAATGATATTCAGTATAATCTTCTAATCTCTTTAAGATAACTCCCATATTTTCCTTACTTTTACCCTCTTTCATAGCTTGATGTAAATCATTCAATATGTTTATCATTTTTTTATGCTGTCTGTCGAACCTTTCCACATCAACACTATACTTGTCATCCCATTCAAACAATGCCATATTTTTCACCATGTTTAATTTATTTCTTTATCTTCAAAGAAATCAGAGTATTTCTTATCGGTACCGTTTATATGATTCTTCAACCAATCCTTAAGAAAGTTCATCATATCCATAGATATCGTCATATTGCCTTTGTCGTATTCCTCTCTAAACTCACTTATCTTGGCGATATAATGTTCATGCTGCTCTTTTTGATTCTCCAGGCCAGAATAATCATATTTTTCCATATATTCTTCCTCGTCAGTGAAATGTTTATCTGCATAATTCTCGAGTCTTTTAAGTATAACTCCCATGTTTTCTTTACTTTTGCCCTCTTTCATCGCATCGTGAAGGTCGTTTATAACTTTGAATATCTTCTTGTGCTGCCTATCGAATTTTTTTACTCCTACGCTATATTCATCATCCCATTCAAACAATGCCATTCTATCGCCTCTTTTGTAATATTTCAAATATTTCATCTAGGTCTGGAACTTCTCCTATTTGATATACTTTCTCAAATATAATTTCTTGATCCTCATCTATCAGGATATTTGCTCTCTCTGAAAAACCATCGTCTTCCCTAAACAAACCATACTTCTTAGCTATATCTCCATGAGGCCAGAAATCAGACAGCATCCTCAATTCATCTATACCTAATTTTTCACCCCATAATTTTTTGGCTGGAGATGAATCGACGCTTATCCCTACTGGAACAGTATCTAACTCTTTGAATTCGTCAATATTGTCGTCTAATGCTTTCATCTGTTTAGCACACACACTAGTTCCTGCTAAGGGATGAAATGAAAGCAGTATTTTTTTGCCTTCAAAATCAGAAAGCCTGAATTCGTTACCATTCTGGTCCTCGAGAATGAAGTCTATTGCATTATCTCCTTTTTCTACCATCTTTACACCTCATTTTTTGACTATACTTTTTCAAACTGGTCTTTAGGTGCTCCACATAAAGGACATACCCAATCATCTGGCAATTCTTCAAATTTGGTTCCAGGTTCTATATCATTCTCTGGATCGCCTTCTTCTTCATCATATATGTATCCGCAAACAGTACATCTCCATTTTGCCATATTTTTCACCTCTAGGGTCCTTGGTGCATGGCAGGATGATACTGATCGAATTCTTCAAATTCTTTGATCCTTTCGAGCTCAGATTTTAATATTTCATAGTGGTTCTGTTCCATTCCTGATAGATAATCAAGCAGTTTTACTTCTTCACCATCTTTACTTTCTTCTCTTGCCATATCAGCCATTTTAGCATAGAAGTCACGTGAAGATATCTCTGCATCCATCGCCTGCTCTACTATCTCTGATTCATCTATGTCATCACCATAATTTATGAACGGTATCGGTACTGGAGTTTCTTCAGGTACTTCCATCTCTTTACCTTTATTTCTTTTCTCATAGAGATCCGTCACAAACTGCTGGTGTTTCTTTTCTTCTCCTGCCAAAAATTCGAACCTATCCTTGATCACAAAATTGTCAGTTGCATCAGACAGGTATTCATAAACTTCTCTGCTGTTCACTTCTGATTTTGCCGCTGCCCTAAGTAACTCATCGAAATCATATCCTTCTAATTCCATTTTATTTATCCTCCTTTTCTATATAATGTGAGGCTTTCTTCGAAAGCGTACCCCTCTTAACACCATGATAGTATTCATAAGTCATAACTTTATCGTCTGTCAAGATATCTGCATCTATAACTTCACCTATGAACAAAGTATGAGTTCCTAATTCTTTCTTATCTACAACTTCTGCTTCGATATACGCAACACTATGATCTAATATGATAGGGATATCTGTTCGCCCTATCTTATAATCCACACCTTCTAGCTTGTCATAATCCTCCCCACATTTGAATCCAAAATCTCCAATAAACCTGAGTGGAGTATTTTGTGATAAAACAGATATGCCGAAAGATTCAGACTCCTCAATACATGAATGGGTAAAATTATCTAAATTTATGGATACCGCAATCTGAGGGGGTTCTGATGTTACTTGAAATACAGAATTTGCCATCTGTCCATTTAGGTTATCGCCCTTTTTAGCAGTGACGACATACATTCCGTAGCTTATCTTGTGTAAAGCCTCTAATTCCATCTTGACACCTAGCAATAATCTTAAATAGTACGATATATATTAAGTTTTTGTACGATATTCGTAAAAAAATTAAGCAAAATATCAAAAAGTGTGCGATAATATGGTAAAAATTGACGAAACAGATAGGAAAATTCTCTCTATACTGAAAGAAAACGCAAGAAAACATTTCACAGATATCGCTGATGAAATTGATGTTAGTGAAGCAACAGTTAGAAATAGGATAAAGTGCCTAGAAAGAAATGGGGTGATCAAAAAATACACTATTGATCTCAATCCTAAAGAGATAGGTTATAATATGGTAGCGATCCTAGGATTAGATGTTACTCCAGAAAATCTTCTGAATAGCGTAAATGAAATACGGGATATAGACGAAGTTAAATGGGCTGCAAAATCTACTGGAGATCATATGATAATGGCTGAAGTCTGGGCTGAGGATGGTGAAAGTCTTTCTAGAGTTATCAGCAAAAAAATAGGAAATATAGATGGTGTGAAGGATATCAGACCTGCCATATTATTAGAAAAGAAGGATGAAAAATATGAAATCGAGGATGTGTGAATAATCCTCTGGAGGAATAAATGAAAGTAAGTGTTATAGGTGCAGGCTTCGGAGGGCTTGCTGCTGGGGCTTTATTAGCAAAAGAAGGGCATGATGTTACGATATTTGAAAAGAATGACCAAATAGGTGGAAGAGCTAGAGTTCATCGGGATAAAGGTTTTCAATTCGATATGGGACCTTCATGGTACTTGATGCCAAATGTTTTCAAGGAGTTCTTTAAGAATTTCGATAAAAAGCCAGAAGACCTGTATGATCTTAAAAGACTAGATCCATCATATAGGATATTCTTTAGTGATGAAAATATTGTAGATATCCATGCAGACATAGAGGACAATTTTGAACTGTTCAACCGATTAGAAGAAAACGGCGAAGAGAAACTAAAAAGATATATTGAATCTGCTAAGAAGAAGTACAACGTAGCTATGGATGGCTTGATATATGAGGATTACAGTTCAATATTCGATTTCTTTAGTTTGAAATTATTAACGTCTGGATCAAAACTAGACATATTAAGAAATCTAGATGACCTGGTCACAAAACATTTTGATAGCGATGAAGCGAGAAAGATACTCGAATACTCGATCGGTTTCTTAGGAGGATCTCCAAAAATTACACCTGCGATATACCAATTGATGTCTTATGTTGACTTCATTGAAGGTGTATGGTTCCCTAAAGGAGGGATCAGGAAAGTAGTAGACAGTATTGCTGAAATCGCGAAAGAGAACGGTACAGAAATAAAACTTGATCATGAAGTTTTAGATATAGAGGTTAAAGACGGTAAAGCTGATATGATCGTGACAAATCATGGATTTTTCAAAACTGACCTTGTAGTCGTAAATGCAGATTACCCAAATACTGAATTAAATTTATTAGATGAAAAGCACAGAACTTACGATCAAAAATATTGGGATAAAAAGACATTCGCACCGTCAGCATTTGTTGCTTATGTGGGTATAGATAAACAGATAGATAAACTAGAACATCACAGTCTGTTTTTAGAAAAAGACTGGGCAAAAGGTTTCGATGAAATATTCCAATCTGATAATCCAATATGGCCAACAAATCCTTCATATTACGTAAATGTGCCATCTAAAACGGATCCTGATCTTGCTCCAGAAGGTTGTGAGACATTGTTCATATTGGTCCCACTAGCTCCAGATCTAGAAGATACGAAAGAAAAAAGAGAAAAATTCTACAATAAAATCATGGAGAGATTAGAAGGAACTGTTGGAGAAAATATCAGAGACCATGTTGTAACAAAAAGAATCTATGCTGTTGATGATTACAGAAACGATTACAATGCATACAAAGGGACAGCACTGAGCTTAGTTCATACTTTGGACCAAACGGCCTTATGGAGACCTAGGCATAAAAGTAAGAAAGTCGATAACCTATATTACACGGGTCAATACACGCATCCAGGTATCGGGGTTCCGATGACATTGATCTCTTCAAGTATAGTTTCAGATTTGATCAAAGAAAGTTGAAAATAAAGTTGAGGGGTAAAAATGGTGGAACAGAAAATAAAATCCATATTCAAAAGAGGTAGTAAGACGTACTACTACAGCAGTATATTTTTCCCTAAAAAGGTAAGAGAGGATGTCTCAACACTTTATAGCTTCGTCAGGAAGGCTGATGATTACGTTGATGCTATACCTCAGCAGAAAAAAGAATTTTTTGATTTTATCTCACAATATCATAATGCTTTGAATAATAATGAGGAAAGTGGAAATATAGTCATTGACGAATTTATCTCACTAGTCCATAAACAAGACTTCGATCCGGATTGGGTGGATGCTTTCCTACATTCAATGGAGATGGATACGTACAAGAATACTTACGAAACTATAGATGAACTAAAAGAGTACCTTTACGGTTCTGCAGAAGTGATCGGACTGATGATGGCTAAGATAATGGATCTACCTGAAGAATCATATGAATCAGCTAGATACCTTGGTAGGGCTATGCAGTACATCAATTTCATAAGAGATGTAGAGGAAGATATACGTTTAAACCGATTATATCTTCCAAAAAAGACACTAGAAAAATATGGCCTCGAATCACTCGATTACAAAGTTACATCAAAAAATAAAGAGGAATTTTCAGAGTTTATCAACGAGCAGATCAACCTGTATTTTGAATGGCAGGAAAAAGCAGAGAACGGTTTCAAATATATACCTAGAAGATATCTGATTCCAATAAAAACAGCATCAGACATGTACAAATGGACGGCTAGAAAGATAAGGTTCAATCCTTCTAGAGTTTACGAAAGCAAAATTAAACCTTCAAAATTATTGATAGTAAAACAAGGTTTATCCAATACAATATTCGGTAATTCCTCAATATCCAAAGCAAACTTCCTGAAAAGGAAGGGGAAAGTATGCTGAAATTCTTCAGATATGTCTTTAAAGTATCAAGATTCCGATTCTGGATATACACTGGAGGAACCTTTGTAATCGGTTACACACTTGGTGTAGATGGTATTTCTGATTTTTTCAATATCGATTATATCATATACCTATTCTATTTCTTCTTCGCTGCTAATGTCTTCATATATGGAGTAAATGATCTGTGGGATATGGAAACCGACAAATCAAATCCAAAAAAAGGAACTATAGAACAAAAATTGGGTAAAAAAAAGAGATCTAAGTTGAAAAAAATCATATTATTTGTTTTTGCATTCAGTTTAATTCTGATGATATTCCAAAAAGACATGATCGAAAGATCTATTTTCTTATCTTTTCTATTCCTATCATACTTTTACAGTGCAGAACCACTGCGATTCAAATCTATACCCTTTATAGATTTCATGTCCAACATGCTGTACGTGATACCAGGTATATTCGCCTACTATCTAGTAACTTCAGAATTACCTGCCTTATTGATAATATTAGCCGGATTCGCTCACATATCAGCGATGCATGTTTTTTCTGCTATACCAGATATCTCATACGATAAAAAAGCAGATATACCGACCACTGCAGTGGTATTAAAAAAGAAAAAATCTCTCTTTCTATGCTTGCTTTTTTGGTCCCTATTATCTGTGATAGCGATCTATCTTTCTGGTTTCCATATATTAAGTTTAGTTGTGATCATCTATCCGTCATTCCCTCTCCTTTTATTAATCAATAAAAATCTAGAAATCAAAAAAGTTTACTGGTACCTTCCATATGTTAATACCAGTATGGGAGGATTACTGTTCGTGATGCTTCTCTTAAATAATACAAATATATTGAGCTGATGATAATTATGAAAGAACTGATGAACATACCATATGATGAAAAAGGAACATTTATCGAAAGAAAGAATAGATTTCTAGGGAGTGTCAGTTTCAAAAATGGAGAACTAGATGATGTTCATGTTAGAGACCCTGGCCGATTAAAAGAACTGTTGTACAATGGTAACGAAGTACTTCTGAAGAAAGCAAATAAAGAAAATCGAAAAACAGATTGGGACCTTATCGGAGCTAGATACAAAGACCTATGGGTTCTTGTTAATTCGGGCTACCACAGGAAGATCACTGAAACTATTCTAGAAGATGAATCCATGAGTCCATTCAATGATATAGATTCATACAAACCAGAAGTTAAATTAGGTAACAGTAGAATCGATTTTTTGATCAAAAATAAAGGGGAAAAGATCTGGGTGGAGGTTAAAGGGTGTACGTTAGCCGATAACGGAGAGGCACTTTTCCCTGATGCACCTACAAAGAGAGGAAGAAGACACGTTGACGAACTGAGAGAAGTGGTCAAAAACGACGATAACGGAGCTTTAATCATCTTAGTCTTCAGATCAGATGCAGAATGTTTTCGACCTTTTGAAAAAAGAGATCCTGAATTTTCAGATTCTTTTTATAAAGCAGTAGATGAAGGGGTAGATGTACATCCACTACTAATGAGTTATAATGATAGAAATTTAGGTAAATTATACTTCAGGAAAGAAATACCCATTTGCTAAAAATTCTTTATAAACACCAAAACTTTCTTTAAAACATGTTCTATTAACATACTATGTCAGGAATAACTTTCTTTCAAACTGAGGATTTAAAAGAAGTTAGAGATTTTTACATGAAAAAGATCGGTATGGACATGTGGGTCGATCAGGGTGGATGTATAATCTTACAGCACGGTAACATGCTTCTCGGATTTTGTGAAGGTGATAGATCTGAAGAAGAAGGCGTGATCACATTCTTCTATGATACTAAAGAAGAAGTGGATGAAAAATACGATAAATTTAAAGATCTAGCTAGAGATGAACCCGAGAAAAGAGATCCTTACAACATATACAATTTCTTTGCAGAAGATATACAGGGGAGAACGATAGAATTTCAGACTTTCTTACATGAAACAAAACCCTTCAGAGAGGGAACTGAATTACTCAAAACAAGAAGAAGTATCAGAGACTATAAAGATAAAGAGATACCTAAGGAAGTTTTAGATTCTATATTCGAAGACTGCAGATTCTCGCCTACCTCGATGAATTCTGAATCTTACTATTTCATACCTATTGAAGATAGGGAAATTATAGAGTTCATGTCCGAACGAAGAGGAAGCAGTAGTTCTCCGATCGCAGAGGCACCGATGGCTGTGGCGATATGCTGTGATCCTGAGAAAACTGGAAGGGTAAAGCAAGATGGGGATATAGCTGCATATCATTTCATTTTATCTGCATGGGCACATGGTTTAGGCACATGTTGGATCGCAGCCATGGATAGAGAAGATGTAAAAGAAAAATTGAATATTCCTCAAAATCATTTTGTGGCTACTGTAACACCTGTTGGCTATCCTGAAGAGATCCCCAAGATTCCATCCAGGAAATCTACAGAAGAATACGTAAAAAAGTGGTTGTAGGGCTACTTAAAAACCTCTCCTGTTTCTTTATACCAGAGAACAAGATCAAGATGACCAAGAGGGATACCGATCTCTTCAGCAAACTCTTTCATCTTTTTTTCTATATCTAGATATCTTTTTTTTGTCAAAGTTTTAGGGATTTCATCTATCACTCCTAATTTTACCAGATTACGTAATATATGTCTATCTAAAATAGCTAAATCTTCACCCTTTCCAATATTTCTCAGAAAATGACTGGCTTCTTTATAGCCCAACCCTTTTACATTATCAACTATCCATTTTCTAGCTTCTTTCTGATCGTCAAAACTAGCTATCTTTTCTTTGATAGAGTTATCATCCTCTATGAATTTGCTCCTAGCTTCTACAAGATAACCTGCCTTATTGTTTCTGAACCTTACTCTTTTAATCTCATCTGATATAATATCTTGTTGCCCTTCTAAAAGTAAATCATCTTCTTTTAGATTTTGGATCGTATCCCAGCAGACTTTGGCTTTAGACTGTGGAGTAAATAAACAGAAAACCATCTCATCAAATACTCTTTCATCACCTTCATCCCATACTTCTTCAAATTCTTGTATCCTTTTTTCTATCGTTGGTCTGATTTCTTGGTATATGCGTTCTATCTCGCCTTTGCTGGTTTTTGACATATGGATCAGTGAACTTACACGATATTAATCAATCTTATTATTCTGCCATCTATCCTTTCTTTTGTTCTAAATAGTATTCAAAGGAATTTAAAAACATTGTATACTGACTCGGTGAAGATTCGATCTGACTAGAAAATAATTTTATCATCTCATTAGATTTTTTGCTGAAATCTGATCGTCCTGTTTCCTTACTCAGATATACTAAATCAAATAAAGCTATCGAATTACCCGAAGGATAAGCACCATCGTATACTTCTTTTTCTTTCAACGGTAGTTCTTCATTTGAGCTAAAATAGAATCCGCTATTTTCATCATCCCAGAATCTATCTATCATTGTTTCAGTATATTTCCCCGCTTTGTTAAGATACTCTTCTTCTTCAGTCATTCTATAAATTTCGATTAATGCCCATATCAGATATACGTAATCATCGAGCATGCCCTCGATCCCAACATCTCCATCTATGTATCGATGATATAAGTGCTCATCAGAAGACAATTCTTGAAGGATGAAATCTAAACCATCCTTAGCGTTTTTTAACATTTCTTCATCCTCAAATATTCTAGCAGCTTTTGCAAGAGCAACTACAAACATACCGTTCCAATCGGTCAGTACCTTCTTATCTTTACCAGGTCTTTCCCTTTTCCCCCTATTTTCATATAAAGATTCTCTCATTCTTTCTAATTCATCTTTCAAATGATCTTCACCTTGTTGAAATTCTTCAGAAAGAGTTGAGGTATCTTTATTTATATACAGTACATTTTTACCCGTTCTTTCCCCGGTAGATTCTTCAAGAAAGTTACCTTTTGATTCTATGTTATACACTTTTTTAAATTTATCAGACTCATCTCCAAGTATATTGTCTATCTCTTCCTGAGTCCAAATATAATATCCTCCTTCGATTCCATCTACATCAGCATCTTGTGAAGAGTAAAATCCTCCTGATTCATCCTTTAATTCCCTAATTACATACTCAATCGTTTCTTTGGCGATTTTTTTGTATTTTTTATCATCAGTGATCCGAAAGGCCTCAGTATATGCTATAACCAACATCGCCTGATCATAAAGCATCTTCTCAAAATGAGGTAATTTCCACTTTCTATCTGTAGAGTATCTGTGAAAACCATAACCTATATGATCGTATATCCCACCCTTCCTCATGGAATCTAACGTCTTTATGACCATATCTAAAGCATTACTTTCATCAGTGTTTTCATAATATCTGATTAAAAATAATAGATTATGTGGCGAAGGGAATTTAGGTGCATTTCCAAATCCGTAAAATTTACTATCAAACGAATCTCTAAGTTCGTTATAAGCACGCTCTAAAATTGATGTATCTTTTCTTGCTGTAGATCTTTTTACCCTCTCTTTCAGAGTGGATATTACTTTTTCACCGGTAGACAGAAGCTTTTCTCTGTCTTTATCCCACATATATCTAACTCTATTTGTAAGGTCTTTAAGACCAAGTCTATTATTTTTCCTTTCTTTAGTTATGTACGTAGCAGCATAAAACGGCTTTTTATCGGGTGTCATAATTATGTTGAGAGGCCATCCTCCTTTTCCACTCATCGCCTGAGCGATCTTCATGTACACTTTATCAACATCAGGTCTTTCTTCCTTATCCACTTTAATCGAAATAAAAGTTCTATTCATCAATTCAGCCACTTCTTCATCTTCAAAAGATTCATGTGCCATCACATGACACCAGTGGCAGGAGGAATATCCTATTGATAGAAAGATCGGTTTGTCCTGTGACTTAGCTTTCTCAAAGGCTTGGTCAGACCATGGATACCAATCAACTAGATTATCTGCATGCTGTTTTAGATATCTACTCTTTTCCCCTCTTAAATGATTCATTGGGTTATAATGGCGTTATACCTTATTAAATGATTTTGCTTACTTTTTTAGCTATTTCTTCCAGCAGTTCTTCATCATCATCTGAAAATGGCTTTAACTCATGAGAATCTATATCTATCTCTCCAGCGATCTCATCCCCTTTGAAAATAGGAATAACTATTTCTGATTTCACGTTTACGCTGCAGGAAAGATAATTATTCTCTTCAGAAACATCTTGAACAACATAGTTATCTTTTGATTCTGCAGCCTGACCACAGATGCCTTCTCCAAAACCTATATTTGTATGTTCAGTTGGATCACCGACGAACGGGCCCAATTCTAACTCTTCCTCTTTTTCGTCGCTCACTAAATAAAAGCCAACCCAGTCATAATAATCTATTTCGTTGTCCAGTAGTTCACATATCTGCTTAAGTTTAGCATCAGAATCACCTGGACTCTCTATTATCCCCTGGACTTCATCTATTATTCTTCTTTTATCCATATTTAATCATCCTCTTTCATATCATCCCATAATTCAAATGCCTTTCTCAGATGTGGTATGGTAATCGAACCACCTACTATAAGAGCTATCCCTAAGGTTTCGATCATCTCTTCATCAGTTACACCCTCCTCCTTGCACCTGATTATATGATATTCGATACAATCATCACATTTCAGTACTGTTGAAGCTACTAAGCCCAACATCTCTTTATATTTTGGAGGTATAGCTCCGTCCTTGTATACCGCATTATCTAAGTTAAAGAAACGTTTGATATCTTTACCAGCATAATCCATTATTATATCGTTCAGCCGTTCCCGTTCCTCTTTGAAATCTTTTACCTTTTCGGTCATCGTTAATCAGTTAGTAGATAGTTGATAAAGATAAAAGGTTTATGAAAACAACCAAAAATTACTTATAAAGATATTAGGATATTCTAATATGTTGATAAAGGAAGAGACTCTCGATGATGAACGCATCCATAAGATGCACGCTGAATTATGCCAGATGCTCTCTAATCCTACTAGATTAAGGATATTAGAGCAACTTTGTGACGAAGAAAAGACTGTCAGTGAACTGGTAGAAACCATCGGTGTTAGTCAATCTAACATTTCACAACATCTGAGTCAACTCAGAAAAAAAAGACTAGTAGATTCAAAGAGAGAAGGGTCACACGTTTACTATCATCTATCTTACCCTAGAATTATGGATGCGTGTAAAATCGTCAGAGAGGTTCTCTTCGATCAGTTGAATGAAAGTAAAAGATTGATAGAAAGAGGTGTTAATAATGAATGAAACTGAAGATAAAGAAGCAGAAAAATTAAAACAAGAGATGATGAAAGACATGATGAGCAAAGATGAGGAGAGTGCCGAGTTTCCAGATTCTCCTATAACTCTTACAGATAGTAATTTCGACGAGAAGATAAAAGAGTATCCTCTCGTCTTAGTAGATTTCTGGGCAGAATGGTGTGGCCCATGTAAGATGATGGAACCTATTATCGAGGATCTAGCTCAGGAATATCAAGGTGACGTAGTTTTCGGTAAATTGAACGTGGATCAAAACAAAGGAAAATCGTCTGAATATCAAGTATCAGGGATACCTACCATGATACTTTTCAAAGATGGTCAGGTAGCCGATAAGATGGTAGGCGCGATGAATAAACAGATGTTGGCCCAGAAATTGGAAAATCATTTCTAAACTTTTTAAATTTTCTTTATTTTAACTATTTTTTATGAAATATTCATTACATAAAATATAATCAGAATTAAGTTAGTGAAAATAATAATCAGACAAATCATTACAATAACAAAGATGGATGCTCCTGGGGGGATTCGAACCCCCGTGATCGGCTGTCTTCGACAGTATCGGCCTCGAAAGGCCGAGATGATTGGCCGGACTACACCACAGGAGCAATTTGCATATACATAAAGCGCCCATCACTATCTTAAGCAACGGACAACAATACCCGTTATAACAAAGGGAATATAAACTTTTTGTCTGGGCGTGTGTAAAAAGAAGGAGGGATAAATATCTTTCTATTTACCCATTGACAAACGCCCGAAAAACTTATAGTTATTTGCACATTTCATCGGATGGTGGTTATTTGAGTCAAGATCCCTTCGTTTATGCTCACGAAAAAGAAGAAGAAATTATATGGATGAGTCAAAATACTAATCAATTAGAAACAACACCTAAAATACAGGAGAAGATAAAAGAAGCTGTAGATAAAAGAAAATATAACTTGTATCCTTACAAACAAGGTGTTTTAGGACTTAAACAGTTGATATTGGAAGACATCGGGCTTACAGAAGGGTTCGATAACATGGTCAATAATGGTGCTGTTGAATCAACTTATATACTCACTCGGGCTTTATTAGATGAAAGTGATCATGTTATTGCTTCAGATCCTAGTTTCATGCCTATCCATCATCAGATAGAACTGACAGGAGCGGATTTGACTGAAATCGACATTTATAATGATGATTACAAGATGGATATTGATGAAGTCAATGAAGCAGTAAATGATGATACTGAGATGATCTTATTCATAGATCCTCTGAATCCTTTAGGAACATCATACACTAGAAAGGAAGTTAAAGCTATATCCGAAATAGCTGAAGATAACGATCTTTGGCTTATCGACGATATAACTTACAGAGATTTTGCATATGAACACACATTGACGACTGAATTTTATCCGGAAAAGACACTCTTGGTCTATTCTTTCTCTAAGAACTGCGGTTTCGCTGGAATGAGACTAGGTTCACTGATCATGCCAGAAGAATATTCAGAAGAAATGCATAAATGGAGACCAAACGTACTCTCAGCCAATGTTCTAGCTCAAGTTGGGGCAAAAGCTGCGCTAGAGACAAAAGACCAATGGATAGATGATATGGTCGAACAGTCCAGGAGAAATCAAGCGATAATAAAAGATGCTGTTGACAAGATACCTGGCTTAGAACTCCCAGTTTATCCTTCATCAACTAACATGTTTGCGATAGATGTACATGAAACTGGATTGGATCCTCAAGAGATACAGGAAAAATTACTCTACGAGCATGATATATTTGTCAGAGGTGGTAACTATCTTTCAAAGAAATCAGGACATAAATTCGTAAGGGTTTCTTTCACTGTTCCCGAGGATGAATGCAGAGAGTTCGCAGAAAAGCTACCATTGGTTATAGAAGAGCTAAGATGAAACTAGAACCTATTACAGACGGGGTTTACAAGCATAATAATAACATATATACCATGAACCTAGTTCCAGGAGAAAGTGTCTACGGTGAAGATCTGGTAAAAGAGGATGATTTTGAATACAGAAGATGGGACCCTTCTCGAAGCAAAATAGGTGCCTATCTAAAAAAATCTGATTTCTTTCCAATAACCTATGAAAGTAACATACTATACCTTGGAGCTGGAGACGGTACAACTGTGAGTCATCTTTCAGATATCCTGACACATGGAAAAATATTTGCTGTTGAAATGGCTAGAAATCCCTATAGAAAACTACTGAATCTTTCTGAAAAAAGAAAGAACATATTTCCCATCATGGCTGATGCTCATGATACAGAAAAATATTCAGACATAGTAGATGAAGTCGATCTTCTGTATCAAGACATATCTCAGAGAGACCAAACAGAGATATTTCTAAAAAATATTAAATTTTTGAAAGATGGTCATCATGGTTTAATCGCGGTAAAATCAAGGAGTATAGATGTTAGTAAAAAGCCAGAAATAATCTATGATGAAGTTGAATCAAAACTAAAATCATTAGGATTAAAAATTAAAGATAGGGTAAATATTAGTAGATGGCAGAAAGATCATGCAATAATAATTATTGAAAAATAATCAAAAACATTCAAAAGGTATTTTACACCCTCATGCCATTACTGTTCGATGTTAGGTATGAGTCTTAAGGAGGAAGATTTTTTCTCTACAATCTGGGGTAAGTTATTTTTATTTATAGTCCCATTTCTTATTGCTACACTTTATATATCCTTATTATATTTGATCATATATGACAAAACTATTTTTTGGGAAGTTGGACTTGGCATATCCGCCTACTTTTTCCCTCCATTTGGAAAAGAAAGTGTGATACCGGGCACTATAAGTATTTTAATGGCTAGCAAATATGATCTGTCTGCCCCAGCAATAATAACCCTGGTATCTGGGTCTATCGCCTTTGTAGATGTAGTAACATCTTATTTTCTATTATGGAACTTCTACATAGCTGAGAAGATACCTTTTGTTGGAAAATGGATTAAAAGATTCGAAGAATTTGGAGCACAAAAGATGAAAGAGAAAGCATGGATCTCAAAAATAGCATTCGTAGGTGTAGCCTTGTTCGTCGTTTTTCCCTTTCAAGGTAGCGGAGGTGTTGGTGGGTCAATTTTAGGCAAAGTCATCGGCATGAACAAGTATCAAGCATGGGTTGCTATTATTACCGGATCTTTTGTAGGATGTTTTATGATAGGGATAATTTCTTATTACCTCGGAGGCGCAGTATTGAGTGCATTTAGAAGCAATGCAGTTAAAGGGATAGGACTTCTTGTTTTGATAATCGCAGTATTTATATTCCTTTACTATTTCTCTAAGAATCACGTATTGGAAAACAATAAAAAGAGAGAAAAAAATGAAAAGAAGGTGTGAATATGAATTTACAAAATAGAACTATCTTGGTCACTGGCGCAGCAGGTTTCATTGGCAGCCACTTATGTGATGAACTTGTAAAAGAAAATAAAGTGATAGGCTACGATAATCTTTCATCGGGTAAAAAAGAACTGGTGAACCATCTATTTGACGATGATAATTTTGAGCTAGTCATAGCAGATGTACTAGATGAAGACGGCCTGGACGAACAGATGGAAAAATGTGATATGGTATTTCATCTAGCAGCGAATCCAGATGTTAGGGTTGGTGCTGAAGATACTTATGTTCATCTAGATCAAAATATAATCGCAACGTACAAAGTATTAGATTCGATGAGAAGAAACCATGTTGATGAGATCATATTCACGTCTACTTCCACAGTTTATGGCGAAACAGATATTATACCAACTCCAGAAGATCTTGGGCCACTTAAACCTATTTCATTATACGGGGCATCAAAACTGAGCTGTGAATCCTTGATATCATCTTACTGCTATACCTTTGATATGAAATCTATATCATTCCGTTTCGCTAACGTAGTCGGACCAAGAAGTACCCATGGCGTTACGTACGATTTTGTTAATAAATTAAAAGAAAATCCTAATGAATTGGAAATACTAGGCAGCCCACCAGGTACAAAGAAATCTTATTTTTACATATCAGACTGCATAGATGGTATGGTCCATGCAACTAAAAATGCTGAAGATCGTGTGGAATTTTTCAATTTAGGGTCAGAAGACTATATCAATGTAAAAGAGATCGCGGACATAGTAACAGAAGAGATGGGGCTCGAGAACGTTGATTATAACTGGACCGGAGGAGTAGATGGTGGCCGAGGTTGGAAAGGTGATGTCAAAGTGATGAGACTATCTATAGAAAGAATGAAAGAAATAGGCTGGACTCCGGAATATAATAGCAGTGAATCAATAGCTCTTACTACAAGGTCGTTACTAGATAATTGAACCAATAATGTTGGCTGGTTTAGCCATCATTAATGCTACAGCAATGCAACTTAGGAAATAGATATAATACATAATTGTATACTTTTTATCTTCCAATTTATCAAACAATTCATCTCTTGTCATACATTTACCACCTAAGTGTCATAACAGTGTCAGACGTATTTATAACATATTTTTTGTTATTTATATTTTTTCCAATTGCAACGATGTAAATAGATAAATACCATATTTAGAATTGATTAAATTACACTAAATCTACTATAAAATACCAAAAAAATATAAGTATTTAAATTACTATCTCAAGTTAGTAGAGGAATCTGAATGGATAAGAAAATCCATAAGAAAATTGACAAACATGATGAGTCCATAACCATCAACGATATTCAGGAGATGATCAAAGAGATTCAAGAAAAACATCCTGAAAGAGATGTATTTTTTGATGGGGATGAGTATGCAATATGTAGTAGAAAGAAGGAATGATGATCCTTGATTTTAATAAAGTTAGGAGGAAGTGTTTTAACTAATAAAGATAGGCCTTATTCGTTCAAAAGAAAAACTCTAGAAAGGTTAACCGATGAAATCTTACGCTCTAGTATAGACGATCTAATTTTGGTTCATGGTGGAGGCAGTTTTGGACATCCTGGTGCAGAGAAGTATAAATTAAACTCTGACAAACCTATCGAGGTGGAACAAGGAACAGCAAGAGTGCAAAAAGATATGCGCGTTATGAACAATCACATTTTGGAAATAATGCATGATAAAGGATTGTGGGCTGTTTCGATACCTGGTGGTTTAGTCACAACTTACAGGGACGGAGAGTTAGTGGATTTTAATGAGGAAATTTTCGATAAATATCTATCGATCGGAACAATACCAATATCGTTCGGAGACGTAGCTATAGATACAGACAGAAAGGTCACTATATGCTCTGGTGATGATATAATGTTATCTCTAGCAGAAAAGGCAGATAAAGCAATATTTGTATCCAATGTGGATGGAGTTTTTAAAAATGGAAAATTAGCTAAGACTTTCAGAAAAAATATGTTTCCTTTAGAATCTAAAGATTTCGAATCAAGTGACAGCTCTATAGACGTAACTGGAGGTATGAACAAGAAAGTTAAAAAGATGCTAGAGATTTCAAAGCAATGTCCTACTTATGTAGTGAATGGTTCTGTCAAAGATAGATTATATAAACTACTTAACAATGAGGATACAACTTATACGGAGGTCAAGTATGATTGAATCTCGAAAAGAAGATCATATCAAAATTTGCTTAAATAAAGATGTTGAAATCAAAAAGAATTACTGGGAGGATGTAAAATTATTCCATAATTCCGCACCCGAAACAAATCTAGAAGATATCGAACTTGAAACTGAATTTCTAGATAAAAAACTGAAAGCTCCTGTCATGATCGCAGGGATTACAGGTGGTTACAAGGGTGCTACAAACATAAATAAAACTCTTGCTGAAGCAGCTGAGGAAGTTGGAATAGGAATTGGGGTAGGTAGTCAAAGAGCAGTTATAGAAAATGAGGATTTAAGAGATACCTATGAAGTAATCAAAAATTATGATGTTCCTTTAGTTATAGGTAATATAGGTGCACCACAGCTGATCAAACAGGGTGATGAAAAACCGTTATCTCTACAGCAAGCAAGAGACGCTTTAAAAATGATTGATGGAGACTATCTAGGCATCCATTTTAATTATTTACAGGAGGTTTGTCAACCAGAAGGTGATCTAAGGGCTGAAAATGTCTTAAATTCAATTGAAAAAATAGCATCTGAGGTACCCGTTATAGCAAAAGAAACCGGAGGTGGGGTTTCTTCAGATACCGCTGTTAAATTAGAAAATGCAGGAGTTAAAGCTATAGACGTAGGCGGTATGGGAGGGACGTCTTTTGCAGCTGTTGAACATTACAGAGCTGAAGATGAAACTATCAAAGAATTATCTAAGAACCTCTGGGATTGGGGTATACCAACACCTGTCTCGATAATTGAATGCAATCGAAGTGTTTCTGTGCCAATAATAGGCACGGGCGGTATAAGAAATGGTCTTGAAGCCGCTAAGGCACTAAGTTTAGGTGCAGATGTTGTTGGTATTGCGGGTGGCATTTTACCATCTTTAATGAAGGGAAAAGAAGCCACTGTGAAATATTTAGAAAAATTCATCTATCATCTTAAAGTGGGCTTATTTTTATTAGGTTGTAGAACTCCACAAGAGTTAACAAAACAAAAATTAGTTCTAACTGGTGAGTTAAGAGATTGGGTAGATGTTTGAATCAATACTATGTAAGAATAGAGAGGTGTAACAAATGAATGTGATCAAAGAACTAGAAAAAAGAAGAGTCATCGTTGATAAAAAGATTAAAGATGTTTTTAAAAATTCAGATAAGCATCCGTTGTGGGAATCGATGTCTTATTATCCTAAAGCTGGAGGTAAAAAACTCAGACCGTTCTTAGCGATGATTTCAGCAGGGGCCTTGGGTGAAGAAGAGAATAAGGCTCTTCCTTATGGTGTTGCAATAGAACTTGTCCACAACTTCACCTTAGTTCACGACGATATAATGGATGACGATGAGATGAGGAGAGGACAGGAAACTTTACATAGAAAAATTGGAAGCGACCATGCGATAAATGCTGGTGATGGTCTTTTTGCTCTTTCATTCAAATTATTATCAGAAACTGATGTTCCTGGAGAAAGTATCAGAAAATTACTAGATGAACTAGCAAGCTCAGTAATAGTCGTAGCAGAAGGTCAAGAAGAAGATATGAGTTTTGAAGAAACATTTGATATTTCAGAGGATGAATTCATAACGATGATCGAAAAGAAGACCAGTTATCTTTTTAAAGCTGCAACTAAGGGAGGAGCTATTATTGCTGATTCAGAGGAAGATGAAATCGAACACATGGCTGAATATGCTAGAAAGATGGGTATAGCGTTCCAAATTCAAGATGATTATCTCGACCTAGCAGGTGACCAAGAAGAGATAGGTAAGGATGTAGGGAGCGATATCAGGAGAGGTAAAAGAACCTTGATGGTCATCCATGCTTTGAATAATTTATCAGATGAAAACAAGAAGAGATTGATAGAGATCTTAGAAAAGAGAGACAATTCAAAAGACGAAATAAAGGAAGCAATGGACTTGATGAAATCAGAAGGTTCTCTTGATTATGCCAAGAATTTAGCAGCGAAATATGGTAAAAAAGCAAAAGAAGAATTAGAATTTCTGCCAGATTCAGAATATAAAGAAATACTGAAATCGTTGGTCGACTACATGATTAATCGTAATAAATGAACAATTATTTGATCATTTCAAAAAGTACGTCTTTTGCATAAAAAAGGGCTATCATGGTATGAGGATGCGATAGCTCTCTCTTCTCCAACTTATCGTATATCTTTTTTATTGATATTATTTCTAATTCTATTTCCTCGCCCTTGTCTCGATTGATATTACCACCTTTTTTTGCATCACCTATAAAAAGATGAGCTTTTTGATCATTCAAACTCGCTATAGGGTGATATTCACACAGTTTTTCAGCATCCTTTAAGATATATCCTGTTTCCTCCTCTAATTCCCTTTTAGCAGTTTCTACAGGGGATTCATTTTTATCTATTAATCCCGCAGGAAGCTCAAGGACCATCTCATCTATCGGATATCTATAATTTTTTATCATGACTAACTTATCATCAATAACAGGTAATACCCCTGCAAAATCAGGTATATCAAGCATTGTGTAAGTTTTTTTTCTACCGTCAGGGAGCTCAACATCGTCTTCTTCTAAAGTAAAAAATGTTGATTCAGCTATTTCTCTAGAGGCTATCTTTTTCCATTTGCTCATATCTCTAAAAACACCTAATTCATAATAGATTTTTTCATAATAAGAATAGTTCTACTAAGAAAGCTACACCTAGGATTATAAAAAGAGCTGAAGCGATGAAATCTATCTTGTCTTTTTCTACAAACTGAGTTAATTTTGTTCCTAAGAAAACTCCTGCCGCTATAACTACACCTAAAGCGGTTATCGCTCCGATGAACACAAAATAAGGATTTTGAAACCTAGCAGTCAATGCAATTACCACTAATTGGGTTTTATCTCCGAGCTCAGCTATCATAGCTAAAAAGAAAGACGTAGTGAAAACCTTTTTCTTTTTGACACCTTTCTTTTCAATCCTTTCTTCTTTTATAAAAGATAATATTCCAAAAACAAGAAAAATTAAGGCTGCTATTACTTTTAAATAAAAAACAGGTATGATCTGATAGAGAATTGTTCCTACTCCTACACCTATAACTGTGATCACACCCATCCCTAAAAATATGCCCCAGAAAACCGGATGATAATGATATTTAGAAGCTAATGATATAGTCATCAATTGTGATTTATCCCCTAATTCAGCTAGGAAAACTATTCCAAAAGTGAACAATAATACGAATAAACTATTCATATATTTGAACAAAAATTGCAATAATTTATAATTTACTATCTAAACTAACTTATACCCCACATAATAGAATACAATTAAAGTGATTGCACCTCTTATTGCACCTGCGATAATATTTGTACCTACAAACCATTCTCTATCCATACCTATTCCTTTTTCTTCTGGATTTAAGAGAGAAAATAGATAAAGGGATATGGAATCAATCATCAAAGGTGTGCTTAAAACAACCAACAAACCATAATAACCATAATTTTCTACAAATCTCTCTGAATATTCTACTATTTTCTTGATAAATGAATTCGAAACAGAGACTTTTTTGATCTTATGCCTAACCTTTGTACCTATCTCAAATACTATTAATGAACCTACGCCTTTTCCAAGTGCTAATATACCGATCAATAATATCGGATTTATATGGTAATTAAAAAGCCCAATTTCTACAGGTATCGGAAGTATTACTACAGCTAGAACTGTATATATGAAAAATACTATCGAATATGATATCGGGTCAGTCGCTAGGGCTGTTAGAAATCCAATCAAATCCATTTTTCTGTAAATGTATTATTAACTATTTTATATGTTTTTTCTTCAACAAACACATTTAGATCTACCACATTCAGGACAAATTCTACATCCTTCCCTATGTACCATTTTAGACCCGCATTCAGGACACTCTTCTACCATGTTATTATCACCTCTAGGAAAAAGGAAATCGAATAAAATGATATAAAAGCTAAACACGAGGGGGTAGATGAAAGTGATAGTTAGCACCTAAATATTTTATAAAATAGATGTCCATGTCCCTCTGTGGCTATAGAAGATTATTCAGACATGGTCAAGAACACAAGTTGGCTTTTATCCGCCAATATGATTTCAAGAATTTTCACTGCTATTTTTATCATATTACTTGCTAATCATCTATTGCCTGAAAGCTTTGGTACCTATAACTTTGCTTTTTCAACAGCATTTATACTATCAGTCATACCTGAATTTGGATTCGATGCTCTAACCGTCAAAGAGATCTCTAAAAAACCCCAAAAAATTCCCGATATGATATCCAACATACTGACCTTACGAGTCCTATTAAGCTTCATTACGATCATGATCTTATGGGTAATTTCTTTTTTTGCATTGAATATCTTTGAGATAAATTTACACATTAATATCTTGCTATTAGCTTTTCTTACCCTACTTTTTGAAAAACTATCAGGTGCTTTTTTTGCAGTATTTAGAGCAAGAGGTTTGATGAGTTATCAGTCTTACGTGATCGTTTTCTGGAAAATATTATATCTGATATTCGGTATTTCAGGTATACTGTTGGGATACGATCTTTTCAATATCATCGTATTAATCTTGTGTGCCTCTATATTCCAATTTGTTCTATCATCCTTTTTTTATTTAGTAAAAATGGACCATCACTTTTCAACCCCTAATTTTAGAAGATGGAAAACACTAATTTATTCAGCATATCCTTTTGCACTTTTCTCTTTTCTTAACATGTTATATGGACATATTACGATAGTTCTTATTAGTATAATAAAAAATCCTTTATCAACTGGCCTTTTCAGTGCAGGGTGGAAACTTATAATTTTCTTAGGTGTGATTCCCCACTCATTCGGACGGGCTTTATTTCCTTTCTTTACAAAGATATACTCTTCAAAACCAGATTCAATTAAAATAAGTTGTATTCGTTCAACCAGAAATCTTTTACAAATAGCATTTCCGATAACTATTATTTTATTTATTATCACACCTGATGTTATAGATTTGATTTTTGCTTCAGGTTACAAACCAACAATTTATATTTTTAGGATCTTGGTATGGATGATACCATTCCTGTTTATGAATGGAAGTTTAAGGATGGTTCTATGGTCCACTGGTAAAACAATAGAGTCTTCTAAGAATCTGTTTTATTCATCTCTGTTCCTTTTAATAATAGGTATCTTTTTAATAATCAATTATGGCATCACTGGTGCAGCTGTGACTGTAGTTTCAGCAGAAATAGTATATTTCATAATAAACTACTTCAAAGTCGAAGAGTCCATAGGTGCTATATGGAATAAAGATTTTACATTGACTTCGATTATTTCATTGATATCCATAATCTTGATGTTCTGTATAATAAATTACACCATTGTGATTAAATATTTATTCATGCTTTTATTCGTTCCATTCTACTTTATAGCACTGTTCAATCTGGGTGCAATAAAAAAGGAAGATTTAGATGCCATTAGATCTCTAAAAAATTTATGATCTCTCAATCACATCTACTATCTTTCTAGCAGTGGTACCGTCACCATATGGACTTTTTCCAGGATTCCATTTATTAATTTCAAAATTACGTATACTTTTCAATATTTTTTCACTACCAGTTCCTACTATCTCAGCATACTCCTCCTCAACCGCTTCTGGTCTTTCGGTAGATTCTCTTAAAACAAATACCTTTTTTCTTATATTTGGAGCAGTTGCCTCCTCCTGTATCCCTCCTGAATCGGTCAAGATAAATTTAGAATTTTTCATGAGCAACAAGAATTCAAGGTAACCCTGAGGTTTTACTAAATTCAAACCTTTTATTCCTTCTAATTCATCATACAACCCATGTTTCTTGAACATCTTAACAGACCTAGGATGTATTGGATAGACCATAGGTTTACTAATCTCTTTGAATACTTTGATAAATTCTTCTTGTACTTTTTTGTCATCCACATTTTCAGCACGATGTGCAGTCACTAATATGTATTCTTCGGGCATATCAAAATCAAATTCCGCCTTTTTCTCAGCAATCCCCATATTCTGGATACAAGCATCTATCACTGAGTTACCTGTAACATAAATATCACCCCATACATTTTCTCCCCTCAATATCTCAGCACTGTCTTCGGTTGGGGCAAATAATAAACTAGAGGCATGATCTGCTAATCTTCTATTGTATTCCTCCGGCATCCTGTAATCATAGCTTCTCAGACCTGCTTCTACATGACCTACATCTAAACCCAATTTAATTCCAGCTAAGGTACCAGCCAAAACTGTATTTGTGTCACCTTGAACTAAAACATTTTCTATCTCAAAGTCTTTAAATGCTTTCTCCAACTTTATCAAAGCATTTCCAGTTTGTTCTCCCTGAGTTCCTGAACCGATTCCAAGATATCTATCTGGTTCAGGTAAATCTAATTCCTTGAAAAATATATCTGATACATCATGATCGTAGTGTTGGCCAGAATGTATTATTTTATATCTCAATTTTCTCTTATCTAATTCTCTTATAATTGGGCTCATCTTGATTATCTCAGGCCTTGTACCAACAACGACTGCTACACTCATCGTTCATCAATCAACTACTCGATAAAAAGGTTATTGGACCTAAATTTGAACTAAGGAACATAATTATTAATAATGGTCTTTGAATAACCTCATGTAATTTGCAAATTCCAGATATCATTTAAAAGGTGCCTGAAATGAATGAAGTTGTCATTGTAAACGGAGTTAGAACACCACAAGGTAAATTCGGCGGTTCATTGAAGAATATAAGTGCTTCTGAATTGGGAAAGACGGTAATTAAAGGATTATTAGATAAAATACAAGCAAGACCAACAGTTTCAGAAGAACAAAAGAGTATACGTCCTAAAAAATTCCGTTCAGTAGATAAGACAGAAATTGAGGAAAAAAATTGGGATTGGAACGAGGACCTACAGAAAATAAACATAGATGAAGTGATAATGGGTAATGTACTTCAAGGGGGGCAAGGACAAAATCCTGCTAGACAGGCAAGTATCAGTGCGGGCATCCCTAGAGATACACCGGCATATACAGTCAATAAAGTATGTGGATCTGGTTCGAAGTCTATAGCTTTAGCAGCGGATGCTATATTAGCAGGAAATGCAGATGCTATCATCGCTGGAGGGATGGAGAGTATGAGCAGCGCACCTTATATTCTTCCAAAAGCCAGATGGGGATACAAAATGGATGTAGATGGTGAGGGAACAATAAATGACATGATGGTATTGGACGGTTTATACGAAATTTTTTACGATTATCATATGGGTGTAACAGCAGAAAACTTAGCCAAGGCTTATGACATATCTCGAGAAGAACAAGACAGATTAGGTGTAGAAAGTCAAAATAGAGCTATCAAAGCCCTAGAAAACGGTGTTTTTCAGGAAGAAATAGTACCTGTCAAAACATCTAAAGGATTATTCAAACAAGATGAAACACCAAGAGATACAAATATGGATATGATGTCAAAACTTCCACCCGTCTTCAAAAAAGGAGGTACAGTTACTGCGGGGAACTCTTCTGGTATCTCAGATGGAGCTGCTGCGGTCCTGATAACTTCAAGAGAATATGCGGAGGACAATAATTTAGATATAATGGCAACTCTCAAAGGATATGCTAGTGCTGGTGTCGATCCTAAATATATGGGATTAGGTCCAGTTCCCGCCACAAATAAGGTTCTAAATGAAAACGGTTATTCGGAAGAAGATTTAGACCTTATAGAAGAGAACGAAGCTTTTGCTGCTCAAATTTTAGCTTGCATGGAAGAGATGGGAACACCAAAATATGGTATTGATATGAACGAAGTTGGAAGTGAAAATGTAAATCCTCATGGTTCTGGCATATCTCTTGGCCATCCAATCGGATGTACTGGTGCACGTATTGTAGTCACTTTACTGCATGAGCTAAACAGAAGAAGGGACAATACAGGACTAGCTAGCTTATGTATCGGTGGCGGAATGGGCATGTCACTATTGTTTGAGAGATAAGATAATTAACTTATATGTGAAATTAATTGGATTTAGATAGAAATTAAATGTGAGTTTAAAAAGGAGTGATATATTATGGAAATTGAGAAAGTAGGAGTATTAGGTGCAGGCACGATGGGTCATGGCATAGCACAAGTGTTCGCTCAAAACGGTTATGAAGTGATCATAAGAGATATCGAACAGGAATTTTTGGACAATGGTATCAAATCCATAGAAAAATTCCTTTCAAGAAGTGTTGAAAAAGAAAAAATGACTCAAGAAGAGAAAGAAAATACAATGGATAACATAGATACCACACTTAAACTAGAAGACCTAGAAGATTGTGATCTAATAGTAGAAGCTATCATAGAGGATGCTGAAATAAAAAAAGACAATTTCGAAAAGTTAGACGAAATCTGCAGTAAAGAAGCTATTTTTGCTTCCAATACATCAACCATCCCGATCACTGAATTAGCATCAGTAACTGACAGACCTGGAAAATTCATAGGGATGCACTTTTTCAATCCAGTGCCATTGATGAAATTAGTAGAGGTAATAAGAGGACTAAAGACTGACGATGAAACAACAAATACAATAATTGAACTTGGAGAAGAATTAGGAAAAGAACCTGTTGAGATCAAGGATTCACCGGGATTCGCTGCAAATAGAATTCTCATTCCGATGATAAACGAAGCCATATTTGCACTTCACGAAGGTGTTGCTGAAAAAGAAGCAATAGATAAAGTTATGAAACTAGGTGCAAATCATCCAATGGGACCACTCGAATTAGCAGATCTTATTGGACTTGACACTGTACTTCACATTATGAATGTACTGCATGAAGAATTTGGAGATTCAAAGTATAGGCCATGTCCTTTACTCAAAAAAATGGTAAGAGCAGGAAATCTAGGTAAAAAAACAGGAAGAGGATTCTACGAATACTGAAGGTGAACCTATGATCGAGATCGAAGATAAGGGAGAAATAACCATCTTGACTTTAAACAATCCTCCTGTTAATGCCATATGTTCAGAGCTCTTAGAAGAACTCGATGAAACATTAGATTCATTAAAAGACAAAGATAGTCGAGCAATCATAATAACAGGTAAAGGAAAATCATTCGTTGCTGGTGCTGATATATCAGAAATGAAAGACATGACACCTGAGGAGGCAGAAGAATTTTCAAAGGAAGGGCATAGAATATTCACTAAACTAGAGAAATTCCCTAAGCCGATAATCGGAGCAATAAACGGATTTGCGTTAGGTGGTGGACTAGAACTAGCACTAAGTTGTGATATCCTGATAGCATCTGAAAAAGCTCAATTTGGACAACCTGAAGTTGGATTAGGACTCATTCCTGGATTCGGTGGTACTCAAAGATTGACAAGGACAGTTGGCCCAAAAAAAGCAAAAGAGCTTATCTTCACAGCTGAAAGAATACAGTCAGATGAAGCCTATAAGATAGGTTTAGTAAATAGAGTAGTAAAAGCTGAAGGGCTAATGGATAAATGTGAAGAAATTGCTAAAAATATCAGTAAAAATGCTCCCCTTGCAGTACGCTATGCTAAAAAAGCAATAAATGAGGGTAGCGACATCAAAATCAAAGAAGCGTTAGAAATTGAATCAAAAGAATTCAAGGAATGTTTTAAAACAGAAGATCACAAAGAAGGTCTGCATGCTTTCCTAGAAAAAAATGAACCTGATTTTAAAGGAAAATAAGTTAGCCGGCAAAAGCCGGAAAAACTTTTTATTTTATTTTTTCCAAGGTTTTCTTCTGCGTCTTTTTCCCTTACTGTAGAAATAGTACAGTAGAAAGCCAGATACTGATGCTATAACCACTACAGCTACTATCCATCCAATATTGCTGTCTCCTTCGATATAAAAATTGCCGTCTCCGATTTTATCTTCCTTGCTAAACTCTCCATCACCGTCTAAGTTATAATCCACCCAAACTTCAAAGTTGTGTTTTCCAGAAGAATATCCTTCTTTAGACCATTTTAAAGTCAATGTTTTCTTTTTATTAGCTGCTAATTTATCTATAGTGGTTATATTCTTTAAATTACCATCAATAAATAGACCAACTTCGATATTGCTAAGTTCATAATCGGTGGGATTCTCAATTTTTACCTTTGTAGTTACTGGTTTGATAGCCTCAATATTGTAAGTCTCTTTTGAATACCTTACCTCTTCGCCTTTACCACAGAATCCTTTAAAACTTATCTCTGCATCACCTTTCTCTCTTACAGTTATCTTCACTGTGAAAACGTTTGATTCGTTTGATTCCATCGTACCTCTGTCTATCGATGCGTCAACATTCAAGCTTGTTTTTAAAGTCCAATTATCTGCATCAGATCCAAAAGAACCACCTATTCTAACTCTATATTTTGCAGTTTCATTTACAAATAAATCCTTTGGACCCTCTTCTACAAATATCCTTACTCCTGTTTGAGATAGGTCCTGTGCTTCTGTATTTTGAACGTTAACTGGTATCGAAAGGAAAAGCAGTGCTAGAATTAAAATTGAGAGGTATTTAGATTTGACTTTCATCATATCCACCTCTTTTTCTTAAGTATGTAATATGCACTAACAGCAACTAATATCACTATTAATGCCCACTGCCATGTTTTTAATGTGAATTCTTCTTCATCAAGATTCACACCACTACCTTCCATATCTATAGAACCTACCTGTGATAACTTGGGCATCTCTGTTTGATATTGATTTGTTGTGCTTACTGTATCATCTGATACAGATGTTGCAGTTAATCCAATTTTTACTTCTGTATTTGGATTCCTCCTATTAGAGGTCAAAGATATCTCGATGGACGTTTCCTCATGGGCCTTTATTTCGTCAGTTTTATTATCTACAGATACATCCCATCCAAGATTTCTAAGTTCATTCTTATTTATGATGTTTAATTCATATTGGTCTTTTCCGTTCCCTGTGTTATTTAGTTTGACGGTATATGTGATAACTCCATTACCATATTTTTTATTAGTTATATCTGGTTTTAATTTGGCACCATAAACCTGCTTTACAGATATAGGAAGATTCTTTTCTAAAGTTTTCTCAGAATTAGCTGACTCGATCTTTAATTTTATTGGGTCATGGTCTACAGTGGCATTTTCGTCTACTTTCACTTTGACCTCAATTATCTTAGAATCTTTTGGATCAATTGTGATGTTCTTGTTAGAATAAGTTATATCCCAATCCGTATTTGAAGTGAATGTAAATTTGTCCTTTGTATTTCCTGTATTCTTTACTTGGATGTAATATTTTACCAATTCTCCCTGTTCTGCATTCTTCACATTAATATCATTTAATACTTCAATACCGTATTCATTGACCTTTTTCAACTTAATATCTAGATCCCTACTAGTTGTGAATTTTATATCATCTTCGTATTTGTATTCTGTTAACCCATATTCAGTTTGTCTAGAAGTTCTTGCCTTTATAGAGTATTCACCCTCTGGCAATACCGTATCAACAGTGCCATCGTCTGACACTTCATACCTTTTAATTACACCATCATGCTCTAATTCAACGGTTGCACTAACTGGTTCTCCATCAATTGATACCTCACCATTGATCCTTACTGCATCATTTAAGTTGATATCCAGATTGGTTTCCTCGTTACCCATCTTGAATGTATCTAAATATGAATAAATATGTTGGCCTTTACTGTGAGATATATAGATTGTATATGGTCCCTCTGCTAAACCTAATGAATAGGAACCATCCTCGTTGGTAGTAACTGAGGAAGATAATTTATCTGATATCGAAGAGATGAAATCTATTTTAACATCATCCATATACTGACCTTCAGCTTTAATGTCCCCTGTTAATGTAGCATTAATCAATTCACGATTAAGCTCGATGGTGGGTGAAATAGGAGTCGACACAACGTATTCTTCGTTATAATAATATTTTACATCTCTTATTCTTCCTTCAACATGTTCTTCTGTTTCATAATCCACTCTGATTTTATATTCTCCTGGAGTTAATGAGACATCTACTTCCCCATCTTGATTGCTAATCTTTGTGATCTCATATCCTGAATATTCATTCCTGAAAGTGACTGGAACATCACCCTTTATCTCTCCATTATATATGATCACAGGATTTATCTTTACATTATCAACCAATGTTATATTGAAATCTGTAGCATCTTCTAATTTTAACTTGGTTTGATCTGAAATATCTTTCTCTGTGTTAATTGCCCTTACCGAATATTCTCCAGCTTTCAAATATACTAAATATTCTCCATCTGCTGTTAAATCCTTTTCTTGTGGCCCTGAGAAGCTTATCTCCGCATAGACTTTTTCATTGTTATTTTCTCTCAAAACACCGTTTACTTTATATTCATAAACAGGTTTTAAATCAAGATTTAATCCTTTTTCACCAGGATTTATCTCAAAGTGTTTAGATAACTCATATTTCGATTTTCCGTTATACAATAACTTATCAATCACTATATTGTAATTACCTGGTTTTAATTCAGTTAAATATGCTGAGCCATTTGCTTCTATTTCATTAGATATCGCACCTTTTCCTTTAGCTTCGAATTTGATGGGTATATCCTCTATATTTATATTGCTGTACGTTAAGTTGCCTTGTAACGTTATGTTATTTGCTTTTAATGCTATATCTGATTCAAAGTCCTTTTCTGGTCTATAAGTCTTAATTAACGATTCAAAGCCTTCTTTGGTTATCTTAACTCTTGTTTTGGAATCAGGCATCACTATACTATAACTCCCATCTTTTAAAGATGTGAAAATAGCTGATTTGTCACTATATTCTATTTGTATCTTCGCTCTTATTCCCTCACCTTGATCATATTCTCCATCGTAATCTAAATCACGATAAATTTTACCTTCTACCAATTTGCCTTCATTAGCATTTATTCCAAGATATCCAGAGCTATCAACTGTAATTTGGTCTAAACTAATTTTCTTCTGAGCTGTATTCTTTTTCCAACCGTAAACACTGTATGATCCTTCAGGTAAATAAATGATAAATTGGCCTGTAGAATTACTGGTTATTACCGCTTCTTTTGAAGGATGTTTTTTATTACTGAATAAAATATTGAAGTTGCTTTGTCTAAATCCTGAAAAATTAACATGTCCTCTTAACCTGTAACCTTTCTCAAATTCAGCATCATATGTTAAATCATCATCGATTGTTAAACTACCCATATGAACCATTGTTTTAGTATCTTTTTGATATTGACCATAGATCCTATAAGATAAACCAGGAACTTTGATCGTGACTTGACCTTCATCATCTGTTTTAACTGTCCTGGAATAACCTACACCTTCTTTGTCATAAATAGAAATCCTCTGGTTCTTGAGTGCTTTACCATCAGAAGCAGCATTCAAAGTCAATTCGTAAGCTCTAGATATGTAGATTTGTTTGTTTATCTCAGAATTGTTACGTATCTCTAAATTGATAGGTCCTTGCATTAGACAGTAATCCTCATTCCCTACGGTTAATGTGTAATTGCCAGGGATCATATTTTCAAATGTGTAATTATCATCATCTGCAGAGAATGTAGTCTCCTTGGATTTATCATTATCAACATTATCTAATCTCAAACTAAATTCTTTTTTATCGATACCTTCACCGATAGTAAAATTACCTTTTAAGGTACCAGTGGATAAAGATATATCTTTTTGTTTGTCATCTCCTGGTTCCAATGTTACACCGGTTAACAATGGACTTCCTTCAGTTTCAGCTCTAACAGTATATTTACCAGGTATCACATTCTCTATATCATAACTACCATCTTCTGCATCAACATTATATTTTATACCTGTAGTTTTATTTTCTATTATTACATTCGTTGATACTAGAGTGTCGTTATTTTCATTGTAGGTTCCACTATCATCGGCGTCTATGAAGACCTTACCAGATAAGTTTGCTGATTCAATAGTAAAATCTTTCCTTTTATTGTAATCCCATATACCATCAGAATTTTTGTCTATTTTTTCTCTCATTGCTTCTTGACCAGTTACTTCTATGTTATCCCTATCAAGGCTAATAGAGTCTGTCTTTAACAGCTTACTCTCCTCTCCACCATTAGTAACCACGATAGTATTATTACCTTCAGGAAGAATTACTTCATATCTCCCTTTTGAATCCGTTAAATCCGTATCATGTGGTGTGTATTCACCATCTAAAACTGTAATCTTAGCGTTTGGAATAGGTTGACCGCCATTGGTTTCAACCGTTCCTCTGAGTATCGCACCATCATAATATTCTAAAAATACAACACCCTGATTCATATAACTTCTAGCTGAGCGATCTACTGTACCCTTGCCTTCTTGTTGATATTCTCTCGCTTTTTCATAGGATATAGCCTCCCAAGCATCTGTATGGTTTTGATAATCATCATATGGATTATAATAAGCTGTTCTGTAAATCATATTGAAGTGCGTTAAATTCCATCCTGGGAGTGGGCTATACTGCTGCCTTGATTGACTACCACCTAATTGGTCCAATCCTGGTATCCCCTTATTCAACCCTACTTCTTGACCTGAATAACCAGCAAATACTCGATATAATGTTGTATTGAAAAACATTGGTTTCAAATTCATGCTATAATCTACAATCTGAACATTCTGAGGAACTTCCTCTCTAGAATCATATTTCTGCCCATTACTTCCTACTAATTGGATGGAATAGAAATCAACTGGTGATCTCATTCCTCCGCTTTCATCTATCTTATACCCTGCTAACTTAGCAGGTGCGTAGAAAATACCTGTGTTCCTAGCAGATTTCGGGAACAATCTAGAGTCAACTGCAAGATATTTTATTCTTTTATCTAACTCTAATGAGATAGATCTATAAAGTGAAGATAATGTCTCTTTTTCTTCTTCTGATAACATACCCGATGTGTAAGCATATTTTACATTCTCTGGCTGGATATCATTAGCTCTAGGATGATATTTATCAGGATTGTTCAATATCTCTTCTTTGTATTTTGGATCATCATAATTAATCATCACTTCTTCTAATTCCTCGGTTTTATTTTCACCGATATGATCAACGAGTATGTCTCTAATATCTCCCTTAAATTTGCCATCCTCTTTTATAGGTAGTTCTAGTTCTCTTACTATCAATAAGGAAATTAATTCAGATTCGCTTTGAGACATCAATACATTACCTGCAAGTCTATATCCTACCTGAAAGTTATCAGCTACTGTGGGATGTTCTCCTTCTTCAATGCATTCGAAACCATAGTCCCACCAGCTGAGGAAAGCAGGCCGATTTTTAGGTTCTAATTCCTTGTCTTTTTCACTAAACCAGTCCCAGGCTGAAGGCCAATAATCTACTGGTCTATCCATTGAATAACCAAATGCTCCCAGATACCATGTATTTCCGCTGCTCACATTGAAATCTTCTGGTCTAATTGCGCTTGGTAAAGAATTGTAAATTTGATCATTATACTTCTTTTTATCAGTGTATGGTATACCAGCATCAAATGCATAAAGAACATTTGGCATCATAATAAGGAATATGACTGTAAGTACAACCAGAATATGCTTTATTTTTATTCCTTCTCGAAGACCTCTTATATAGTTTCCTCTGAATTTTCTAAATCGAGTTGCTATAGAACCAAAATCTGCTTTATCAATGATTAATGCTATTATCCATCCGGCAGCTAGTGCAAATGCTGGTGAAGAATTGAAAATAAATCTAGCGGCAGACGTTGCCATATAAATCGCAAATGCGGCCCACACTAGTACAAACATGAATGGCTTTCTCCAATTTCCTATCAGATGCCATATAGCTAAGGCTATTCCAACAAATGCCATGAAGAAAGTGAGTATACCAAATGACAAAACAATATTACTGAATGATGGTGCCTGCGCTTCCGCAATAGTACTGTATAACTTATTCTGAATAAAGTATCCTCCTGCTGATGCAATAGGTTCCAATAAGCTAGGTAATACAGTTGCACCTAATCCTACATATATTGCTCCACCAATACCTAATAGAGAGAAAACTAAAACCCATGGAAGGTCTCTAGTTACAGTGAAAAATATCCCCACTGCAAAAGCTACCAAGAACATTAACAATGGTATATCATACCATTTCCCCAATCCGGAAGTGAATATCCCGGTTAATATATGGGAGCCTCTCATGGTACTAATATAATAAGGTCCAGCAATAATAAAAGCAATCGCCATAGCTACTCCAACACACACAGTTATACCTAAAGAATCTAGGCCTTTGAATTTGTCTACAAACAATTGGAAGGCAAAGTAAACAAGTATAATCACCATAACATATGGATAACCTTTCCATGTTAACGCAACTGTCCCAATTGCCATACCTGACATAGCTGCGTATAGCAGAGATCTTTTATTTCCATTAACAAATCTACTCAAACCTTCTTTGATCTTTGACAAATTAGTCCAATCAGAAACCCAATTTTCATTTTCAGGTATACCCCGTAACGACCTCATAAAGAAATAGAACGCGGTTACTGCAAAGAACAAGTATATTGCATCGTGGTCACCATTTGTTACAACACTTCTCTGAAGGTGACCAGAACTTAGTGCAAGTAAAAATGCCGCAGCTAATCCAGCTTTTTTACCAAAAGTATCCCTGCCGATCAGATAAACAGGGAATATGGTAAGTGCGCCCCATACACCAGTCGATAATATGAAAGAATATGAAATTGCCTGGTTCATACTACCTATCAAAGGATATATAGCATATCCTCCAAGTACAACAGACCAAGCATAAATTGGAGGTCTTGGATTTCCAGCACCAAAAGGATATCTACGTAAATTATCAAATAATAAATGTTGATGATTCTCAGCAACGTAATTAATAATTCTTTCGTAATAATAAGCGTCTGAACCTCCTGATAGAAGATATGGTGTTCCGAATTTAGTTGCTAGTTCAAATGCAAAATAAACACGTATGAACAGAGCAATAACGAACACTCCTACCAAGCAGGTCAACGTACCCCAGTTCTCTTCCCACCAATGCGATTCGGAGGAAGATTTCTCCTTTTCTCTTGAAAGTTTATCAAGCCATCTAAAGCTCATCACAATTCACCTGTATAAGATGACACGCCCTTGCCATGTAAGCACCCCTATATATAGATTATTCACATAAGAAGGGTATAATTTATTATCTTTTATTTATCCTTCATTAAAAAGTCATCCAATTTACTTTTAGCTTCCTCTCTTTTCTTTTGGTGTTCCTCAAGAAAGTCTATGATATTTTCCTTTAATAACTGTTTACATTCTCCGCAGAGTATATCTCCATCAAGGCATCTTTTGGCTATATCTGCTACCTTTTCATCATCGTTTTCAAATATGAAATATCGATAATTCTGTATCGCACATATTTCTGGATTCCCACCCTTTTCTCTCTGTTCTTTTGCTGAGACCCTACCACCAGTAAATGCTTCGTTTATCTTATTTTCTACATCTTCTTTTGTATCAGTGGTGAATATTGTAGTCTTAGGCTGGCTGGCAGACATCTTACCAGAACCATCCAATGAAGGTGCTAATTTATTATGGAGTAACGCTGGTTTATAGTAATCTAAAGTCTCAGCAATATCTCTTGTTAATCTAAAATGAGGATCTTGATCTATCCCACAAGGTATAACAACTGGGACCTTTCTACCTTCTCTTTCTGTTGGTAAAAAACATGGAGATGACTGTATCGCTGTATAAAAGATACTTCCAACATTCGTAGAATTATCGAAACCAAAAACAGCTTTTACATTGGAAAAATTCAACCTTTTCGCAGCTTTGAGTGCTAAAGGATACAGCGTATGAATATAATCGGTATCAATAAAAATGTGTGTTTTTTCGGGATCAAATCCTAATGCTATTATGTCCAAAGCATTTTCCACAGCAAACGAATGTGTTTTTTCTTGTGTCATATCAAAGTTGAAAAGAAATTTCTCATCATCCGTAAGCTGAAAATAAAGTTCTACATCAAATTTATCCTGCATCCACTTAGCGAATATCCAGGGCATTAGATGACCTACATGTGTATGACCAGAAGGTCCTCTTCCTGTGTACATTGCAAATTTATTTCCCTTTTCATATTGATCCAATACCCAATCAAAATCTCTGTGAGAATAGAATATACCTCTTCTCAACATAAAATGTGTATCACCAGCTATCTTTTCAACGCGTTCAATAAGTTCTTCATCTATATGATCTGTACCAAATTGCTCTAGTAATTTTTCATAATCTATATTTCCTTCTACTTCCCATGGCGTTACTCTGAACCCTTCTTCCTCATTATTCGAATTCCCTGGCATATTTATTCGGATTTTGAAAGTATTTGACCTTTATAAATCCTACCTTACTTTCACTCACCTCTCTTCTCAAACATTATATATTTAATCAATTAAAAGAAAAACAAATGAAAAGAAATACTCACATTATCGGTGCAATCGTATTTGCTGTTATCGGTACTGTAATAATTAAAATATTATTGAATGGAGCTATTCCTAATAACATTATTAGCTTAATTTATATATTAATCAACATGAATTTTTTATTATTTTTATTGATGATTATATCGTCATTGATAGGAGGCATCATTCCAGATATATTAGATCCCCCTTTTACTAAACATCACAGGAGATATGCACACAGCAAAATATTACTACTCATTTTCTTAACATTATCGTGCATTACAGTAATTTTGATATACTTTCAGAGAGATAATTTTATGCTTTGGTTCATATATTATTTTCTAATCGGATACATATCTCATTTGATATTAGATTCTCTTACTCCTGCAGGATTATGGTAATAAAAAATTTGCAGAGTTTCAACTAAAACAACTTATCTTTTAAAAAAAAGTAAGTAATCATTTCATACACAGACCTGACTGATGACCAGACTTAGACGTCGGCAGTCCAGACTTTTAGTAACTGTGGGCTGAATGCGTCGCCGAAGCTTCGCACTTACACCCCAGCTCTATCAAACCCGTCTTCTACGGGAGTCTTAAGGTGCCTCGTTTCAGGGTCGGCTTCAGGCTTAGATGCTTTCAGCCTTTATCCATTACAGCGTGGCTACCCAGCGATGCCCTCTCGGACAACTGGTAAACTAGTGGCTGCGAAGCCCTGTTCCTCTCGTACTGAGGGCCCCTTCCCCTCAGGCACCAAGACATTTCTACTAAAAAGAAACCAACCTGGCTCACGACGGTCTAAACCCAGCTCACGACCC
>CAZEXI010000019.1:0-34706 GCA_964516805.1 uncultured Thermoplasmata archaeon
TGTATTCGTATGGTACTGTTATCTTACATTTTTCGTCACTATAACTGCAGTCCACAACGAAGATAGCTAACCCGGGACACTCAGTCACACATAATCCACAACCTATACAATCGTCAAAATCGATATCAGGAACGTCGGTTATCTCGTCCATGGATATAGCGTCTTTAGGACACGCGGCAACACAGGGATTACAGGGTATGTTCTCCACACATTCAATAACGACGACTGGCCCTTCTTCCAGTCTATCATCATCTGGTAATTCAATATCTTCTTTTTTGACTGTTCCAGTACTTTTATAATCGCTCATTCAGCACACCTCCTCGTCTACGGTACAGGTCTTTACTCCTTTTCTAGGAACTTCACCATAAGGTCCTTTCCTCATCTTTTGAAGTCCTTCTTTCGCCTCTTCTTTGACCTCTTTAAGCTCTTCAGATTCACCATAGACATCTTCTGTCAGTGCAGCACCTGCTATCTTTCCTTCTAAAGCAGCTACGGTGGCTTCTTCGATACCAGCTGAATCACCAGCAACATATATGCCCTCAACAGTAGTTCTCATATCTTCCGTTCTTATCGGAACGAATCCTCCGAGTTCGTTCACATATTTCATCTCACATCCAGCCTGTCTCAAGAACTGGTTGTCAGGTCTTAGACCAACTGATAGACAGATCACATCACACTCGACTTTTCTTTCTGTTCCTTCAACTAGATTCCAGTTCTCATCTAATTCCTGGATAACTGCTCCTTCCACCGATTCTTCTCCTATGGCTTTCTTTATTGTGTGTCTCGTATTGATAGGCACTCCAGCTCTCCTCAACTTCGAAGCATGGACCTGGTAACCACCGATCTCAGGGAGAGCTTCAACGACTTCGACAACATCGACACCGGCTTGGAGCAGCTGATAACTGACGATAACGCCCACGTTACCAGAACCTACCATCAATACTTTATCGCCTGGTGCTACGCCGTATTCATTCATGAGTGTTTGAACACCACCTGCACCGTAAACCCCTGGTAGATCGTTGTTTTCGAATGCTAGGTAGTTTTCGATAGCACCGGTCGCGTAAATTATACCATCAGTATTGTATATCTCTAAGTGATTTTCATGCTCTACGGCAATCTGCTTTTCAGGATAATATCCAAGTACTGTAGATTGAGTGTGTAGGTTAACATCTAATTCTTTTGCCCTTTCGATCAGTTCTGTAGCTATATTTATCCCTCTTACTCCCGCATCTTCCTCATGACTTCCAAAGAATTGGTGTGTCTGTTTTACCAGCTGTCCTCCTAGTTTATCACCTTCATCAAAGACATGTACATCGGCTCCGTTTTCAGCTGCCACAATCGCAGCGGATAGACCAGCAGGACCACCACCGACTATGGCGATCTCTATATCTTGTTCTTCACGATCATCGGAGACACCAGCTTCCACTTCTGGAAATTTTGGTTTCCCGGGATGTCTTTCAACCTTCATCCCCTCCTCTGCTAATGTCACACACGTTTTGACATGTGGTATTCCATCGACGGACATTATACAGGAAGAACAGTTACCTATAGCACAGAAAAAACCTCTTGGTCTCTCTAAACTTTTACTATCTGTGAACCTTTTAAGTCCATCTGCATAAAGGGCAGAAGCTATCGTTTCTCCTTCGTAAGCCTTTACTTTTTCACCTTCAAAGTCAAAATAAAATTTGTTACCCCTGTCAAAATCAAGTACGGGATGCTCGGTGATTCTTCTTTCGCTCAATTTAGCCACCATTTTTGTGATATTGAAGTATAATAAAAAATGTTCGCTCTTTTACCGGGCATTTACGTACTTTCTTAAAAAAATGTGTTTTATATCTTGTTTTTAAAGTCCGCGTCGAAGTTCGGCTTTATATATTATTGATTTCAACTTTTATATTATTGGTAAAGAAATGAAATCAAATGAGAAACTCAATCGGATAAGGTTTTAATCATTGATTCCAAAAAACAATATACCTTATTTTAGTTTAACAATCGATGCCAAAGAGATACATCTGCAGGGACTGTAAAGAAGTTTATTCTAAGCAGAGGGATTGTAAGATCTGTGAGTCTGAAACAGAAAAGATCGAGTTCGAGATGACTATTTGGACCTTGTTTCCTTATATCATGGCAGGTGTGGCAGGTGTTCTTCTAGTTTCCTCTTATATGTTAAATTTACCTATTTTGGTCTGGATGACATTTCCCTTTATTATCATCGGTGTGATAGCAGATAGTTATTATCAAAAGACCTTAGATGAAAAAGCTAGAAAAATAATAAAAGAAGAAGAATAAAATGTTAGAAAAGACTTTTTATAAAAATTTTTTATATTATGGTCCAGAGGGGTGGAAAAATATATATACCTTGACGGTGTAGGTTTTATAGTATAAGGACGTAGTAGCTAGCTCCGAAATGGGATGCACTCTAATCAGTGCATTATGTTAAAATTAAGTTGAATTAGATAATATTAGATTTACTTGGTGGTTTATAAAATGGAAAAAGAATCTATATTGAAGAAAGAAGATCTTTACGATTCTGATAAGATAAAGGTGTTGGAGGGTCTTAGTGCTGTCCGTAAAAGACCCAGTATGTACATTGGTAGTACCGATGAGAGAGGTTTACATCATTTAGTGTACGAAGTCGTTGACAACAGTATAGACGAGGCTATGGAAGGCTATTGTGATAAGATAACTGTGACCATTCATGAGGATGGTAGTGTTGAAGTATCTGACAACGGAAGAGGCATTCCTGTAAGTAAACATCCTCAGTATGGCCGTTCAGGTCTAGAGATTGTGATGACAAAACTACATGCGGGAGGTAAGTTTGATCGTAAAAGTTACAAAGTCTCTGGAGGCCTTCACGGTGTTGGTGTTTCAGTTGTAAATGCTTTATCTGAATGGTGTGAGGTTACAGTTACTAGGGAAGGTAAAGTATACCGTCAGAAATATGAGAGAGGTAAACCTGAATCGGACGTTAAAATAATTGATGAAGATGGTGTGAACAGCGGAAACGATACAAGATTCATGCCTGATGATGAGATATTTGAAACAACTGAATTCAAATTCGATACATTGAAAGATAGGATGCAGGAATTGGCATTTTTGAATAAAGGTCTAAAGATAATATTGCAGGACAAAAGAGATGATAGAAAAACTGAATTCCACTATGAAGGTGGTATAGTTGAATATGTCCAATATCTTACCAGAGAAAAAGAAAGACTGCATTCGGACCCGATCTATTTCAAGAAGAGACAGGATGGAGTCCATGTTGAAGTTTCGATGCAGTATCTGACTCAGTCTTATTCGAAGAAGAATATCCTGGCCTTTGCTAACAATATCAATACTATCGAAGGTGGAACACATCTTAGTGGATTTCGTGCTGCTTTGACTAGAACATTCAATTATTATGCTGATAAGAATGATTTAGCTGAAGATGTCGATATACATGGTGATGATTTTAGAGAAGGTTTGACCGCTGTTATAAACGTAAAATTACCGGAACCTCAATTTGAAGGTCAAACAAAGACTAAATTGGGTAATAGTGAGATCAGAGGTATCGTACAATCTATAGTAAGAGAAAAATTGATGACTTATCTAGAAGAGAATCCAAAGGTAGCAAAAGCAATCATTGAAAAGGCTAAGATGGCTGCTAAAGCTAGACAAGCAGCTAAAAAGGCTAAAGAATTGACAAGGAGAAAAGGGATTCTATCAAGTGTGGATTTACCAGGGAAGTTAGCTGATTGTGCTAATCCAGACCCTGCTAAATCTGAACTTTACATAGTTGAGGGAGATTCTGCAGGAGGCTCTGCAAAACAGGGCAGGGACAGAGATTTTCAGGCTATATTACCGCTGCGAGGTAAGATCATAAATGCTGAGAAATCAAGATTGAACAAGATGCTCGAGAACAAAGAGATCAGATCTATTATCTCAGCTTTAGGCGCTGGCATCGGTGATGAATTCGATGTAGATGAGTGCAGATATCATAAAGTCATAATCATGACAGATGCTGATGTTGATGGTGCACATATCAGAACGCTCTTATTCACGTTCTTTTACCGTTATATGAAGCCTTTGATCGAAAGAGGATACCTGTATATGGCTCAGCCTCCATTGTACAAAATTAAGAAAGGTGGCGGCTCTAGGTACGTTTATACAGAAAGTGGTAAGCAGGAAGTTCTAGAAGAATGGGGTAACAGAGGGATCAGTATACAAAGATACAAAGGTCTCGGTGAGATGAATCCAACTGAGCTTTGGGAGACTACCATGAACCCAGAGAATAGAAAATTAGCCCAGGCTACTGTAGAGGACGCAGAGAAGGCTGATGAACTGTTCGATCTTTTGATGGGCAAAGAGGTCAAGCCTAGAAGAGAGTTCATCAAAACGAACGCTGCTCAAGCAACAAATGTTGATGTGTGAGGTTAGATCATGACAGAGATCGATATAGAAGGAAAAGAAGCAGATGAAATCTATCAGAAACATATTGAAGAGGAGATGAAAGATTCTTACATAAATTATGCAATGAGTGTAATCGTTGGAAGGGCTTTACCAGACGTCAGAGATGGATTGAAGCCTGTCCACAGACGTATCCTTTACTCGATGTATCAGGAAGGTCTACGTTCCAATAAACCCCATAAGAAATCAGCTCGTGTTGTCGGTGACGTGTTAGGTAAATATCATCCTCATGGTGATCAAGCTGTCTATGATGCACTGGTGAGGATGTCTCAGGATTTCTCTTTGAGATATCCTTTAGTTGATGGTCAAGGTAACTTTGGTTCACTAGACGGTGACGAAGCAGCAGCAATGCGTTACACTGAAGCAAGGATGGAACCCATAGCTGAAGAGATGATGGAGGACATAGATAAGGAGACTGTGGAATTCAGAGATAATTACGACGGCAGCTTAGAAGAACCCGTTGTTTTACCATCTAAATTGCCAAATCTATTGCTTAACGGTGCTAGTGGAATAGCAGTCGGTATGTCAACTAACATACCCCCACATAATTTGAATGAGTTGATAAATGCGATCAAATTATTGATAGATGAACCTGAATCTGATGTTTTAGACCTGATGGAAGAATTACCAGCACCTGATTTCCCAACAGGAGGTATAATCTACGGTTATAATGGAGTTTACCAGGCCTATAAGGAAGGGAGAGGCAAGATAACGATCAGGGCCAAAACCAGAACAAAAGATCTGGGGGGAGATAGATCTAGGATAATAATAGATGAAATTCCATACCAGGTGAACAAAGCTAAGTTGGTAGAAAGTATAGCCAGGTTAGTAAAAGATGAGGTTATAAATGAGATATCAGACTTAAGAGATGAGTCGGATAGAGAAGGTATAAGGGTCGTGATCGATCTCAAGAGAGGATCATTACCGGATGTTGTATTGAACAAACTGTTCAAGCATACTCAGATGGAAGTGACTTTCGGAGTGATCAATCTGGCCCTTGTGGACGATGAACCTGAAGTTTTAGATCTGAAGGAGACTCTCAATCATTTTATCGATCATCGGGTAGATGTCGTAACAAGAAGGACGAAGTATGATCTCGATAAAGCTGAGGATCGAGCCCATATCTTGGAAGGTTTACTCACTGCTTTGGATAATATGGACGAAGTGATCAAGATAATCCGATCTTCAGAGGACCAAGATGAAGCTAAGGGTAGGTTGACTTCAAATTTCTTGTTGAGCGATAAACAGGCACAAGCGATCCTAGAGATGCAGTTGAGAAGGCTTACAGGTCTGGAGAGAGAGAAATTACAAGATGAATATGAAGAATTACAGCATAAGATAAGAGAACTGAAAGAGATCCTTGGAGATAAACAGAAGGTATTGGATATAATAAAAGAAGAACTGGATGAGATGGCTGATAAATACGGTGACGAAAGAAGGACTGAGATCAACAAGGATGCTGTTGAAGTTGAAACTGAGGATCTAATACCAGAAGAAGATCTTGTAGTTACGCTTACCCACAATGGTTACATAAAAAGGATACCTGTCGAGACCTACAGACAGCAGAGAAGAGGCGGTGTCGGCCTGATAGGTATGGATACTAAAGATGAAGATTATGTAGTCGATCTGTTCGTAGCTAATTCACATGATTATCTATTGTTCTTTACGAACAAAGGTAGGGTCTATTGGTTGAAGGCTTATAAGTTGCCAAAAGGTAGTCGAAGGTCTAAGGGAAGACCTATCGTGAATATGTTACCTAGGTTAGACGATGACGAGAAGATAGAGGACTTGATACCAGTAAGTGAGTTCTCTGAAGATGAGTACTTGTTGTTCTCTACAAAGAAAGGTAAGATCAAGAGGACGTCATTGTCTGCTTACAGCAATCCAAGAGTGACAGGCATATGGGCTATAAGGCTACAGGAAGATGACGAGCTTGTAGATACGAAGTTGTCCGATGGTTCCATGGAAGTGATGCTAGCTACTAAGAACGGTCAGGCTATCAGATTCGATGAAGAGGATGTAAGGCCTACTGGAAGGTATACCATGGGAGTTAAAGGAGCAAGGCTTGGAGATAATGACGAAGTCGTCAGCATGACCCTTGTTGAAGAAGATGATATGATACTTACGTTGACAGAGAAGGGTTACGGTAAACGATGTTACGTTGAGAATTACAGGAAGACGAACAGAGGTGCTAAGGGAGTGATAACTATGAGGACAGAGGAACGAAACGGCGATGTTGTATGTGTCAGAAGGGTCGAAGAGGACCAGGAGATCATCTTGGCCAGTGAGTCAGGCATGATAATAAGGACAGATGTCGACGATATAAGTATACAGGGCAGGAATACCATGGGTGTTAGGACCATGAGATTGAAAGAAAACGATAGACTTATAGGCATGTCCAAAGTGATCGGTGAGAAGGAGGAAGAGGAGATCATCGAGGAAGAGACTTCCTCTGAATCCTCACTTGAAGAAACTGAAAGTCAGGATTCTATAGATGAAGACATCTCAGAAGATGACTCCGAAGAATCAGAAGAAGAGCGAGACATAGATGAAGAGGGGTACGAGGAATAGAAGGGAAAAACTACTTATTTAGGAACTAATTCAGAAAAGTAGCTTAAAAACAAAAAATACCTTTTATGGGCGCGTGGCCTAGCCTGGATAAGGCGCTGCCCTTCTAAGGCAGATGTCACGGGTTCGAATCCCGTCGCGTCCGCTATAAAATTCTATATTTTTAGCTGGTAAGGAGAATTCTTCAGTGCCCGACCAACTTGTTTTAGTAGAAATAAAGAATATACTAACATTCTTTAGAATCACCTCCATATTTAATTCATACTGGGTTCACATTTTTATAAGGATATATGATATGAATTCTATCCTTCAGATGATTTTTTATCTTTTCCTAAACCCAGTTTTTTGATGAAGATAGGGGTAGTAGAAGCCTGCACCAATATTGTGATCAACACTGTGACGAAGGTAAGACCAGCCATCTCATGCCCGTTATTGATACCTCTAACTACGATTATTCCAGCAAGTGTAGCGGGCATCACACCTCTAACGTTTCCGGTCCAGCTCAAGAAACCTATTTCTTTCCAAGAGAATGCTTTCCTGAAATTGGGGAACTCACCTAAGAAGCCACCTATCACCACCGTTAAAGGTCTTCCCACGAACATGAGTGTGGCTACAACGAGTAGACCCAACAAACCTATACTTTCGATGGCTGTGAATTGAACTAGAGACCCTAGTATAACGAATATTGCTATCCTACCTACTAGAGATGGATAATTTGAGATACCCTCGATAGTTTCTTCCTTCTTAGAACCGTAATTTGGATCGAATTTGACACCACCTATCTTCAAAAATAGTCCAGCAGTGATAGCCCCCATGAATCCACTTCCACCGATGAAATGGGCTGAGAAATACGAACCCAAAACAAGTACGACTATTATAGGTACTAGACCTACTTTCTTCATACCTATTTTCTTGAAGGCCAAACTTCCTAAGATACCGATAACTGCACCGAAGAATAAACCGATACCAGCTTCCTGTGCGAATTGAGTGATTATCGTAGGTATGTTAACCCCTCCAGATGCAGCGACAGCGGTTAGTAATGCTGATGTTAGGACAGCACCTGTAGGATCATTATATCCCGATTCTGAGACCAGTAGTGTCTTGACCTTTTCTTTAACAGGATATTTTTTAAAAAGAGGTATGAGTGTAGCTGGATCGGTCTCAGATATCATGCTTCCAAAGAGCAGTCCATATATGATCGGCCACCCTAAAATAAGACTGGTTGCATAACCGGTTATCAGGGCGGTTATAAGTATTCCAACTGTGACCAGAATCAATATCAAACGAAGATTTTTCTTTAGGAAATCAAGTGAAAGATCAAAACCACCATCAAATAGTATGAAAGCTACACATACGTGGAGTACACCTTCTGTTATGCCTTCAAATGCTAGGGGTTCAAAACTGAGTATGAAATGTCCAAATAATATACCGATACCAAGATAGATCGGTATGCCAAATAATCCAGTCATCTTCGATAATTTGTATCCGCCAAAACCTATCAGGATTAGAAGCCCCATCTTTCCAAGAAATATCCATTCTTCCATGATTTTACTCCTTAGTAATTGATAGAGAGGCTTATCTACTCTATTACTATTATGAATTTCGGTTAAATACTAATGGATTCAATTTAAAAACCTCACATATCTTCGCTTTTTATATCACCCAACAGATATCCGCCAAATCCAGTGATCCATAATAAGAGAGGATACACTACCCATCTTTCTATTCCACCAAACTCGAGAAAGTTCAGCGGATTCGCATCCCCCAAAAAGACTGTTGAGAACAGGAATCCAAGTGAGATGACACCATAGATCAAACCAAGATACTTAAAAGGGGCTTTGACCACTCTTGTTGAGAATATAGGTACGAAACCTCCGCTTACAAATGTAAGCATCGCAAAGATCATGTGCCAGGGAGTTATGTTCCCGGGAAATACGCCAACTCCAAATATTCCCAGACCAAACAATCCCAAGAATATAGTAAAGATCCGATCTTCATATATTCTATTAACAAAGAAAGTAGATATTAGCACCAATGCTCCGCATATCATCATCGTAAAGTTGAATATGGTAGATGAAGGTTCATGAATAATACTATCCGGTGGTCTAGAAGCTCCCAGATCGCTTATCTCCTGTTGAGTTGAATAATCGGGGTACATTACTTCTGCGGTTATTATACCCATCAAAGCTATTCCACTGACTAAAAACAAAAATATTCCTGCTAATACTTTATCCTGAAATGGTAAATCTATATTCATTTAAACGTCACCTTTTTATAAAAAAAGAGAAAAGGTACTACTATATAAACAGGTTGTTTCTAAAACATCTATTTTGGATGTCCGACTACAGTCATATAGATAGATTTCTCCTCTTCACCATCAATTCCAATAACATCATCCACTTCATCATCGAAGAAAGCTCCTATCTGACAGGTTCCAAGGTCCATGCTAGCAGCTGATAGAGCCAGATTTTCTGCTATATGCCCAGCATCCATGAATACATAGCGATAACCTCTATCACTATACTTCCACATGGTTCTGTTAAAGATGGCAGACCATACAAAAACAACTGGTGCTTGTGCACACATGTTCTGTCCAAGGGCCGCGTCAGCGATCTCATCTCTAAGATCACCTATTTCTAGCTTTTCCAACTTGTGTTCTTTGATAAGATAGTGATACAGTCCTTTCTCTAAACTCTCTACATCGTTTACTACAAGATAGGTCTCGATCGGATACAGTGCACCTGCTGAAGGAGCGGTCCTGAACTTTCTGCCTCTTTCTTCTCTCTGCACTCCCGTAGAGGCCCACAGTAAATATGATAAATTCTCAAGGCTCATCGGTTCTTTTGAATACTCTCTGACACTCTTTCTCGTTTCCAATGCTTTATGAAGAGAACTGGTTTTGTCTTCATCAACTTCTGGTAAATCTATGACCTCAGCATCTTCATACTTCTTGTATCTATCTGGTTTTTTCACCTGTTCTTTACTTCTAGACCTTTGATTTTTATAATAACTTGAAGTCTCGTGAATGTCTTTCCAATCCATTTGAATACCCCTTTCTTATTCACTGTTATAACTAAATCGATTGATAAATCTTCCGAGTATCAGATGAAAAACATTAAGTCTAGGTATATTTCTATATATTATCGTGTCAGGAGAATAACATGTTCGGATTGGGATGGAGTACGGGAAAGAAGATCAAGTTTGTCATTTTACTGGCTATTTTCATAATACCTATAGTAGTTTTGATGAACATCCCAGAAATGTTCCTTATAGTTCTTATCAGTGTGATAGCTGGTAGCATAACTTGGTTTTTTACCGGGAAATTGACTCCCTTTTTCACTGGGATATACATAAAATTGCATAAAAAGTTATCAGCAAATCCTAGATTGATAGCAGTTCTTAAAAATAAGAGCCCACCTTCTAATAATCCCTGGAGCGTTGTTTACACGTCATTGAGTGAATCGATATTTCCTACTATAATTGCATTTTCTATAATTGGATATATACTTAAGAATAGCCAGACTTTACAGAGTGAGCAGGTCTTTCTCGTTTTATTGTTCGCACCTGTGATAGTTTTCTTCGTTATACCCTTGAAGATATTGATGGATTCTAAATTGTTCTATCTTAATAGGGAAACAAAAGAAGTCACTTCGCTAGGTAAAGAAGTAAACATCCGTTTAAAATCAGTAGGAGGGATTTTTGCACTAGCTCTTTTCATTTTTACTTTATATATTGTCAACAAGGATCTCAGTTCTGTTTTTGAAGACATCACGATTTATTTCTCGTTCATATACCCGACGATTTCGATAACTTCAATCTATTACAACCTAAAATGGCACAGGAATTTCTTGTTTGATCTGGAAGAGAAGGCCTACGAAGAAGAGACACCACAATATGCAGTAGCATTATTAAAAGAGTGAGAAAAAAGGGTTTTTATTTGCCCGAAACCGTGATATCATTAAGTCGGGCTGTAGGTATATCCATCTTCAGCGATGCTCCGCCTAGGCTCAGGTATGATTTTTTATAGTCATCACCCAGTTCTATAGATTTTATTAGATCAGCAAAATTACCAGAGATCATCACTCCGTCGATCCGACCTTGTTTCTCTTTTCCATCTATCAGCCAAACAGGATTAGCAACAACGCTGAAATCACCGCTTGCTGAATTTGCTGTGTGTGCTCCCATAACGCCATCGACGTAGATACCTTTTTCAGGATAAAGGGATTCAGCGCTTTTACCTTCTCCTCTTAGGACCAGATTTCTGTGAGTTATCTGTGGAGGTGATTTGAACCCAGGTCTTATACCGTTCCCAGTACTTTTTGTGTCACTCTTACTGGCCTCTTTCAGATCGTAAAAGAAGTTCTTTAGCTTTCCATTGGATATAAGTTCTAATTTACTGCTAGCAACACCTTCGTCATCGAACTCTCCGCTTCCGATACCCCAATCTACAGTTGGGTCATCCATCAAATTGAACTTGTCATGTGCAACCTTTTCACCCAGCATCCCTTCGTAGAAAGACTTGCCTTTCCTTACATTTTCACCGTTGAAAGAAGGAGTATGTGAAAAGAACATGAGCTGAGCTAGAGCATCCTGACTCATCACAACAGGTATGTCTCCTTCTGGAAGTTCTTCATCCTCTCTTAAAGAGTCTACTTTCTTACCTGATTTTCTTCCTATCTCCTTGAAATCCATCTCAAATTTTCGTGATTCTTCACTCTGTGATGAGGTCAATGAAGTTTCTCCGATAGCTATGTTGGAGTTTATACCACCCATTATGAAAGTACCTTTATCTTCAAGGAATAGGCCATTACTGTTACCTAATGTCTGGTCGACAATCGAGATGACTAGTCCACCTCTAGCGGGTAATATATCATCAGCTACATCCGATGCCCCGTCTATCATCATCTGTGATAGTTCAGCACCTCTGCTTTCTTCTACTATTTCATATATATCGTCGTCATATGTTTTCACAGATGGTACATCACTCTCTTCCGGGAAGGTGATATCTGTCTTTGGTGATAATTTTGATAATTCTTCTGCTCTTTTTACAGCCTTTTCTTCGTCTCCAGGCACACAGTAACCAAAACCTACTCTAGATTCTTTCAATACACGGACACCTAATCCAAAATCCTGAAACTCGGATGAGTTACTCACTTCGCCTTTCTCTATATCGTATTGTACCTTCCTTTGATCTACTCCAAAAACATCTCCTTGAAGATCCTTTTTGTTTATCACTTCTAGTGCTTTCTTTACACTTTCAGTTATCTTTTCGCTCATTCTTTACCACCTACCGTTACTTCGGATATCAAAACGTTTCCTCCGCCATCTGTTACAGGTGCACGCTGACCTTTACCACAGTGGCCGATACCTGTCTCCATCTCTTTTGTGATACCTGTTATATTCTTTAATGTCTCCAAGGTGAATCCATTGAAACTGACGTCTCTCAAAGGCTTGATGATCTCACCATCTTCTATCAAGTAAGCTTCCTGGGCATTGAACTGGAATGTCCCTTGGGCTGGACTTACCTGACCACCAGAAGAAGATTTTGCGTATACACCTTTGTCAACATGTTCTAGCAGTTCATCGAATTCCATGTCTCCAGGTTCCATTATTGTGTTGCTCATCCTGACTAATGGTTTGACTCTGAAATCTTCAGCTCTAGCACCACCGTTTGGTTCCATGTCGAGTTTCCAGGCGTTTTCCCTATCCAATATGAAATTGTTTAATGTACCATCCTTTACAAGAACTCTGTTCTTCGCTTTTGTACCTTCATCATCAAATGGGAACGACCCGTATCCTTCCATGGTAGGATCATCCTTGATGGTTACTATATCTGAAGCTACTTTTTTACCGATCTTACCGGCCAAACAACTATTTCCTGTTGAAACTAAGTCACTTTCTGCTGCATGACCGAACGCTTCGTGAGAGAACACACCTGCTAGGTGTGGATCCATGATCAACGACATCTTACCGCTTGGTGCGGATTCTGCTTTTAATAATGTATCCAATCTATCTAGGACGATATCTTTTTCCTCATAGGCTTCTTCAGTTATCTCATATCCTCCAGTACCACCTATTCCCTGACTTGCTCTTTGGATCGTATCGCTTTTACCAGTGACTATCATGTATGTGACCAATCTAGGTATCCTCATCTTTACATGGGTACCATCGCTGGTAGCAATCTCCTTATCTACTAGATAATCTCTATATCTGAGATCAGTAGATTTTACAAAATCCTTATCTAGATGACCTTCAAGATCTCTTAAAAAAGATATTTTTTCTTCTGTGCTCACGTCCAAAAAATTCTTTTTCATCGGCATATCTACTTCTTCTTGATGTGTTTCGACTTCAGCTAGGCCAGTTTCTTCTTTCTTATATTTATCACTTTTTTTGGCCATTTCCAATGAACGTTCAGCAGTATTTTTCAGTTCAGAAAGGTTAGAGGTTCCTACATTTCCCCATCCGTTGTTATAAAGAACCCTAACCATAGCACCTTCTTCACTTCCACTAGTAATCTTTTCCATATCTCCATCCTTTAATGTGAGGTTGGTCCTTTCCCATTTCTCCTTTCTAATATCACAATAGGAAGCACCTTGATCCATCACATAATCAATTATATTTTTAAGTGACATCAGATACCTTATTTGTTCTTTATTTAAATAACTTTCAGACAAATTTGCTGTTAATCAAGTTTCCATGCCAAAATTTAATAACAACCCCTCAAAATGAGGACGCGTCGTGAAGACTATGGATTATATGAAAGTATCGGGGACTGACATAGAGGTGTCCCGCATAGGCCTAGGAACCTGGGCCATTGGAGGTTGGATGTGGGGCGGCACTGATGAAAAAAGATCTGTAAAGACTATTCACGCCGCTCTGGAAAAAGGTATCAATCTGATAGATACTGCGCCGGTGTACGGTTTTGGTAGATCTGAAGAGATAGTTGGTAAAGCTATCGAGGAGTACATAGGCGAAAGAGAAGGTTTCATAATCTCTACAAAAGCAGGTATTGAATGGAAAGATGGTGAAATATTTAGAAATGCTTCTAGAGAAAGGATATTCCAAGAGGTTGAAGACTCTCTTGAGAGGCTTAATACAGATTACATAGATATTTACCATATACATTGGCCTGATCCTGAGACACCAGTTAAGGAAACTGCTAAAGCTATGAAAGATCTTTATCATGATGGTAAGATCAGAGCTATCGGTGTCAGCAACTTCTCAACTGAGCAGATGAGAGAGTTCAATAAATATGCCCCTTTACATGTTAGTCAACCACCATATAATTTGTTTGAAAGAGAGACTGAAGAGGAGATATTACCTTACTGTCTGGAAAAAGATATCCATATGATGACATACGGAGCACTCTGCAGAGGTTTACTGTCAGGAAAGATGGATAAAAACACAACTTTTGAAGGAGACGATATGAGGAAGTCTAACGACCCGAAATTCCAAGAACCTCACTATTCACAGTATCTTGAAGCTGTAGAAAAATTGGATGAATTAGCTAAAGAAAAATACGATAGAGATGTACTGCATCTAGCAGTTAGATGGATATTAGACAGAGGAGTACACACTGCTTTGTGGGGTGCTAGAAATCCTGAGCAGTTGAAACCAGTAGATGATGTCATGGACTGGAAGATTCCAAACGGTGAAAGGAAAAGAGTAGTTAAGATAATCGAAGAGACTATCGACGATCCTGTAGGACCAGAATTCATGGCGCCGCCCACCAGATCAGAGTTTGAAGCTTAGATCAAAACTCTTCAACTTATTTAACTTTCTTTTTAATAATACGTATCAGTAAGATACCCATAAATTTGATATGATTATGTTTTCCTTAGGATTATGATGAAATACGATTTTGAGGTTTCGGAAGATTTTGCTAAGCAATTAGATCTGAAAGATGACCTGTCGGAATACAGGGATAGGTTTCATGTTCCGGATGGTACAATCTACCTCGATGGTAATTCTCTTGGATTAGCATCTAAAGATGCAGAGGAATCTATTCTTAGAGTTTTAGATGAATGGAAAGAGCTTGGAATTAGAGGCTGGCTAGAAGGTGAACAGCCGTGGTTTTACTTTGCTGAAGAACTTGGTAAAAGATGCGCTGAATTGGTAGGTGCCGAGGAGGAAGAGGTAGTTGCAACGGGTACCACAACAGTAAATATCCATTCGCTGATAAGCACGTTTTATGAACCAGAAAACGGAAGAACTAAGATATTGGCTGATGAGCTGAATTTTCCTTCTGATCTGTATGCATTGGAGGGACAGATAGAACTTAAAGAGTTGGATCCCGAAGAAGAATTGATACTGGTTCCTAGCGATGACGGTTTGACATTGGATGAAGAAAGGATAGTTGAATACATGACGGATGAAGTTGCTTTGATTCTGTTACCATCAGTTCTGTACAGAAGCGGACAACTGCTGGATATCCCATATCTTACAGAAGAGGCACATAAAAGAGGAATACCTATCGGTTTTGACTGCTCACATTCTGTTGGAACGATCCCCCATGAATTCGATACGTGGAGAGTCGATTTTGCGATGTGGTGTTCATACAAATATCTAAACGGTGGACCGGGAAGTACTGCTTTCATCTACCTGAACAAAAAACATTTCGATAAAGAACCCAAGCTGAAAGGATGGTTCGGATATCAGAAGGACAAACAGTTCGACTTGAACGTTGAGTTCGAACCTTCTCAGAACGCTGGGGGTTGGCAGATATCTTCACCAGCAATATTGAATTCCGCACCACTGGAAGGATCATTCGATATAATCGAAGATGCAGGAATCAAAAATATTCGAAAAAAATCGAAGAAGATAACATCTTATTTTGTATACTTAGTAGAGGAGCTCTTATCGGAGAAACCATACAACTTCAAGATAGGAACCCCTCAGGACCCTGACAAAAGGAGTGGACATATCGCTCTGATGAGAGAAAAAGAAGCATTCAGGATCAATGAAGCATTGAAATCCATGGGTGTTGTACCTGATTTCAGACCGCCTAATATAATAAGGATAGCACCGATAGCTCTTTACAATACCTATTATGAGGTCTGGCAGGTCGTTCAATACCTGAAAAAAATAATCGATGAGGAAAGGTACAAAGAATTTTCTAAAGAGAGAAAAGCGATATCCTAGGAAACTATCCAAACACTTATCAATATATTTGTATTTCCAAAAGATATGAAGAAAGCTGTCATCCTAACAGATGGGCATCTAGATCAATCAGCAGCTAAAACATCCCACGGTCTTTTGAGACATTCAGAACGCTTTGACATACGCGGTATAATTGATTCTAAATTTGCGGGTAAAACTACAGATAAGATAATAACTAACTGCCACAGCAAACCTATATATTCAGACGTGGAATCATTTTTGGAAGAGGACGATGCTGACCATATGATCATAGGGGTTGCTACAATAGGTGGTTACCTTCCAGATAATTTTAAAACTCATATCAAAGAAGGAATGAAAGCAGGTATGAATATAATCTCTGGATTGCACCATTATCTTAGTGAAGATGAGGAATTCTCTAGTTTAGCTGATGAATACGGTGTGAAGATAGACGATATCAGAAAGTCACCACCTTTGGATGAGCTACACTATTTCCAGAACAGGAAAAAAGAGATCGATGCATTGACCATTCCATTCTTAGGAACCGACAGTTCGATCGGTAAAAGGACTGCTCTACTTGAGGTATTGGAAGTTTTGAAAGAAAAAGATGTGAATGTATCATGGGTTGCTACGGGCCAAACAGGTTTACTTCAAGGCTCTGATCATGGACTTCCATTGGATTCGATAAAAGGAGATTACATGGTCGGAGAACTTGAACATCAGATATGGAGAGCTTGGAAGAACGAAAAACCTGATGTGATCTTGATAGAAGGTCAGGGAAGTATATCACATCCTGCTTATGTATGTGGATCTAGAGCAGTTCTTTCTGGAAGTCAGCCAGATGGGGTTGTATTACAGCACGCACCAGCTAGAAAATACAGACATTATAGGGAAGATGAGATACACTGGCCGATGCCTACAATAGAGCATGAAAGTGATCTTATCAAACTTTATTCAGGTGCTGATGTGATAGGTATAGGGATAAATCCAGAAGACCTATCTAAGAAAGAAAAAAGAGAATATATTGAGGAATATGAGGAAAAATTTGAAGTTCCTGCAGCGGACGTTTTTGAAGAGCCCGAGAAGATAGCTGAAGCGATAATCGAGATGATCAATCGATGAACTCAGCACCATGATTGTTGGGTTCAGCCAGTCTAACTAGAGCTTCGATACCCTTTTTATCCAACCACTTTTCTATCTTTGATTTGGCTTTTACACCCTTCTCTTCATCGGTTATACCGTAAACAGTCGGTCCCCAGGAGCTTTGACCTGCACCGTATGTAAATTTTTCTAGTTTATTGATTATATTGATAACTGCGGGATGGAACTCACTTCCTTCTTGACAGGATGAAAATGATTCACCGACATAATGCTGAATTTGAGTGATATGTTTTCCAAATTCTTTACAATCTCCCGTTTTTACCGCAGGAAGCACACCCATGACGATATTATGTGAGATCTTCTCAGCAAATTTACTGTCGGTCCTTATCTCGTTCATGATAGGTCTTTCTTCCTCTTCATCATAACTCTGTTCGATCTTTGGACATACCATCAGGAACCTCCAATCTTCAGGTAATCTATAATGTACAGTCATTGGTGGTATTTCTTCATCTCCTGATTTACCTCCTTCGAGTATGAATCCACCTTTATCAAATCCGTAAGTTCCTGTTGCTGAGTATCTTCCTCTGCCGACTATATCAGCTAAATCTTTAATTTTTAGATCATGTCCGCTCAGTTTTCCTATACCTGCTCCCATTGCCAATTTTAACTGAGTGGTAGAACCGAGACCCATATGTCTAGGTATACTTTTTAATACTTCGATCCTGAAATTATCTTTTATATCGAGTTTGCTTTTCATGGCATCATAAGCAGCTTTAATATCTACTGCATTTTCTTCACTTGCTTTCACAGATAGATGTTCATCTTTTTCTACTTTGACTTCAAATCCTCCCTTGACCATCACACCCAAAGCACCGTACTCTCTTTGGAATTTTCTGCTTATATCAATGATGCCCATGTGAAGTCTTATCGGTGTTTTTATTATCATATGTCCTTCTCCAAATCCATAAGGTATTCATCTACTTTTTGCTCATCTACTTCTATCCCTAATCCAGGTCTTTTCGAAACCTGGAGTAATCCATCTTTAAATTCAAGTCCTTCAGCGATATTATCAGAAAGCATGAAATGACTGTCTAAGTCAGCATATTTAACATTCTCGCTGCTCAGATTGAAGTGTGTTCCACCTGCTATGGATGGTGTTGTTTCACCCATACAACCTACCATGGCATCTACATCATGTTTTTCTATCACATCCACGATCTTCCTGCCACCAGTGATACCAGCACATTTCATCAATTTGATATTTACCATGTCTGCTATCCCTTCTTCACAGATCTTTTCAGCCATCTTATAATCTTTTATCGTTTCATCTGCCATTATTGGAACTTTGCTCTCCTGGGTAACCTTCTTCATCCCTTCTAAATCATCCACGTGGACAGGCTGTTCTATGAATTCTATATTTAGAGATTTCATCTTTTCAGCGAAGGTGATAGCTTCTTCGGGCTTGTATGCTTGATTCGCATCCACCCATATATCGATATCTTCACCTACCTCTTCTCTGACCGCTGAAACCCTTCTGATATCTTCCAACAGTCCAAGACCAACTTTTATTTTGATAGCTTTAAAACCCTGTTTCATATACTCCTGAGCGTGCTCCCTTGCTTCACTTACAGTCATCAATCCGATGGTTCTGTCGGTTTTTACGCCTTCTTCTTTACCATCGAATAGCTCGAAAACTTTTTTTCCCTCAATTTTTCCCTTTAGATCGTACAAGGCCATATCAAGACCAGCTAGTGCTGAAGGATCTTTTCTATGTTTTTCATGAAGTTTTGACCACGTTTCCTCGATCTCAATATCCTCACCTTCTATCTCTTTTTTCATTATGTTGAGAGCTTTGAGTATGGATTCAGTGGTCTCGTCGGTGACACCGTTCGGTGTAGAGTTACACCATCCTATATTGTCTCCAGAAGTCAATTTTACAAGCACGTTTTCCGCTGTTAGTGAAGAGCCAGTTGAGATCCTAAAAACCTCATCTCTATCTATCGCTATCGGGATAATTTCCATCTTGTCAATTTTCATCTAAATACACCTCATGATAATAATCACAAAATTCTGCCAAAGGACATTTTTCGCATTTTGGTATCCTTGGTTGACAGATATTCTTTCCAAATTCAACCATCAACCTGTTTATCTCTATCCAGTATTTTTTGGGTATCTTTTTTTCTAAAACCCTTTCAGTTTCTTCAGGATCCTTTGTATCTGCTATACCCAACCTATTGCTTATCCTGTGTACGTGTGTATCTACTGGAACCGCTGGTTCTCCAAAACCGTAGACTAAAACACAGTTTGCAGTCTTTCTTCCAACACCTTCAAGGTCAAGCAGTTCATCGATATCCTCTGGGACCTGATCATCATATTCTTCGTGAACTATACGGGCAGCTTCTTTGATACGCTCAGATTTTACGTTGTAAAACCCAGCAGGCTTGATCAGTTCTTTAACATCATCTAAAGGAGCTTCAGCTAGATCTTTTGGTGTTGGATATTTATCAAAAAGGGCTTTAGAAGCTTTGTGAGTATTCACGTCTTTGGTCCTTTGTGATAAAATCGTTGAGATTAATACTTCGTAAGGATTCCTATCGGGTGTAGAGTCACTATCCGGATCTTTACCGGGGAAGGCACCGATATTGAATTCGTTTTTTAGTCTTTTTATCATCTCTTCATAATCCATAATTTCCCTCTTTTCTGATATCTCCTAGCAGATACGTTGATCCAGTGACCAATATAAGATCACCTTCTTCATAATCTTCAATCGCAGCGTTGAGAGCATCAATACCCTTACCATGAGTACTTTTCGGTATTTTATCAGAGAAAGCATCTGCGAGAACATCGCTGTCAAGTTTTCTCTCACTTACAGCTTCACCGGTGTATAATTTATCGACTTTTGGCTCTATCATCTTTGCCATGCCTTTGTAGTCTTTGTCCCCAAGAACTCCTATCACGAGTAATAAACGTTCATAATCTACTTTTTCTAATCCATCTGATAATGCTTTCATACCATTCAAGTTGTGTGCAGAATCCATCATTACCCTTGGTTTTGTTCTAACTATTTCCATCCTTCCCGGAAGAGATGTTTTTTTGAGAGCTTCCCTTATATTTCGTTTTGAGATATTGTAACCTTTTTCATTTAGACCTTCAGCTAGAGTTATAGCTGTCAAAGCATTTTCAGCTTGCCATGTTGCTACTCCCGGCACTTCTATCTCGCCATATTTAGGAAGATTTATTCGTAACGGATTTTCTTTGATCTCATGGTTTCTTTCCAGAGCGTGTTTGTAAACACAATCTCTTTCTACACAGACTTCTTTGAAATATTCTTTTATATTTTCATCCTTCTCTTCTGTAACGAAATAATTATTTTCTTTGATTATTCCAGCTTTTTCATATGCTATCTTTTCCTTCGTGTCACCTAGATGTTTAGAGTGGTCCATACCTATATTTGTCACTACCGATGCGATATTATCCACAACATTTGTTGCGTCAAGTCTTCCTCCCATACCCACCTCAAGCACGGCTATATCAGTATTCTTTTGAGAGAAATGCATGAAGGCTAAAGTGGTCAGAACTTCGAAAAAACTGGGTCTTTTTTCAACATCTTTCTTCTCTATTTCCTCTAGAACTGGTCTCACTTTGTCGATAAGCTCCCATAAAGAACCCTGATCTATATCATCACCATTTACTTTTATTCTCTCTTCGAAAAATGTTAGGTGTGGTGAAGTATAGAGACCAGTCTTATAACCAGCTTCCTGGAGTATGTTTGATGTGATGGTTGAAACTGAACCTTTACCGTTGGTCCCTCCTATCAAAACGGAGTCAAAATCTTTGTGAGGATTATCAAAATTTTCAAGGAAATCTCTGATCTTATCTAAACCGAGTTTTATCCCCATCCTTTGTAGTGAGAATACGTAATCCGCTGGTGTATCGTATTTATCTTTCAATGCTTGAACACCCTTTCTCCTGTGAACACCATGCTCATGTCGTATTCATCCACCGCTTCGATGACTTCATCGTCTCTTATAGAACCACCAGGTTGTATGACTGATTTAATACCAGCTTCAGCAGCTTCATCGATGCCATCACGGAACGGGAAGAACGCATCTGAAGCCATGGTGCATCCTTCGGTGTCAGACCGAGCTTTCATCTTGGCTATCTTTACTGCATCCACACGACTCATCTGTCCAGCACCGATGCCAACAGTGTGATCCTTTCTGGTGAATATGATCGCGTTTGATTTCACGTGTTTTATAACTTTCCAGGCGAACTCCATAGCATCTAGTTCATCTTCTGTCGGGTCTCTTTTACTCTTCACTTCTAATTCTTCTCTTTTAACTTTATGAGTATTCCTATCCTGGACGAGAAGACCTTCTGAAGTCTTAGAGTACTCTAAACCTATCTTTTCTGGATTCCATTCTGGAAGCTTCATTATCCTTATGTTTTTACTGTTCTTGAGGACATCAACAGCCCCGTCTTCATAGCCTGGTGCTATACATGCTTCAACAAATATTTCATCCATCTGTTCTGCCATATCTTTTGATATCGCCCTATTAGCAGCAATTATACTGCCGTATATTGACTGAGGATCACAATCATGTGCTAGCTGATAAGCTTCTGCGATATTTTCTCTAGTAGCAACTCCTGTTGGATTGGTGTGTTTAATAGCAGTAACTGCTGGCTTTTCGAATTCTTTCACGATATCTAATGAAGCTTCAAGATCTCTAATGTTGTTGTATGAAAGTGCTTTTCCATGAAGTTTTTCAGCTTTTAGGATGGAACTTTCATCTGTGATTTCAGTCCTGTAAAAAGCAGCTTTCTGATTTGGATTTTCACCGTATCGGAGATCCTGCACCTTTTGTCCATATAGATGTAGATCATCTGGAAGTTCTTTACCGATGTATTTTTTCTGGAAATAGTTATGTATAGCTGTATCGTACTGAGCAGTGTGGCTGAACGCCTCAACGGCTAGTTCTCTTCTTGTCTTTTCAGATATCTCCCCATCTTTGTTCAGTTCTTCCAAGATGTCATCATATCTATCCGTATTCGATACAACAGTGACTCTTTCATGATTCTTTGCAGCCGCTCTGAGTAATGCGACTCCTCCGATATCTATCTGCTCTACAGCTTCTTCTATCTTGTGCTCACCAGCAGTTACTTTCTGGAACGGATATAGGTTGACAGCTATCAGATCTATCTGTGGTAAAGCATGCTCTTCGATATCCTTCTCATGCTTACCTATCTGGAAGAGTAGACCACCATGTATCTTGGGATGTAAAGTCTTGACCCTACCACCCAATATCTCGGGAAAACCAGTTATCTCACTAACTTCTGTAACGTCCAACCCGGCATCTCTTATCACCGATGCTGTTCCACCTGAAGATATGATATCAAAACCGTTATCGATCAGACCTTCTGCAAGTTCAACTATCTTTGTTTTATCGGATACACTCAATAATGCCTTCCGCGGCAAATGTAACACCACCCAAAGCAAAGTAGTGACTATTTGATAAGTTTTTCTAATTTACAACTAAAAAAGATCAATCATAGTTGCCCAAGCCATCGACGATCTTACCGTTTCCCTTGTACCATCCAGGATAATCATACTGGATATCTAGATAGATACGGTCCCAGTATTCGTTACCGGACCATCCCAAGACCCACCACTCGTTTCTTCCTTCGAATCTTGGAGTTATAGAAAGATCTGTTTTGATGTCTTCTTCTAGTTGAATGTAAATAGATGAAGTGTATTCATATGCATCGATCCGTTCATCCCATTCTTCTGGGTGAGGATCGTCGTAAGATGATTTCGTCATATTTTCTTTAGGCTGGAGTGTTGGTTCTTTATCTATGGCTCTTTTAGTATCGATCCTATCATCTGAATCTAGGTTGATAGTTATATCACCACGTTCAGAAGTAAATGTTCCGTTGACCTGGAGCATCTTGCCGTATCTTGTCTCGATGAACTCAACGGTCCAGTTTTCCTGCTGTTCGAACTGGTTTTTGAAGATTTCTTCAACTAAAGGTGATTCATCATTTTTAAGAGGTAAAGGAACGATCATCAAAAAATCGATATCAGTCCTGTTCGTATAGATATTTAGATCGTAGGTAAAAGTGCTCTCATAGCTTTCTTGTTTCCACTGGTTGAACTGGAAAAAGAGTGCACCAATGATTATTGAGATGATAACTACTGCTATAATCACAATTGTGTATTTCTTTTTCATCTATAAAATTTGATTTCATTTGTTATTATATTAAATTTTAGTTCTCTTAATCACAATCATTTTAAATCACAGTCCTTATAGCGCTCAATATGAAATCCGATGTCGAGATTGCACAAGAAGCAGAGCTAGAACCGATGAGTGATATCGCAGAAAAGATTGGATTGAGTGAGGATGACATCGAGCTAGTAGGGAATCATAAAGCCAAACTATCGTTGGATGCGATCAGGGAACACAAGGGTAAGGAAGATGGTAAACTTGTATTGGTAACTACGATGACTCCTACGAGGAGCGGTGAAGGAAAAACAACAGTCACGATAGGACTTACTCAAGCTTTGTGGAAGCAGGATAAGAAAGCTACTCTAGGTATAAGGGAACCCTCGATAGGTCCAACGATGGGTATCAAAGGTGGGGCCGCTGGAGGCGGTTATTCACAGGTTCTACCCATGGAAGATATAAACCTGCATTTTACAGGAGACTTACATGCCATAGGGATTGCGCACAATCTGATGTCAGCCATGATAAACAACCACATGCACCGTGGGAACGACATGAATTTAGACACAAGAAAGATAACATGGCCTAGAGTTGTAGATATGAACGATAGAGCACTGAGAAATACTGTTGTTGGTCTAGGTGGAACTTCTGACGGCATGCCCAACGAGAACTCATTTGGCATCACTGCAAGTTCTGAGATAATGGCTATTCTGTGTTTAGCTGAAGGTATTACCGACTTGAAAGAAAGGATGCAGGATATAATCGTTGGTTATACCTACGATAGAAAACCTATCAAGGCTTCAGACTTTGGTGGAGTTGGCGCGATGGCCGCTCTACTGAAACATGCGATCAAACCAAACCTTGTACAGACTATCGAAGGCGTCCCAGCTTTCATACACGGGGGACCGTTCGCTAACATAGCTCACGGTACAAGTAGCTTGATCTCGACAAAGATCGGTATGTCATTATCAGATTATTTCATCACTGAAGCAGGTTTTGGCTCTGACTTAGGTGCTGAGAAGTTCTTCAATATTGTTTGTAGAGAGGGAGACTTAGAACCTGATGTTGTTGTTATGGTTGCAACGGTAAAAGCACTGAAACGTCAGGGAGGAGTAAAACGTAAGAATCTGGATGAAGAAAATATCGAAGCAATGAAGAAAGGTTTGCCCAATTTATCCAAACATCTAGAGAATATACAGATGTTCGGCTTACCGGTTGTAGTAGCGATCAATAGATTCCCAGAAGATACTGATAAGGAGATCGAATATCTTGAAGAACTGTGCGAGAATATAGAAGTCCCATATTCAGTAGTAGAGGTTTACCAAGATGGTGGAGATGGGGGATTGGATTTAGCTGATGAAGTTGTAGAACAATGTGAGAAGAACGAGAGCAGATTTAGTCCTCTTTATTCACTTAAGGAGAGTCCTAAAGAAAAGATACACGACATCGCTACCAAGATTTACGGTGCTAAAGATGTTGTATACACCCAGCAGGCTGAAAAAGATCTGAGAAGAATAAAGAAAATTGGATTGGATAAACTTCCGATATGTATGGTTAAAACGCATTATTCATTGTCAGATGATAGAAAGTTAAGGGGTAGACCGAAAGGATTTGAAGTGAAAATCAGAGAAGTTAGGCTGAGTGCAGGTGCTGGTTTCCTTATACCCATGGCTGGAGATACCACGACAATGCCGGGATTGCCATCAACCCCTGCTGCTTGTGACATCGATATAGATGAAGATGGAAGTATATCTGGGTTATTCTGAGGCGATCGTATGGAAGTAAAATTATCTAATTATACTCCGGAACCTGATAAGACCGCTGCACACGCTGCTCTTACTTGCTACAGTGAGGATATCCCTGATAAAGAAGAGATGAGCCAAGAGAAAGTCAAAGACGTATTAGATAGGGTCCTAGAAAGCGGTCATCACAGTGTTATTGAACACGCTTCTTTCACTTTTGAAATTAGTGGAGTATCACGGTCACTTACACATCAACTGGTAAGACACAGGTTGGCATCCTATTCCCAGCAGTCTCAGAGATATGTGGAGATACAAGATTTTGACCCGGTCAAACCAGATACGATAAAGGAAAATGAGGAAGCGGATGAAATATTCGATGAATGTATAGAAACGATAAGAGATACTTATCAAGAACTGATCGAAAAAGACATACCAGCTGAAGATGCAAGATATGTTCTACCCAACGCCACAAGGAGCAACATAATCGTCTCGATGAATGCTAGAGAGTTATGGCATTTCTTTTCCTTAAGATGCTGCAGGAGAGCACAATGGGAGATCAGGGAAATGGCAGAACGGATGCTCAGTCAGGTGAAAAAGGTAGCACCGATAATCTTCGAAGATGCGGGAGCACCGTGTATAAGGGGTCCTTGTCCAGAGAGTCCTGAATTCAGCTGTGGAGAACCCATGTCAAAAGAAAGGTATGAGTAAAACAAAATTCTTCATTGTCCTTTTTTTAACACCTAAATGTAAGAAAAAGTTATAAATATCTTTACAAAACTTAAAAATGTAAAGATAACATGACTGAAAAAGCTAAACTTTCCAAGAAAGGACAGGTAACTATACCTAAATCTATAAGGGAGAAATTAGGCCTGAAAGCAGGAAAAAAGGTATCTTTTGATGTTATAGGAAAGGAAGCTGTTCTTTATCCTGATATCGAAGCCCCTCTTGAAGAACTTAAGAAGTTGAGAGATGAGGTCGAATTCAGTGAGAAAGAGATAGACAAGATGATAGAAGATTCTAAATCGAAATGGAGTAAGTTGCGTTGATATGTTTTTTATAGATTCCTGGGTCTGGATAGAGTTATTCTCTGAAGATGAGAAATATAAGGAGGCGGAAAAAGTGATCGAAAAATTACAGAAAAAAGAAGGAGTGATCTCCTCTACAGTACTGATGGAAGTGAGGTATAGGATTAAAAAGAAGTATAATAGGGAGCTTTCTGACAGAGTTATACATATAATGGAAGCTTTCGATAATTTGAATACTTTACCGGTAACTTCAGAGGTCGCTAAATACGCTGCAGATCTGAGGGATAAGTATTATGAGAGGAAGAAAAAGGAACTCTCATATGCCGATGCAATACATTTAGCGACAGCTGTTTTAGCTGATTGCGAAATACTATACTCAGGAGATCGAGATTTTGAAGATATAAAAGAGATAAAGACAGTAATAATTTAAATAATTTTTTTAATTTTATCAGATTTTTACTTTTTTCTAACGAATGAATAAATAAGATAAATCAATTCTATTTTTATGAGCGGCACTATTATTGAAAAGTCGAAGGAATTAGAATCATACATCATAGATAAGAGGAGGGATTTTCATAAGAACCCAGAGATCAAATTTGAGGAAGAGAGGACTTCCAGTATAGTAAAGGATGAGCTGAATAAATTAGGTTACTCAATAGAAGAAACAGCAGGAACCGGTGTAATAGCCACAATAAATGGTGGCAAAGAAGGAAATACAGTCGCTTTAAGAGCTGACATGGATGCGTTAGAACTTCAAGAAGAGAACGATATACCGTACAGGTCACAGATCGATGGAAAGATGCATGCCTGCGGTCATGACGCACATACTGCTATGTTGTTGGGAGCAGCTAAAATTTTATCTGAGATGAAAGATGAATTAAGGGGAACGTTAAAATTAGTATTCCAACCTGGAGAAGAAGGTGGAGCAGGTGGAAAGAAGATAATGGATGAAGGCAAATTGGAAGATATCGATGCTATTTTTGGAATACACGTATGGTCGAATCTTCCTTCAGGTACCATTGCGACATCCCCGGGACCAGTGATGGCATCTTCAGATTCTTTTTATTTGACCATCAAAGGGGACGGTGGTCATGCTGCTTATCCTCATCAGACCCATGATCCAACAATCCCTGCTAATGATATCTATGACGCATTACAGAAGATAGTCACCAGCAATATCGATCCACTTCAGCCTGCTGTGATAAAAACTCCAGAGATGAAGACATCGGATGCTTACAACGTTATACCGGATAAGGTTGAGATGAATGGTACAGTAAGAACATTTGATCTGGATGTTAGGGAGAAGATAATCGAAAGGATAAAGCAGGTCTCAGAACACTATGCAGAGGCATGGGATTGTAAATTGGATTTTGAGCTGGAGAGAGATTTTTACCCTCCAACTGTCAACGACGAAAAGATGGCTGAGTTCGCAGAAAAGGTAGCTACTGAATACTTTGAGAAAGAAGTATTAGAGAAGCAGATGGGCGCTGAAGATTTTTCATTCTATTTGCAACAGAAACCTGGCTGCTTCCTGTTCATGGGTACTGGTAATGAGGAAAAAGGTACGGATTATCCACATCATCATCCTAAGTTCGATGTAGATGAGGCTGAACTGTACAAAGGGACTGCTTTGTATGCAAAGTTGGCTGTAGAATATCTTGAGGATCACTGAGTTAAAAATGTGAATAGGTTGTAATAAAATGAAGAACGAAGAGAGAGTTTCCTACGAATCCTATCAGAAGATGGCTGAGTACTACTATGAGAAAGTTGATGAGAAACCTTTCAATGCTTACTATGAAAGACCCGGACTGATTGAGTTGATCCCTGACGTTGAAGGTAAGAAGGTTCTAGATGCTGGATGTGCTGCTGGATGGTTTACTGAATGGCTAATTGATCATGATGCTGAAGTGACTGCTGTAGATTTTAGCCCTAATATGGTCGAGATGACCAGGAAGAGAGTAGGAGATGGAGCAGAAATAATACAAGCTGATCTGAATGAACCATTGGAATTCCTGGAAGATAAATCTATGGATATGATAATTTCTTCTCTGACGTTACACTATCTCAAGGACTGGGATAGAGTAATGAGAGAGTTCAACCGTGTCCTCGTGGAAAAGGGCTGTTTGGTATTTTCAGTACATCATCCATTCATGGATTACTCTTATTTTGATGTTGATGATTATTTTGAAATAAAACTTCTTAAAGACGAGTGGGGCGAACCAAAGGTCGAGGTTGAATTTTATAGAAGGCCTTTGAGTGAGATAATAAGACCTGTTACTGATAATGGATTTTTTATAGAAAAGATAACAGAACCGATGCCCACTGAAAAGTTCAAAGAAAAGGTACCAGAAGCATATGAGCGATTGACGAAGAAACCACAATTTCTATTTATTAGAGCTAGGAAAAAATAGACAAAAAACACAAAGTTTTTCTTATATTTTCTTTATATTATCAAACGATGTGCTTCAATTACTCGATCAATAAGGATCCAAATTATATCCAGGATAGATTCGATGCTGAATTTGAAGAAACGTCACAATTCGAAAGAATATATCATGTATCAGCCTTCAATGCACCCCCCCTCCCAATAATAAATGATAGAACTCCAAATAAGATAAAATTTTTTCAATGGGGTTTGATACCTTTCTGGGTCAAAAATGGTGAACAAGCTGATGAGATTCGTAATAAAACTATGAATGCGAGGGCTGAAACATTGTTTGAAAAGCCATCTTTTAGAGAACCTATAAGAAAGCGCAGGTGCTTGGTAATAATGGATGGTTTTTTCGAATGGAGAGAGGTCGGCGGGGGGAATTATCCTCATTATATCAAGATGAAAGATGATAGTGCTTTTGCCATCGCTGGTATATGGGATGCTTGGAATGATAAGAGTACAGGACAAGTTAGGAATACCTATTCGATAATCACTACAGAAGCGAATCCGTTATTGGAGAAGATCCACAATAAAAAGAAAAGGATGCCAGCGATACTTCGTAAAGAAGACGAGAGTAGATGGTTGTCGAAAGATTTAACGGAAGATGAGATAGAAGAGATTCTTGAACCGTATCCTGATGAAGGATTAGAGGCTTACCCTATTAAAAGGATGATAACTAAAGATGTGGAAGATAACGTTCCCGAGATTTTAGAGCCGTATGAATACGATGAATTAAAATTTGAACAAAAGAAGCTTTTTTGATTGTTGAAATATATGCATAAGAAATATTTAGTTCTTCTTTTAATCTCTAATAGCTAGAATTTGAGAGTGAAGATAGATGGAACAATCAGGCATGATGAACATACTGATGATTGAAGATAATCCAGCAGATGCACAGAGGATAAGAAGCATACTTAATTCAAGGGATGATATGGGAATCAATATTGGCTATGCTAATAAGCTGTCATCCGGTTTGAAGAGGATCGATAGGGAGGATTTTGATGTTTTGCTTTTAGACCTAAACCTATCTGACAGTAGGGGTTTAAATACTTTGAAAAAAACCAAGAAAAAAACGAAGGACCTACCGATAATTGTGATGTCAGAAAAGAAAGATGAAAGGATGAGTAAGAAAGCTAAAGAAGAAGGTGCTTATGAATATATTTCAAAACAGGGATTAAACAGCAGTAAACTTATGCAAACGATCAATTATGCTGTCAAAAAGAAACACTTCAAGGAATATAAAAAGAAAAAGGAATCTAAGAAGGAAGAAAAGGATGAACAGAGGATTTTACTGATAAGTCCTGATAAATTTTCACTCAAATTATTAAAACATATAGTGGATCAGGAACATGATGTGATAGGTTATATCAACGATGTTGAAGAAGGTATACAGAAGATAACAGAAAAAAAGCCTGATCTTGTCATTTTAGATATAGACGGTATGGATGTGGAGAATATAACAAAGATAAGAAATCTAGATAACAATAGTAATATGATGTTGGTAGGTACAGACGTACCCAAAAAGATAAAAAAGAGGTTCCAGGCCGCAGGTTATATGAGGAAGCCTTTGAAGAAAGAAAAGCTCCTCGATGAGATAGATATGCTCTGTTGATCGGTAATATGATAAAAACAGATTTTATATTTTCAAAGATCGAAGAGGTCATAGATTCGGAAATATCCGAGCATTCTGTTTTGGAGGGTGGTATGATCGGTGATGTGTATCGAGTCGATCTAAAAAATGGTAAATCTATGATCCTCAAGATGGGTGATACACCTTTGGATATCGAAGCCAATATGTTAAGATATCTTAGAAAAAAAACTGAATTACCTGTTCCAGAGGTATATCATTCTTCAAAGAATTATATATTGATGGAATATGTAGAAGGTCACAATTACAGAGAAGATGGTTTGGAGAAAGAAGCAGCAAAGTTTCTGTCTGAGCTGCATCTGATGAAAAATGATCGATTTGGATTTGACTTTGATACGTTGACTGGCCCTATTATTCAGCCTAATGATTACATGGATTCTTGGATCGATTTCTTCAGAGAAAATAGGCTACTGTACATGAACGACAAGTGTTTTGGATCTGAAAGAATATCAAGGTCGACATATGAAAGGGTCAAAGAACTATCTAATTCATTATCAGAAATTCTCATCGAGCCAGAAAAACCATCGTTGATCCATGGTGATGTATGGAAAACTAATATGATCGTAAAAGAAGGAAACATTCAGGCATTTTTAGACCCAGCGATATATTTTGCACATCCAGAGATAGAGCTTGCATATATCTCCTTTGCTGAAACCTTTAATGATAAATTTTACGAGTATTATGATGAGATATCTCCGATAGAAGAAGGTTTTTTCGAAGAGAGATGTGATGTTTACAACCTATATCCTTTACTTGTACATGCTTATCTATTTGGTGAAGATTATCCTGAGATGATCGATAAAAAATTAAAAGAAATAGGTTTTTAGTAATCGTTTTCATGTGTTCTGGAATCTATAGAGCATCAGTTTTATCAGTGATGGAAGGAACACCGCTGCAGCGATAAAAGCGAGTATCAATCCAAGCACTGGTACTCTTCCCAAAGACTGCATACCAGGATGATCTGCGATTATGAACGAAGAGAATGCTAGACATGTAGAAGCGGTTGTTAAGAATATGGCTTTCCCAGTATGCTGTATAACGTTCGGTAAAGAACCATTACCTTCTTCCTTATATCTGTGTATTATATGGATCCCATTATCTATTCCTATACCTATCACCAGTGGTATCATCATTATTGATATGATATTGAGATCAACACTCAGCAATTCACTCAATCCAATTATACCTCCTATTCCAAATATTACAGGAGTCAAAGCCAGTAAGGCATACAATGGATTTAGTTCTTTGAAACCTATATAAGCGATCAGTAGTATTGGAAGTCCAGCGATCATCGAAACCCTTATCACGTCGTCTTTGATAGCATCCATCAAAGAGTTGATCATGGAGGCTCTTGAAACGTAATCTTTGTCAACCTGTTCAATCTTATCGTACAAGTTCTGCCTGTAATCCTTGTCCCATAGATTTCCTTCTGGTTTTAATTTGATCAAGAATTCGGTGTTTTCACCATTCTCCGAGACCCAATCTTTCCTGAAACTCTCTGGAAGGTCTTTCCATGACATTCTGTTTATGTTGAGCCAGGATATGTTACTGAATTCAGGATGTATCTCTTTTGCTTTTTCGAATATTTGTAATTTCTCAGTTTGATTGTATGGGAGATGATCCAATATAGATTCCACTGTCATGATCTCTGGGATCGTTCTGAACTCTTCCATATTCCGTTGTAGTTCTTCGTAGGAATCTGCTACAACCATGATACTGTCCTCTGAATAGTTGAAGTTATCTTTCACTTTCTCAAGCTGCTTGTATGCAGGAATAGTTTTGGGCTGGATGGAAGATAGATCACTGTTTAAATCGACTGAAGGTACATTGTAAGCGAAGAAAGAAAGAACGAGCACTAGGATTACGATCATCACGACTGCATGCTTGGCTGAAAATACACCTATCTTTTTAAGAAAACTAAATTTTGTCTTCTTCCTATGCATCTTTTCTCTAAGTTTACCTTTTCTTAGTCGAAGTGTTATCATAGCCGGGAGGGTGAAGAAAACACATGCTATCGTTACAACAAGACCGATAGCTAATATCAATCCCATCTCCTGCAGACCTTGAACCTTGCTGAACATAAGGGCACCGAAGGCTGCCGTAGTTGTCAATCCTCCGAGTATTACTGCTTTACCGGTATTGATAGATGTACGTTCGAAGGCCTTTCTGATATCATCATGCTTTTCTATCTCTTCTGTGAATCTTGTTAAAATATGGATGCTGAAATCTATGCCTAGACCGAGTAGAAGTACAGCGAAAACAGCTGACATTATACTAAGAGCACCTATGGTTATCGATATCAATCCAGCAGTGATCAATATCCCGAAAAGTAGAGGTCCCAGTGAAAGTAAAGGTAAAGAGATGCTTCTGAAAGATATGAAAAGTAAGATCAAGATGAGTATGAATGTTATGATCAAGGATGTGAACATGTCGCCCAATGCCAGTTCATCCCCCTGATGATCCATAACGACCATACTCCCAGTGTATCCCACATCAAGATCACTGTATCTTTCCTTGCTGTTCTGTATATCATCGAGTGTATCTTCTAAACTTTCAAAGACTTCATTCCTTATCTTTGCTCCGTCAATTTTCACATCTAATATCATATTTAGAAGTAAGATCTCTCTGTTTTCAGAAACAATATAGGATGATCGGTTCATCTTTGTCATGATCATAGAGTAAGCCACCTGGACTGATTCTCTTGTAGCATTGGGATCCAATAAGAAACGTAATTGTTCTTCAGGAACGTATAATATGGATTTATTCTCACCAAAATTCATACTTTGGGTGTACTGGATGTTCGTAAAGTATTGACTTCTTTTTAACTCGCTACTTAGGTCCTGTAGGAAAAATTCAGCGTTGCTTCTATTGCTATCCGAACAGTCCACTACTACAGTGACGGTATCGTGCTCTCCGAACTTGCTAGAGACCTTCTCAAATTTATTAACGTCATCGGGCATGTCTTCACCGAAGGCGCTCTCGATACTAGTATCGATGGTCAATTGTGATGCTAATCCTCCCATCAAAACTGCTATTATAATAAACGTGATCAGAACTTTTACTGGATGCTTTGTTGATACATCCATTATCCATTTTAGTATATTTTTTTCCATCCGTTTCACTTCCTTTTACAATAATAAACTATATTCAAAATCTATAATGGATTTGTGCCGGACATGTAAGGTAGTTTAAATAAGAAGAGTTTTTTAAGAAATAGATATGAGAAAACTAACGGTTAGATTATCTTTAAAACCCGAGATGAAAGAGATGATAGAACCTTTCTTGGAGTATGTAGAATCTTACAAGATCCTAGAGATAGTTCGGTTAGATTTTCAAGAAGGTATCAAAGTAATGATAGTCAGTTTCAGACTTAGAGATAAATTCAGTTTGGATGATGTAGAACCTCCAGAGTTCTTAGAAATTTTATCAGTATTGAAGCAGGAAGGAAATGAGTATTTTGTATTAATAAAAGTTGATGTTCCAGAAGGTTACATGTTCATGATGCATGAATACAATAAACAACTTACAAAAGATATAATCTGGGATACTCCTATCTCAGTGGATGGTGATGAGGTCGTGTTGAGCTGTATTGGGGCCCAGGAAGAACTGAAGATGTTTCTTGATCTGATGGAATCTATGGGCGAGATAGAAAAAATAAAATTCACAAAGGCAACCTATGACAGTAAAGATCTTATTTCCACTCTAACTGAAAAACAGAAAGAGGTAATCGAATTGGCAAAAAAGAAAGGATATTACGATTATCCAAGAGGGATAACTATAGAAGAACTTTCAAAGGAACTCAATATCAGCAAATCTACAACTTCTGAGCATCTGAGGAAGGCGGAACAGAGATTGATGTCGGAGATATTGGCAGCTATTTAAGATATCAGATATGTTTCACATCTGAACAATCAAACATTTAAGTACAAGAAAATGAGTAGAATAAGCAGAGAAAAATGATTTTCGATTGGTTCAAAGATAAGGTTGCAATCCTACCATTACAGGGGCAAATCACTGAAAGTCAAGGGATGGGTCTACTTCCATCATTTATGCAGTCCTCTATATCAAAGATGGAAGAATATCTAGATGAGATGGAGAAAGATAAAAAGTATAAAGGATTGATACTAGAGATCAATTCACCAGGAGGTTCACCCTACAAAAGCAGACAACTTGCCAAAAAGATATCGAAAATGGATATATTCAAGATCGCTCTTATTGAGGAACAGGGAACTTCTGGAGCTTATTGGATAGCTAATGCATGTGATATCATAGTTGCTGATGAATTGTCGAGTGTTGGAGGGATAGGAACTATATCGATAAGGCCAGATTTTACTGATTTCATGGAAAAATTTGGTATCAAGATGGATGTTCAGGAAGAAGGGAAGTTCAAAGATGAAGGTTTGCCCT
>CAZEXI010000020.1:0-33933 GCA_964516805.1 uncultured Thermoplasmata archaeon
ATAAATGTTGATTATTATAGACCTTCTCTTCTTTATTTGATATGAATTTAAAATAAACCTAGTCATCCTCGATCATCTTTATACTGCAGAGTTTATCAAAGCCTAAAATATTTACAGCAGATTCAATAACGAGATCGTATACTTCTTCTTCAGATTCACATCTTTCAAAACTATTTACCACCTCATGGAGTTTTTCGATCTTCTCTTTTTCTTTTAGTATACTATCTTCATATTTCTTTTGATCTTTTGTATCCTGAAATATTTCCATAATGAATAACTCGTCATTCATAACGAAGGTTTTTGCATTTTTTAATATTGGACTTTCATTACCATCTTTACATTTGATCGTAGTATCCATACCCTTGAATTTTCTTTTTCCTTTTTCATATATTGGACATCTCATCGATTTTGAACCTTTTGGACATACCATATCGCAGAGATTCCCAATCAATTCATCTCTAGAGTATCCTGTTATCTCACAGGTCCTTTTGTTAACATCTTTTATCCTGTAATCTTCTCCTATTATCAAAGTGCCACTATGTATATTTTCATACAGAGTTTTAAACTGTTTTTTGGATTGATTCAGCTTTTTTTCTGTATTTATTCTATCAGTTATGTTTTGTGTGGAAACATAAACTTTATCATAGCTACTTTCATGGCCAGGTACTACAGACCACGTGAGAAGAATATTGATCTTGTTACCATCAACGGTATAATTTACATCTTCATCTGAGAAGAAATTATCTCCTTTAGATATCTTTAATAATATTTTTTTAAATAAATCTAGTGAGGTGTTTGTATATATATTATCAAAATTGTTAAAAACATCTTCTTTGCTTTCAGCGTTATACATATCCACTGCCTTCTTGTTGACATCATTTATTTCTATAAGATCCATCATGTCATATAGAATGTTTTCATTTTCTTCAAAATAAGTTTCTAAGTCATGGTAATTTTCCTTAAGTTCATCTATTTTTAATTTGATTTTAGAATAATCTTCATCCCATAAACCAACTGGTGAGTTTTTAAAGAGATTCTTATAACTTTCTTTTTCTTCTTTTAACTCTTTTTTGACCTTTATCCTGTCTGTTACGTCTCTAAGTATTCCAGTAATGACTTTTGGTTCTCCATCCTCTTTAACGATATTGGAATTCTCCTCTAGATGAGCGAAATCCCCGTTTTTCTTTTTAAACTTAAAAGTTAGTTTATCCTCTTTCTTTTCTTCACCTTTAATAGCTTTGATAAAGATATCATTGATTTTCTTCTTCTCTTCTTCATAAAGAAAATCATTAATACTTTTGTTCACAACTTCTTGTGGTTCATATCCAAACCTTTTGATCTGTGGACTCACATAACCTATAGTTCCATCTAAATTTACTGAATAGACGATATCTAGTGAATTTTCTACAATATTTTTGTATTTTTCTTCTGTTTTTCTTCTAGCTTTATCGTACCTTATCCTTTTTAAAGCCTCTACTGAATGAGAAATCAGTAATTTAGCCATGTCTAAATCGTTTTCATCGAATGAATCAAATTCTCTAGATAATGCTTGAAAAACACCAAAATCTCCTACAGGTATACTCAGAACGGATTTAAATTCAGGATCTGTTGGTTTAGCTTCTGTGTGTTCCCTAATATTAGGGACGATTATAGGTTTTTTTTCTCTGAATGTAAGACCATATATGCCTTTATCTACATCCTGTTTAGTTCCTATATCTACCCTAGTATCCTTCGTAGCTTTCATCACTATATATCCATCCTCATAGATCATAAAAGAACACACGAAGAAGTCAAGAATTTTCTCAGCAGCTTCCACAGTTAGATCGTAGACTTCTTGTTCTTTCCTACAGTTCTCCATCTTAGCTGCTATGCTGTGGAGTGACTCTATCTTTTTCCTTCTTGCTTTGATCGATTTTTCAGTTTTATTCAGTTCTACAGTTTTTACGATGGCACTAGCAAGCACTTTATATTGGCTGACTGGGTCACCACCTTTTTGAACGTATCTATCAGCACCTATATTTAGAGCCTGAATAGCTACTTCCTCTCTACCTCGTCCCGTGAACATGATAAATGGCACATCAATCTCTTCTTTTCTAATTGTCTTTAAGAAGTCTAAACCATTCATGCCTGGCATCTGATAATCAGAAACAACAATATCAAAATCTTTTTCACGCAACGAATCGATACCTTTCTGTGCAGAAGAAGCGGTTTGTATATTGAAACTTTCATTCTCGTCCTTAAGATAATATTCTGATTGCTCAAGAATAAAATTTTCATCATCAACCATGAGAATATCCATTTTGATCTGTCTCCATAAATGGTCTATAGCACGTATTCGTTTAATGATATTAATAAATTCGGAAAAAGAATCAATAATATAAATTAAATTATACCTCCTCATCAGATATATTAATAAAATAGCATTATTGATATCACGCTGTTTTACTTTTTGACCCAAAATGTTTGAATTATTAAAATAAGACCAACAAAAAGAAATTTAAACGGACAAAAGTTTTATATAGGATGAAATAGCAAATTATATATGCGAAAAGAAAACAAGAGGGAACGAGAACTATATATGCTTTCAAATTTGTAGAATTGAAGTTGTCTAACAATTTTCTAATGAACTTCGTTTAGTTAACTTTCACTAGATGAGATTGTCTTTGGAGAATCCCATCTAAGTTTGATTCGTTCCTGAAAATATGGTGGTAGATATGATAGCTGAAGCTAAAACTAAAAGAAAAAATAAACAGGTAGTAGATGAGGTTAAAGAATGCCCTGAATGTGGTAGTGTACATCTTGCTCAGGATTATGAAAGGGGGGAATTGATCTGCGAAGACTGTGGTTTAGTGATTGACAATCAATATATAGATGAAGGTCCGGAGTGGCGTGCGTATGATATGAAACAGGAGGAGAATAGAGCCCGGACAGGCGCGCCCATGACACAGATGATGCACGATAAAGGTTTGTCAACAGATATATCCTCGCAAAATAAGGATTCCTATGGAAGGCATATATCTGGTCAAAAGAAGTCTCAGATATACAGACTAAGAAAGTGGCAGAGAAGAATCAGGGTCTCTAGCGCTAAAGAAAGAAACTTATCTCAGGCTCTTAAAGAGATGAACAGAATAGGTTCTATGATGGGTATACCTAAGGATATACGTGAAAATGCTGCTGTAATTTATCGTCAAGCGGTTAAAAAGAATCTGATAAGAGGTCGTTCAATAAAGGTGGTAGCGACATCTGCACTTTATGCAGCATGTAGAAAAGCTGGCGTACCTAGAACCCTGGACGAGTTCGTAGAATATACTCCCTTTGATAGAAAAGAGATCGGAAGAACATATAGGTTCATCAATAGAGAATTAGGGCTAAAGGTAAAGCCTACAAATCCTTTGAAATATATTGATAGATTTGCGAGTGATCTCAACCTCAAAGGAAAAACAAAGAAAAAGGCAAAAGAGATAATTGAAAAAGCTCAACAGCAGGAGATAACTTCAGGAAAAGGTCCTACTGGATTAGCAGCAGCTTCGATATACATCGCTTCTGTTAAGGAAGATGATAGGAGGACCCAAAAAGAGATTGCTGAGGTTGCTGACGTGACTGAAGTGACTGTAAGAAATAGATACAAAGATCTGGTAGAAAAATTAGGGATCGAAATAGAGATCTAAACTACATACCCCCTTTTCATTCTATTTTAAAAAGTTTTTAATCATATGATTTAATTGTATATGTTTAGGGTATGTTAAAATGAAATCTAAAGTATTAATTATAATAGCGACGAAAGATAGAGAAAAAGCTTTAACAGGTCTCATGTATGCAGAAAATGCTATCAAAAATGACTGGTTAAAAGATGTTAAAGTGGTATTTTTTGGACCAAGCGAATCGTTGATGGTGGAAGATGGGGAGATTGGAAATTATGCTATAGAGATAGCAGAAAAAACTGATACCTTCGCGTGTAAATATCTATCAGATGAAGATCAGATATCAGATGAGATAAAGGAATTAGGGGTTGATGTGGAATACGTTGGTAGCATAATATCTGATTATATAAACGAGGGGTATATTCCGATGGTTTGGTAATTGATGATCTTAAAAATATTTTATTTTGACTCGTTTTATATGTTTTAAAGTCAGGTTTTTAGAAGGCAAAAATTGTAAGTAAATATCAGAAAACATTATAAAAGATTTCTTTGTTTAATAATTTAGTCAGATATTATTAAATTGTATTGTGGTTTAAAATCAATATAGGATAACCATCAAATAATTTGGAGATGGAAAATGGCAGTCTCAAAAAAGGTTAAATGGGAACATAGTCCTACCTGGGTACGAGGTTTATACTTTTTCTGGCCTTCCATGGTAATTATATTTATCTCATTATTCTTGATCGGAAGTTTTCTGTGGAAAGGTAATTTTTACAGATCCATACTAGGATTATATTTTATCTTGATGACACTTTTATTCGTATTGATTTGGGCTGCAAACATATCTATTTTCGGTTTGGGTTGGATAGTCCATAATCTTATGGAAGATGATAAGCCTGTAACGACAAAAAAGAAAAGGAAAAAATTGAGAAGAAAATTGAAGAAAGCCAAAAAAAGTAGCGACATTATAGATGCTGGAGAAGATGAGTCTGTGGAGGTTGGAGAAGAGATAGAGCTTAATGTCTCATTGAAAGAAGATATTTTATACAAAACCCTTGGATGGGATTTGGGAGACGGTGTAAAGAAAAAAGGGCAAAAGGTATCCCATAGCTACGATGAGAGTGGAGTTTACACTGTAACAGCAGCCATTTGCGATAAGCAAGATAAATGGTATAAAGACCAGATCAAAGTATCCGTGAGGGACCCTGAAGAACCGATAGCTGAAGCAGGTGAAGATAAAATAGTGGAAGCAGGTGAAGATGTAGATTTTGATGGAAGCGAATCGAGAGATTCTATAGGTATCGTGAGTTATGAGTGGTATTTTGATGACTGGACCAATGGAAACGGTGAAAAAACGACTCATGTATATGATAAGCCTGGAGTTTATGAAGTTAGGTTGATAGTGACGGACAAAGCAGGTTATTTCGATCAAGATACTATTCAGGTTATAGTCGAAGATCCAGAGAACAAAAAACCAATAGCGAATGCCGGAGGTGATAAAATAGTTGAGATCGGCCAAAAAGTTAAATTTAATGCAAAGAAGTCCAAAGATGACGTAGGTATAAAGAAATACGAGTGGGATTTTGGCGATGGTATGAAAGAGGAAGGAGAAGTGGTCGATCACATATACATAAAACCAGGAAGATATAAAGCAAAACTGACAGTTATAGATTTAGCAGGTAACAAGGATGAAACTAAGATCAATGTTAGAGTCGAGGGAGATCAACAGGATTTCATCGATTTGATGGAAGAAGTAAAGGGCATAGGAAATTCGACTGCCCAAAGGTTGTATGAAAATGGATATCAACATGAAAAGGATGTAAAGGAAGCTTCGGTTGATGAATTATCTGATGTAAGTTACGTTACCGAAAAGAAAGCTGAGAGATTAAAAGATTATTTTTCAGATCAGTAAGAGAAGAGCTGGGGGAGGGATTCGAACCCCCGGGGGATCCGCTCTGCAGGCGGACACATTAGCCACTCTGTCACCCCAGCTTGGGGATTTAGATTTAAGCAGAGGGGTACTATAACTTTTGTGGTCTATGTATAAAAAATTGGTCATCTTTTCTATATAAAAAAAGAAAAGTTAAAATATATCTCAATAATATCCACGATAGAGAGGTCTAATCGATGGGTGAAAACAACTTCTTGCAACTGTTAGATGTATCAAAAAGTTACAACTCATTTACAGCGCTGAAGAATGTTTCATTCGAGATAGGAAAGGGGGATGTTTTTGGTTATATAGGCCCGAACGGAGCAGGGAAAACAACAACGATAAAAATTCTAATAGGTCTTATAACTGATTTTACTGGTAAAGTTTCAATAGATGGGATGCGTATGCCAGAGGAAAGGGATAGGCTGCATAAAATACTTGGATATCTTCCTCAAAATGTTTCTTTTCAAGATTGGAGAACTGTAGAACACGCTTTAAAAACATTTGGTGAATTATCTGATATCGATGTAGCAGAATTAGATGATAGGATAGAATATGTTCTTAAAACTGTAGGTTTGCAGGAATCAAGATACAAGAAAGTGAAGGAATTATCAGGTGGAAACGTACAAAAATTAGGCTTAGCACAAGCATTACTTCACAGACCAAAATTGCTCGTTTTCGATGAACCTTTATCAGGATTAGATCCTGCAAGCAGATATCAGGTAAAGCAGACAATCAAAGAATTAAGTAGAGGTGAAACCACAGTGATTTTTTCTTCACACATCCTAAGCGATGTACAGGATGTAGCAACGAAGATCGGTATATTGAGTAGAGGTGAGATTATAGATGTAGGCTGTTTGGAAGAATTGAAAGAGAATTTCTCTGCACCTAATATACTGGATATTGAGCTCTTCAATGACCCGGCTAAGGAAGATAATATTAGAAAAATCGAAGGTGTAAAGCAGATTGACAATGAAATGCCAAACAAAATGAAAGTAGAGATCGACAAGGAATATGAAATTGAAGAAGTATCTAATGTTCTCTTAAAAGAATTGCTAAATCAAGGTTATAAGATCAGGAAATTTTCACCAATTTCACCGGATCTTGATGAACTCTATATGAGATACGTTCAGGAGAGCGGATGAAGATGAGTTTGAGTATACTTTTCAAAGATGAACTGAGAGGATTTTACAAATCTAAAGTGATGATGGTCTTATGGGTTGGTCTGCCATTATTAGCAGCTATAATATATTTCTGGAGTCCAGATACAGGTCAGGAGATACCTTTTGCAGCTTTCTCTGCTTTATTACTTTCGAGCATAGGAGGAACACTAGCTTCTGTTATGTTAGCTGTCTCTATCATAAATGAAAAGGATAAGAATGTGTATGACTTATTTCTTATAAGACCCATAAAAAGAAGGGATATACTGATATCCAAATTCCTTGCTGTTTACTTGTGTATAGTGATAGCTGGATTGCTATCCCTTGGCCTAGGAATGATAATCGATTATTTTTATATGGGAGGAACACTAGAGATGATTCTAGAGGGCGCTTTAGAATCAATAGTTTTGACGATATCTATGATGGCTATTGCAAGTTCTGCAGGGGTATTGATAGGTGTGATATCACCTTCTGTTCTTGTTGGTGCGATAGTAGTGATCTACGGAGGCAATCAGATATCTATCGTTCCTCTGCTGCCAGATATGATGGGATTGGATCATCAATTGGCCTATTCAATAATCTTCAGTGGAGTTATAGCAATGGTTCTTTTAATAACAGCCATATACTTATTTAATCGGAAGCAATTTTAATAATTACTATTGAAAAAATCAATGCTAATATTTTTAATACCTTTTAACTAAATCTTTAAATAAAGTAATAACAATATACATTCTTAGGGGAGAATAGATGTTGCCAAATAAAAAGATAATATTTACTCTAATCGTAGCAGCTGGAATAATAATGTCATCATTGGCATTCAGTGGCTGTTCGGAAGAGGATAAGATAATAGTAGGAACATCAGCAGATTTTGCACCATTTGAATACAAAGAAGGAGGAAAGATAGTTGGTTTTGATATAGATCTTATCAAAGCTATACTAAAAGATCAGGGATATGATAAAATAGAATTCAGAGATATGGATTTTGGAACGCTTATAGGTGCTGTTCGACAGGGTAAAATTGACGTTGTTGCTGCAGCGATGACTATCACCGAGGATCGAGAAGAAAAGATAGATTTTTCAAATCCATATTATGAAGCTGATCAATCAGTTATTGTGAGAAAAAATTCACAAATAACATTGGCTGATCCACAAGAACTAGAGGATTATGTTGTAGGCGCACAGACAGGTACAACCGGAGCAGGTTGGATACAAGAAAACCTGGTAAATAATGGGACAATGTCTGAGGACGATTTTGAGAGATACAGTACTTACACTTTGGCTCTGCAAGATTTAATCAATCAGAGGATAGATGCTATCGTTTTAGATAAACCTGTAGCTCAAGCCTTTGAAAGAAGTGAAGATGTTAAGGTTATAGAAACTATCGTGACAGGGGAGCAGTATGGATTCGGTGTAAAAGAAGGTAGAGACAATTTATTAGATAATATAAACGAAGGATTAGATAATATAATGGATACTGAGGAATGGGATGATTTGGTAAATGAATATTTCAAAGAATAAAAATAAAAATAAGTGATTTACTTGGTCTGGGGAACCATCTTAGAGGAATTTCCTTCTCTTCTTGAAGGATTGTCAACCACCATGAGTTTAACCATTATTTCTCTGATTTTTGCCTCGGTATTCGGGCTTGTGATGGCTTTCCTCAGATCATACAATATTTTTCCCTTGAATTATCTAGTATATATCTATGAAAAGGTGTTCAGAGGAATACCATTACTGGTAATTTTTATGATAGTTTGGCTTGGACTACCAGAATTTGGAATAAATTTAGAAGCCTTCCCTGCAGCAATAGTAGGGTTGGTTCTTAGGAGTACAGCATATCAAGCCCAGATATATAGAAGTTCGATAAATTCGATACCAAGTGGACAGATGGATGCAGCCCAGTCAATAGGCATGTCAAAATTTAATGCTATCAGGAACATAATCTTACCTCAAGTTTTGAGGATTTCTATCCCTAGTTGGTCCAACGAATTTACGATTGTACTTAAAGATACATCGATAGCATTCGCCATAGGAGTGGTCGAACTGATGAGAAGGGGTGATTATATTTACGAAGGCAATACTGACCTTGTCCTTCCAGTTTTGATCACCATCGCTGCTATTTATTTTGTGGTAGTTTTCGTGATAAATAGAGGGTTGGGTTATGCTGAAAAGAAGTTTGAGATCCCTGGTTATGAAGTGGAAGTTGAGAGGTAGATAAATATGCATATGTTAGAAGTGAAAGATATCCATAAAGCGTATGGAGATGTTGAAATATTGAAGGGTGTATCATTCAATTTGGATAAAGGTGAAACAAAAGTAATAATAGGGCCCAGTGGAACAGGTAAAAGTACTCTTTTAAGATGTATAAATCAATTGTCACCACCTGATAAAGGTAGGGTTTGGCTGGACGGTGAAGAGGTAACAGACCCTAAGAAAAATATCAACAAGATAAGGCAGGAGATGGGCTTTGTTTTTCAGCATTTTAATCTTTTCAGTCATCTGACTGCTCTAAGAAACGTTAGCATTGGACTTGAAAAAGTAAAGAAGATGGAAAAAGAGAGTGCCAAAAAATTAGCTATGGAGGAGTTAGAGAGAGTAGGTCTTTCTGATCAAGCTGAAAAGTACCCAGCTCAATTATCAGGTGGTCAAAAACAGAGAGTGGGTATAGCTAGAGCATTAGCCATGCAGCCTAAATTGATGCTTTTTGATGAACCAACATCAGCTCTAGACCCTGAATTGATAGGAGAAGTATTGGAAGTGATGAAAAGTTTAGCTGGTGAGATGAGCATGCTGGTTGTAACTCATGAAATGGGCTTCGCTGGTTCTGTTTCTTCTGAAATAATTTTCATGGAGAATGGCTATATCGTTGAAAGTGGACCACCTAAGAAGATGTTTCAAAATCCTGAGCAAGAACGAACGAAAGAGTTCCTAGGTAAAATAGCAACATTGTATGGAGAGGATTAAGGAGAGTGTGAAATGAATGGACTGTTAGATTTCTTCCTGGATTCCTGGCCTGCTCTGCAGGAAGGTCTGGTCACGACCGTTTCGCTTACTTTTATATCACTTGCTGCAGGTTTCCCTTTAGCTTTAGGTCTGGCTTTAGGAAGGATATATGGAGGAAAAGGCACGTCCACATTATCAATTGGATACATTGAAATATTTAGAGGTACACCATTATTAACACAGCTTTTCATAATCTATTATGGTTTACCATCCGTTGGTATTTCATTCGATCCATATGTAGCTGCATTTTTGGGTTTCTCGTTGAACAGCGCAGCATATCAAGCTGAATATATACGGGGTGCGATCCAATCTATAGAATCAGGACAGATGATCGCTGCTAGATCTATGGGTATGACTCAATTACAATCGATTACAAATATCATATTACCTCAAGGTCTTAGGATATCATTACCTGCCTGGTCCAATGAGATGATCTATCTTTTTAAATATACCTCGATAGCATATATAATAAGGGTGGAAGAACTAACAGCACAGGCTAATTTTATAGGTTCTGAAACATTCAATTACTTAGAAATTTTTGGCATAATAGCGATTATATATTTAGTCCTCACCATAATATTTACGGAGATAACAGATAGGATCGAAAAGAGGATAAGGATCCCTGGTCTGGGAGTTGAAAAGAAAACTAAAGAAAGAAAATTCTAGAAGAAATTATTAACCTCTTCTCTCTAGTGCAGCTTTGTACGTGTTTTCTAGTAAAGATAAAACAGTGGTGGGTCCAACACCACCAGGTACTGGAGTTATTTTATCTACCTTTTTCTTGACCTCATCGTATTCAACGTCTCCAACTAGATCTCCATTTTCTAATCTGTTCATACCAACGTCTATTATCACAGAATCTTTAGCCACCATGTTTTCTTTGATAAGATGTGGAACTCCTGCTGCTGCTATCACAATCTCAGCGTTTTTGGTATGAGCACTCAGCTCTTTTGTATAAACGTGAACAACATCAACGGTTGCATTTCTATTAAGAAGAAGAATAGACATTGGTTTACCCACGATATTACTGTGACTGACAACACATATATCTTTCCCCTCTAGAGAAATTCCTTCATGTTCAAACATGGTGATGATGCCCTTCGGTGTACATGGAACCATGTATTCGTCGCCTATCATCAACCTACCCAAGTTAGCAGGATGCAAACCTTCAACATCCTTTTTAGGATCAACCTCTTTTACCAGTTCTGTAGCATCCATATCTCCAGGTAAAGGCATTTGGATCAGTATACCATCTACTTTATCATCATGATTTAACTCATTAATTTTTTCTTTTATCTCTTCTCTTGTAACCTCGCTGGAATATCTGTGGGTTTTAGTATCGATACCTACTCTTTTACATCCTCTATTTTTCACACCTAGATACACTTTAGAACCTTCATCCTTCCCAGCAAATATAGTATGCAGTGAAGGAGGTCTATCCATTTTCTCGATCTTTTCTTTTAATATTGTCTCATATTTATCCGCAATTTTCCTTCCATCTATCTTTTTACCACACATAAGGATCACCTAGGTATCCAATCAGGGTATTCAGGATCCGATATGTTATAGGGTTTGTATGACTTAATATCTAATACAGGAGTTCCATCTAATCCGTCTAATCCTTTGACTGTAATTTTGTTATCATCTATTTTCTTTATCTTGCAGACAGTAACGGCGATCGGATTTGGACGTACGGGTGATCTTGTTGCAAAAACCCCTGTCAAGGGGTTCTCCAAGTTTCCCATAGGATGTACCTGTTGTATAGATCGATCACTTTCATCGAACCACATAATCACTGTTACATGGGAGTGCTCATCTAGCCCTAATAAACCATCGGTATATTGTTCTTCAACCTCAATTATAGATTCTTCTTCTTTGTAATCTTCTGGAATTTCATCCTTAAAATCGTTGTGGATGTATCCGATAGGCTTGATTTCGATATTATCAGAATTACTCATGGTTTAAACGAATAGAATTATTGTTTAAATGAGTTGTGGCAGTCACATGATTTATAAAACTAAAAATTGAAGAAATGTTCAAGGAATTTTAAAGCATCTAATTTTCTCTTAATATCCCTTTATCTTTTGCAGTCTTCAGTATGGCTTCTACTCTTTGTTTTCTTTCTTCGGAACTTTCTTTTCGTTTTGGTTTTTCCTTATTTTCTTTAGCAACATCTTCCTTTTCATTATGCCTGCCTGTATAGCTTATCTCTATTACTTTTTCTACTGCCTCTATTACTTTCTCATCATCTAAGGATTTAACGACTTTAAGGAGCTTTTCAGGATCGAATCCTATTTCTTTTGAAACCTCTTTTGAAGGGGTTATGATACCTTTTTCTGCAGCGTCAAGGATTCCGATGATGGTTCTTCCCTCAGAATCAATTGACTCAGTCTTTTGTTGATCTTTAAATAAGTAATCATTCATATATTCCTTTATAATCTCTAATGGCACATCGGTGGTTGTGATGACATCTATATGGGACTCTTCACCTACTTTGTGGATGATTCTTAAAGATTCCTGATTATTGATCCTTTTAGGTGATATAATTATCACATCTTCTCTAGGTATCTTCTTTTTCACGTTGAATTTAGGATCAGTTAGGAGTATATCATTACTACTGAATAGAATGTTTCCTTTCTTCCAGTTCCAGTTATCGTCAAGTTTATCTCCTACTCTGTATGGAGATATGAAATAGGAATCAGAAGAGATAATTATTTGTTTCAATAATCGTTTTTTTATTTTCTGTTTTGATGTAGATTTGATCATGCATAATTTGCTTTCCTCCCCATCTGGATAGTTAAAATTTAAAACATTTGGAAGTCTTGCTTTGCTGAAATTAAGGTCCCTATCGATATAATATATATTTTTTAATTTTATGCAACCCTTTCCATCAGAATTTTTAAAATAGAGATTCTCACCTTTTACTAAAAATATAGTATCTTCCCATCTTTTATCTTTATAAAACTTACTCCTGTAGCTATGCATTTTTCCAGCAGGAATTATAGCCTTTTCTCTAAACTTCCATTGCTCACGATCCATAAAAATACCTCAGGAAGCTTTTTGATGATTATTTTACTGTTTATGAGAAAGTTATGTGTTAATTCATATTTGCTATTTTTCCTTAAATATTAAAAAAAAGATAAAGGAGTTAATTAGATATCACTCTCTTATTTCAACTGCTCTTTCAGCACCCTCTTCCATATCATCGACTACGTTATAACCTGCTTCTTTGAGCATCTTTTTACCTTTTTCTTCGTTGGTGCCTAACATACGTACCACTGTTGGTTTTTCAGGTGCATAATCTATGATACCCTGGGCAATTTTATCACACTGAGTAATACCGCCAAATATGTTCAGGTATATGGATTTGATACCTTCTTTCATGTCAATTATTTCCAAAGCATTTTTTGTATCTTCAGCATCAGCTCCACCACCAAGGTCCAAGAAACAGGCAGGTTTTCCACCATATTCTGCAACTGAATCTAGCGTTGCCATTACTAATCCTGCACCGCAACCGACTATTGCTACATCTCCCTCGAGGTCCACGTAGGCTAGGTCGTACTCTTCAGCTTTCTTTTCTCTTTCTGTAACTCTTTCGCTCTCTGTTCTTTCGAATTTTTGTCGGTATAACGCATTGTTATCGATATTAAATACAGCATCTATAGCTAGCAATCCATCATCGGTCAATACTAGAGGATTTATCTCAGCTAATTCTCCATCATATTTATCGAATGCTTTATACAATCTTTTAGCTATCTTTGTCATCTGAGAAAGTTCTTTTCCTTCCAAACCGATGGAATCCGCAAGATCCAATGCATCATAAGTCTGAAGGCCCAATATCGGATCTATCTGCTTCTTTCCTATCTTATCTGGATGTTCATCTGCAACCTCTTCTATATTCATCCCACCTTCTGTTGTCATAATTAAGGTCGGTTTTCCAGACTCTCTATCCATCACTATTCCAACGTAATATTCATCGATTATGTCTGCTTTTTCAGCGACTAATATTTTTTCAACATCTAATCCTCTTATCTTTTTATTGAAAAGTTCCTCAGCTTTTTCTACTGCTTCTTCTCTAGTATCAGCGAAGAGTATTCCTCCTGCTTTTCCCCTTTTGCCAACTCTGACCTGTGATTTTAAGACCACCGGTTCGTCTACTTCTTCTATCTCTTCTGCTGATTCGATCAAATAACCATCAGCGAACGGAATATTGTAATCTTTAAAAATTTCTGCAGCTTGGTATTCTTGAAGTTTCATATTTTACTCATCTCCATGACTTAATAAGAGAAATAAAATGAATTATAAAATTCTTATGTGGGTTTCTAATATTTATTTGATAAAGCTTATATTTTATTTTGTATTTCTTCTATGACCTCAGAGTTTTCGTCCACAGCTTCTGTTATTTTGTTTATAAATCTTTCCTGCTCGTCATCAAGTTCTGTTTCTTCTAGAAGATCAAGATACGTTTTCGCTATCTCTTGATTTTCCTTAAAATCCTTTGAGTGTAACTTCTGATAACTCTTTTGAATTTCTTCCCTATCTGATACGTCTAATAAAGATGCGACGCTTTTTCCAGTTTCATTGATAAGCCCAACTGTTAGAACTACATGTTTTTTATCTCCATGTTGAGTAACAATTTGAGCATCATACTGATTTGGAGCTGCTTCTGGATCATCTCTTCTTAAATTATGGTATCTCTCGAGTCTATCTTTATCTTCATCCACCACCATCTCTAAGAAATCTTTATTTTCGACACTTTCTTCGTAATATCCTACCAATCTGTTAAATTTTTCATTAGATAATGATATAGTCAGATCGTCATTAATGATCACCATCGCTGTACCTGTATTTTCGAATATTGTCCGATACAATTTTTCTTTTTCTTTTATCTCTTTTTCAGACCTGATTCTAGTTATTGCATTGTCTAAATGGGAAAGTAACAACTCTGACATCTTCATATCTTCTCTGTCAAAGTATCCTGGTTCGGTTGAAATTGCTTGAAATATACCGATATCGCCAACAGGCAAACTTATAGTGGACCTGAATTCATGATCTTTTATAGCGGGTTTAGCGTCTTTTCTATTTTTAGCATCCTCTATCAAAAATTTTTCTTTCTTCCGATATGTTTTTTTATCCAATCCGCCTTCTTCAACAGGTCTATCTCCTGTTTCTTCAATATCCATCTTAGATGTTAGAGCTCTAGTCTTGAATTTATCATCTATAACTTCTTCGATACTGCACAGATCAAAATTCAATATTTTTTCTGAGGCATTGATAACTAGATCATAAGCTTCCTCTTCTGTTTCGCAGGAAATCAATTGGGACGCAACATCATGTAATTCTTCTATTTTTTCTTTATTCTCTTTCAATTCCATTTCGGTCTTTTTTCTCTTGTATTCTTGTCTTATAGCTCTGGATAATAAGTCGTATTGGGATGAAGGATCATTTCCCTTTCTAAGGTACCTGTCAGCACCTAAATTTAAAGCATTGATAACAACTTCCTCTCTCCCTTTACCAGTTAAAATAATAAATGGCATATCTTTATTATCATCTCTTAAGGTTTCAAGAAATTCGATTCCGTCGATTTCAGGCATCCTGTAATCCGAAACTATAACATCGAAATTTTCTTCTTCTAACAGATCTAAGGCATCTTCAGCAGATGCTAAAGTGGTCACATCAAAATCATCGTTTTCTTTCTCTAGAAAATATTTAGCCTGCTCCTGAGTTCCGACTTCATCATCGACAAATAGAATATTCATTTTGTAGTCCCGCCTTTGTGGTGGAATACTATTTAATTTAAATAAAATTTGTGGAAATTTGTGGTATTTGAATAAATTAGTATAGATGTTAAATAAAAATTGAAAGAATCTAGTTTATTTAAAGCAATAAATATTTGAGCACACGTAAGTTTTTTATGTGAGTTGTGTTTTCATCGCTTATAATAATGAATGAATAGGGCCAGTAGATCAGCTGGAAGATCGCTACCTTGGCATGGTAGAGGCCAGGGGTTCAAATCCCCTCTGGTCCATTTTGTATCTTTCTATATCGGTACTATTGTACCTTCTAACTTGGGTTTTACAGGACTGTTTTCTTCAATATATCGTTTAAGAGCTGTTACTGCATCGATATCTAAATGTTTTCTATCAGTCCCATATTTCTCTGAGATTCCTTGTGTTGTCACGAAAGCAGCCCGGTATGTCTTGTCTTTATCCAACCTCTCATCACTGACAAAGAATTCCTGTATCCTTAAATCCTTGGCATTCTCGATTTTAAAATATACATTTATACCATAGCACCTTTTTACATATCCTCCCTTCTGGTTGTAAGGGTTCTTGGCAAAAGTGTTGTCTAGATTCTCTTCCATCATATTCCATAATTCTTTGCCAGTAATATTACAGACTGAAACAGGAGGATTTGTAGGAATGATATTCCAGATATCTTCCATAGTGATCTTACCAGGTGGTACTGCTGAACCGTATCGCCAACCATTTGAAAAAGCCATCTCCGCACCGCTAGCATCTATTAAGGCTTTAAGAAGTAGATTGTCCATGGTTGTTTCCATCACTTTATCTCTTGCAAGTCCGATCTCTGTTTTTCCAATAACTTCTTCTAGCATATCTTCATGAGGTGCTTTTATTTCGTCCACCAAGCTCTGAACTTCTTCATCAGGACTCATATTTTCATTGATTTCGATTAATTTGTGTCGGTGATCTTTTACCTTCCTACCCTCTATTTTCAGGTCCAATCGTCCTATGAAAGATCCATGGCACCCTGACTGGATTATCAAAGTATCATTCACTTTTGCAGGATCATATAGTCTATTGTGCGTGTGTCCACTTACTAAAACATCTATCTCATCTATTTCCTTAGCGATCTTTACCTCCTGAGGATAACCCAGGTGAGCAAAAACCACTATGATGTCCACTTCCTTTTCATCTCGTAATTCATCTATATACTCAGGTAGTTCTTCATCCCCCAAGGTTAGATATATGCCCTCACTGAAATGTTCTGGCATGGTTTTATCTACTATCGTGTTAGCTATACCTACCAGACCTATTTTAAGCCCATTTTTCTCAATGACTTTATAAGGATCAAAAACAAGTTCATCGGTATCTTCATGATAGCAGTTTATGGCTAACAGAGGATAATCTAATTTTTTAGATAGTTCGATCAGATGATCGGGTCCGTATGCAAAATCCCAGTGGGCTGTCCATGCGTCGAACCCCATCTTATTCAATATCGGGATCATATTCTTTCCTTTATCCTTTACAACTGGGTACGTTCCGTGTATCGTATCGCCGTTATCTAAAACTAAGATAGAATCTGGGTTATCCTTTCTAACCTCATCAAAATAATTTGTGATCCTAGCATAACCACCCACCCTCCTGTATTCCTGCTCTCCATCTTCCCAGAAATATTCATCATGCAGGTCAAGATAAGCATGACTATCGTTCATCTGAAGGATTGTTAAATCAAATTTTTCTTCCATTTAAGGTCACCTATATTTTTATGTAACTCCATCCATCCTCTTGTTTTTTTACAAGCTCACCGACACCAGAAGAGACTTTCTCATATTCATCAATAAGTTCGTCTTCATCTATTTTTAGTCCTTTTAAACTGTTAGAACAGACACTGAACTTGACGCCTTTATTTGAAAGATAATCCACTTTATGAATATATCCTCCATCTTCAAGCATAACTCTTACTCCTGTTCCATTCATCAAAAGTTCGATTTCTAGTTCATCTTCACCTAGATCGTTTATCAAGTTTATTATGTTTGAAAAAGCTATGTTCCCTTTTTCCTCCTCATGCAGATGGAAAATCACCCTGTATTTTGACATATTATCAACCATATATAGAACGAAATTGATTGTATTAAAAAATGATGGTACTAAAAATAGTTAAAAAAGGAGAAAATATTTAGAGGTTTTCTAAGACTAACTTTTTACCTTTCTCCAAGGCTGCTTCGCGTCCTTTTGGATCACTTCCTCCACCTTGAGCCGTTTTCGGTGAACCTCCACCGCCACCTTTTATCTCTTTGGCAGCTTCTCTCAGGATATCAGACATATTGAAATCTAGGTTGTCACTTCTTGAAAATACCAATTGAGGTTTTTCCCCACTTGAAGCCAACAACACAACTCTATCATCTTCAGAAGTCAATTTTTCAGCAGTGGAAAGCATCTCTTTCGTTCCCATATCAACAGAACTGCTGATGATCTCTATATCATCGTATTTCTCCCCAGGAACCAGTTCTTCTGCTACAGCGATAGATTTGTATTTTTTCAATTTTTCGAGCTCTTTTCCTCTCTCTTTCCACTCTCTGAAGAATCTTTCAGCCGTTTCTGGTAATTTATCGGGATTAACGCTGAAAGCGGATGATGATTTCAACAGCAGATCTTCCTGACGCTGGAACTCTTCTATGGTAGCCATCCCGGCTGAATAGGTCAATCTTTCAACACCATCCTGTATTCGCTGGGTGTTCAATATTTTGATCGCACCAACATCAGATGTGTTATCAACATGTGTCCCTCCACATGCTTGAGCATCTATATCTCTCACACCAGATATATGGACCACTCTGATAACATCACTCTGAGGTACTCCTCCTTGATAGAGTTCAAATCCAAATCTTTTCTCAGCTTCATCTCTAGTGAGTTCCTCTTTCACAACAGGTATTCCATTTAGAACTATTTCGTTGGCCTTTTTCTCTATCTCTTTTATCTCTTCCCTGCTTATCTTCTTATAGTGTGAAATGTCCAATCTTGCACTGCTGACACCTTTCTGGGCACCTCTCTGCCATATATGATTACCAAGGACTTCTCTGGCAGCACTAATGATAATATGCGTTGCAGTATGGTGTCTAGTAAGCGCTTTTCTTCGCTCCCAGTTCACCCTACCTTTCACGGTTTCTCCCTTTGGTATTTTACCATCGATATCATGAACGATGATATCTCCGACCTTTTTCACGTACTTGACATCATATGTCGTTTCATCGGTGGTTAGAACACCTTTATCTGATGGCTGTCCACCACCTTCAGGGTAGAATAGCGTCTGGTCAAGGATGACTTCATTTTTATCACTTTCTAGCACTACTGCTTCAAAGGTTTTCGAATCTGGTTCATCATAATATATTGCCTTGGTAGATGGAAGATCGTATTCTTCTTCAGTTTCTTCTTTTTCTTTCTCCTCTGGGCCTTCATGTCTTTCAGCCAAAATAGTGCTGAAATTGTCAGGGATATCAACTTTTATATCGAAATCTGCAGCTAATTCTTTAACTATCGTAGGGTGAATTCCGTGGGTATCATAAAAGTCTATAAGCATATCCAAAGAAAGTTCTTCCCCTTCACTCATATCATTTAATTCTCTCTTTACCAAACGTTTTCCTCTATCCAGAGTATCTTCATATTTATCGATCTCATTATCAAGCATGTCAAAAACAAGGTCTTTTTTACTGAGGTCAATTATATCGCTGAAGTTATCCATCTGCATTCCGACTAACTTTTTCAGAGAGATATCTTTTTCCATCTGATCAATCTGCCTCAGTGCTCGTCTTATCAGCATCCTTACCAGATAACCATCTTCCACGTTAGAGGGGACTATACCGTCAGCGAGCATCAGTCCCAATGTTCTGCTGTGGTCGGCTAGTGTGTATACACCTTTTAATTCTTCTAGATGATTTACTATTTCTTCTCTGGACCACTTGATATCTTGGCCCTTCAATCTTCTCATCAATTCATCTATCAAGTCTTCATCTCTGTAATCCCCTTTATCAGATCCAGCTAGTTTAGTGTACTCCTGAAGCATCTTTGTGTACCATTCTTTTTCTAAAGGATGTTCGATTCCGAATTTCTCACTGATATATTTTACCATATCTGGATACATGTAATCATAGATTGTTGGTGAACCGTCAGATATCCACCCCCATCTATCGACTCCATATCCAGTATCAACAACGTTCAGATCGAGAGGAGTGTACATTTCTCCGTTTAATTCCACATCTCCATCCGGGTTTTTTTCCATATTCATGAAAACTAATGTAGCCACTTCAAGCCCCATCACATTGACTTCTAGTGACGGTCCAGCGTTACCACCGCCGATCCATGGATGCTCTTTGTAGACAATCTCTTCCTCTGGAACACCAACATCCATAAGCATCTCATGACAGTATTTCACGGTTTCTTCTTTCCAATAAACGTAATTATCTTTTGAATTGAAAGCGTGATGTCCCATCATCTCAAAGCTGGATAGATGTTTTCCTGTTCTTCCCACTTCATCCAGGTCTGGTAGTCTTATACATGGTTGTGATACAACCAACGGGTTAGCTGGAGGATCAACCTGACCAGAAGTAACATGAGGCTGGAAGTCATATATACTCGCATGTACGAGGAAGACATCGTCTCTCCATCTAGCAGCTACTGGATATCTCTCTAAAGCGGTGTGACCTCTTTCTGAAAAGAAATCTATGAAATAGTCTCTCATCTCTGCTATTGAAAATTCTTTGTCTGTTGGAGGATTGCCCAAAAATTCAAATTCAACACATGGTGCGTCTTGACATACATTTAAATCTTCATCTAAGGTCCAGAAATATGCTCCACATTCTTTACATTTTTTCCTTTGGTAACCCTTTTCCTTAAAGAATTCCAACTGGTACTCTTCCTCGAACATACCGAACCGATTTAAGTGGGTATAAATAAAATATTCGCTTGAGGGATTGTTTAGAATATACAGAAAAAATTTTTAATAAATGAAAGAAATGCGATATCACGGTGAAACACTGGAAAAAAACAAAAAGAATTTGTTGATGATCAGTTTGATCCTAGAACTCGTAGCTGCTTGGTCACTAGGAAATATAACTTATCTTTTTCCATACTTAGGAGATAGAGACGCAGCGTATGGTTTTGTGGGGGGAGGTGCTGATATAGAAGTATTTAATATCTCGATATATTTCTTGTTGGCAGTTTTAGTTCTAGTGATCGTATTGGCTTCGATACTGTTTATATATAGGGAATATGGTAAAGAAGTTTTCACTGTACCGTTAATGATCTTTGGTCCAGGCAGTTTGTTGCTGATGATACTTCTAACAGGTATAACTAATTTAGAACCAGTCGTCATCGGCATGACTGTTTTAGCAGTTGTAGCTTTCATATTCGCAGCAAATAGAAGAGGATGGGCGAAATTCAATATTGCTCTTGTTTCTGTGACAGCTTTGATAGCTGGACCATTTCTCTACAAAGCTTATTTAGCATATTCACCCGGAGCGGATTATGTTTCTTCAGGAGGTGTTGTAGACAAGTATATTGGGGAGTCTGGTCAAGAAGTGTTGAAGGGTTCGAGGAATCTACTAGGGCAGAACATTGGATTTATAGTGATAGGTTTAATAGTGGTCGTAGGTGGAATATACTTTATAGCCCCAAGAATTAAAACATATTTAAAAGAAAATAAATATGACGAACAAGACCAAAGTCAGATAGAGGAAGACATTTCAGAGTCGGTTGATAGGGCTATAAGAGACCTTAATGAGGGTAAAGATATAAGGTCAACTGTTATCAGATGTTACCAAAAGATGAGCTACGTACTTGAGGACCAAGGGGTTACATATGATAGATTTATGACACCAAGAGAGTTTGAAAAAAGTGCACTAAATAACCTGGATATGTCCAGAGATACGATATCTGATCTAACAGATATCTTTGAAGAGGCCAGGTACAGCTCACATTCGCTTACAGAATCTCAGAGGAAGGCCGCCTTAAAAAATCTTAAATCTCTTAGGGAGGAGATTAACTAGTCATGTTTGAAGATACAATGGAAGAATTGACACCGGACAAAACCTACAGGAAACTAATGTTAGGACTAATAGCATTTCTATCGTTCTTTTTTATTTTTATGGGGGGTTACATTGAATGGGTACTAGGTCTTATAGTACTAGCTTTGATGTGCCTTTTGATAGTTTCTGAGATCAGTGATAGAAGTAGAGATATGTCATTTTGGAAAAGAGATAATGAACTTGATATAGAACTTAACATGAATCTTAAAGAGATCTCTAAAGTAGCAGATAGAGCTTACAACGGTAAAAAAGTAAGTAAAGCTAAACTGGAAGAGCATATAATTAAGGAATTTTTGGAAAAGATAAAGATTGAAAGAAGTTTGTCCAATGATGAGATCGAAAATTTGTTAGATGATCCTGATAAGATGAAAAAGATCGTAGACGATGAAAAGATAACTAGTTTTATTTTAGGAAGTAAAAGCTACACTGATATTGTACATGAAAAATCAATACATGAACGACCTGACACAAGATGGTCGAGGATTATAAAAAAATTTAAAAATAATAAAGAAGAAAGGAATGAAGATTATAAGGAAAGGATAAATGAAGTTTTAGAGAGAATGGAGGAATGGAATTGAATATAGAAGACATATCTGAGGTAAGTAATGAGCTTTTAGATGAAGTGAGCAAAGCTATAGTAGGTAAAAGAGAGGTTCTTGAGAAGACATTTTTAGGCATTCTAGCGAATGGTAACATATTGTTTGAGGATTACCCTGGACTTGCCAAGACTTTGATGTCCAACTGTTTCGCAGACACTTTGGGCTGTGATTTCAAGAGGATTCAGTTCACACCTGATCTTCTTCCAGCAGACATAACTGGATCATTCATTTATGACAGGAACACGAGCGAGTTCAAGATGAGGAAGGGACCGATATTCACGAACATATTACTGGCGGACGAGGTGAACAGAGCACCGCCGAAGACCCAGGCAGCCTTACTTGAAGCGATGCAGGAGAAGCAGACGACGATAGAAGGTGAGACACACAAATTAACGGAACCTTTCATAGTTATAGCTACGCAGAATCCGATAGAGTACGAAGGTACTTATCCATTACCGGAAGCACAGGTTGACAGGTTCATGCTGAGACTTGAAGTTGGATATCCATCGCCGAAGGACGAATTTGAGATAATCAGAAGGAGAAAAGAGAGGAAGAAGGACGACGTAGAGATAGACAAGGTGATCAATCCTGAAAAATTGATCGAGATGCAGGAGACAGTCGAAGATGTCCATCTTGACGATGACATCAAGAAGTACATAGTGAAGATAGTCCAGAAGACGAGGGAACATAGAGACGTAGAAGTTGGTTCCAGTCCTCGAGGCAGTCTTGCCCTCATGAAATTATCGATGGCTAGTGCAGCGTTAAAGGGACGAGATTACGTAGTGCCAGATGATGTAAAGTTCATATGTAAAGAGGCTCTATCTCACAGACTGGTATTGAAGCCAGGTCCTGCTATCAAAGGTGTAGATCCAAAAGACGTGATAGAGGAAACCTTAAAAGAGGTACCAGTACCTAAAGTGAAATAGATGAAGTCACGCTTTATATTGTATATAGTAGCACTTGCAATACTGACACTTTTTATTGGTATTGCATTCAAGAGTTGGGTGTTTTTAGTAGCATCTATAGCAAATCTTGCAATTCTTGCTGTAAGTTTAAGAGGTATACCTTCTGATCAGATTGATTTGGACGTTGTGAGAGGAACATCAGAGCAGGATGTCTATGAAGACGGGGAAGTGACTGTAACGATAAAATTGAATAATAAAGGAAGGTCAATAAACTTTTTAGAAATAATAGACAACATACCTGAAAAAGTGGAGATAATCGAAGGTTCAAATCATCATATGCTTTCTTTAGATGAAAATGAAACAAAGGTAATTGAATACACATTAGCTTTCCCATTGAGAGGAAAGAAAGTAATCGGTCCTATCAAATTACGATATAGAGATTCTTTGGGTTTTTTCTTTAAAGAATGGACCGTTGAAAAAGTTATGAAGATCCATGTTTTGCCCAAAACTGAAGATATGAACAAAGTAAATGTTAGACCATCCTATACAAGGAACTGGTTGGGTAATATACAGTCTCAAAGCATAGGTATAGGTTCTGAGTTCTACTCTTTGAGGGAGTATGTCCCAGGAGATGAGATCAGAAAGATAAATTGGAAGGCTACTGCGAGATATCTAAATCCTATTACCAATGAATTTGAGGGAGAAAAGAGTGGCGATGTTGTATTGATCGTGGATGGATATAGAGAAGGTAATGTAGGTACTATCAGGGAGAATACAACCAATGCATCTATAAGGGCAGCAGCTAGTCTAGCAACTAATATATTAGCTGATAGAAATAGAGTAGGCCTAATCATATTAGGGGAAACGTTAAACTGGATATATCCAAGATCTGGTAGAGATCAACTCTACAAAATATTAGATAATCTGAGCAATCTTAAAGAAGGAGGTATGTGGAAGATACAGGATACAAAGTGGTTGATTCGAAGGTTTTTCCCAAATAGAAGCATGATGATTTTCATTTCTCCATTGATACAACCGAAGATAACAGAAACAATAATAGATATTTGTATGAAGAAATTTGATGTTATGGTCATATCGCCCGATCCTATAGAAATAGAGAAATCTGTAGGTGATGGTTATGACGAAAGTGCTGAAAAATTACTCAGAATGGAAAGAGAGAACATAATTGATACACTTTGGCCATACAGCATTGTGGTAGATTGGGACCCAAATGAACCACTTGAGGCTTCACTTGAGGAGGTGATTAGATATTGGAAAAGAAAATAAATTTTCCTAGTTTGAGAGTAATTGTAATGAGCCTGATAATTTTAGTTGTTACATTTGTTGCAGGTTTTATATCCCAGAACACAAATCTATGGTTTTTACCGCTTCTAGGAGGTATAATATCAGTTTTAGGAGAGATATTTGGCAAGAATTCTCTAATAAATGGTGGGATGTCAATCTCAGTCCTATCGTTCTTTTTCTTGAATTATACTTTGGCATTTACGGTTACTAATCTAACTGTACTTTTGGTCATTTTTATATTGATGATCATTACTTGGATCATAGCTAAGAATAATTTGGTAACATCCCAGATAAAAAAAGATCTAGTTGAAAATAAGAATGATAATTTTCTGAGAGAATATGAAATACAATCCACTACTGAAGTAATAACAGAACTGTTGATAGCCTTTCTAATAGCATTCTTGGGTTCTATGATTGCACTGTATAGTTACACAGATATATTCATGGTTTCTTCCTTAGCAGTACCACTAGCTATAATATTCTCTGCGATTGTATTTATAGTAATATATGTCCTGACTGAGGTATTACCAAAACATTTGAAAGGTACGGAAGGAAATTAGTGATAGTAGACAATATGGAAATACAATTTATGCATAATGGGCTCTCTTTATTCAGTAGATTTAGTTATCATGATAATGGGCAAAACATTTTATATAAGAGAATGATAAGGGATATAGTAATAATTTAATAGATTGAATGGAGAGTATATTAATGGAGACGATTGTCGAAGAAGCTCTTGCTCATGCAGAAGCATCTGAAGAAAAAAGTGAGGATCGCAATGTACGTGATCTTTCATCTGATGATGAAGAGCTAAAAGAAGTATTATCAAGCTTGAAAACAGACATTAAAATCATAGGTGTCGGAGGAGCAGGCTGTAATACGATAGAAAGGATGTCCGAAGAGGGAATCCAAGGAGCTAAATTGATTGCAGCTAATACAGATGCTCAGCATCTTTTGACAGTTCATGCTCAAAGAAAGATACTTCTAGGACGAAGAAAGACTAGAGGTCTTGGTGCTGGAGCTTTACCTCAGGTAGGAATGGAAGCCACTGAAGAAGCCGCTGAGGAAATTAAAGAGTTACTAGAAGGTACTGATCTTGTTTTTGTCACCTGTGGCTTAGGTGGTGGAACTGGTACTGGCGGTGCACCAGCTATAGCAAAACTAGCAAAAGAAGAAGGAGCTTTGACTGTTGCTGTTTGTACTACTCCATTCGAAGCAGAAGGTAAATCCCGTATGGATAATGCCCAGTGGGGATTAAAAAGATTGAAAGGTGTAGCGGATACTGTTATAACCGTACCTAATGATAAATTACTAGAATTGGTTCCAAGGTTATCACTTAATAAAGCTTTTAAAGTAGCTGATGAGGTTTTGACTAGATCGATCAAAGGCATAACTGAGATAGTTACAAAACCAGGATTAGTAAATCTAGACTTTAACGATCTCAAGACTATCATGGAGGGTGCAGGAGTTGCGATGATTGGAATGGGTGAAGATGATTCTGAAAATAGAGCTGAAAAAGCAATAGATGAAGCCATCAACTCTCCACTTTTAGAAGTGGATATCAGTAACGCTAATGCAGCTCTTGTAAACGTTGTCGGTGGAAGTGACATGACTGTTGCAGAAGCAGAGAAAGTTGCAGAGATGGTCGAAGACAAGATTGGCAAAGATGCCAGGATAATATGGGGTGCATCGATCGAACCAACATTGGATAAGTCTATGAGAGTAATGGTAGTGATTACTGGAGTTAAATCAAAACAAATATTTGGCAAAGAAGTTAGTTCTTCAGAAGAGATTCAAACTGTAGCATGAGGGAGAACAGATGGATATTGTAGAAGGATCTTGGAAAGTACAGAAAAAAATCGAAGAAAAAGCAGGAAAGATAGGTAAAGGTAAGTATGGCCGTATCTTGAAAATGGCTAGAAAACCAGATAATGAAGAGTATCAAAAAACCCTTACTATCTGTATTATTGGTATTTTATTGATAGGTGGTCTTGGTTTCTTGATATACTGGTTGTGGGAGAATCTGCCCGCATACATAATGTGAGGTTTTTATTATGGGTCTTCTTGATGATTTTACTGAAGATGAATTAGCAGAAGAGGAAGAAGAAGAGATAGAGGTTGAAGAAAAAGAAACCCAAGAAGGAATATTTCTTAAATGTGATCCTAATAAGAAATCGGTAACTACTGAAGAAGAAGTTAAATATAAAGTAAAGATTGTTAACAGTACAAGTTCTGATCAAAATATAGAATTGAGTGGCCACGTTCTTTATAGTTTTAGCGATGAAGAAGTAATCCCTTGGAACGTTAAAGTTCCTGGTGGGCATACTTTATCTGAGACATCAGATGAATTTAAAGAAGATTTTAAAGTGGATAAAGGGGATGAACAGATTATAACCATCACTGTTCAGGCACCAGAGGGTGCTAGATATGGTGATAAGGTAGAAGTTGTTTTAGATGCAACCTCTAAAAAAGACATAATGTTGTCAGATTCTATTACACTCATCACTACATCAAGGCCAACTGTGGTGGCTGTAAAGACTCAGATTGGCCAGGAGAAGAATGTAGCTGATTATATTGCTAATTGGGCAAAGAAAGGAAATAAAGGAGTATTTGCAGTTTTAGCACCTAAACCCGTTAGAGGTTATATCTTCTTAGAAGCGATGAACCCACATAGAGTGGAAGAAGCTATCAAATCGACAAGAAGAGCTAAAGGTGTGGTAGATGGAGATACTAGCATAGAGGAAGTAGAACACTTCTTGGCACCAAAGTTAGCTGTTGAAGGAATAGCAGAAGGTGATATAGTTGAGCTTTCTGCTGGGCCTTTCAAAGGTGAAAAAGCAAGAGTTACTCAGATCAATGAGGATAATGATGAAATAACTGTAGAATTATTTGAAGCTACAGTTCCGATTCCGGTCACAGTTAGAGGTGACCATGTGAGAGTTCTTGAAAAGGAAGATTAATTAAACTAAAGGAGATGATTCAATATGGCTACGGAAACAATAGAAGCTCTCGTGGATGCTGGCGAAGCAAGTGCAGGACCACCGTTAGGTCCTAAGCTAGGTCCCTTGGGCGTAAACATAATGGATATAGTAAACGCGATCAACGAAGAAACTGAGAAATTTAAAGGAATGAAAGTACCGATAAAGTTGACAGTAGATACAGAATCAGGTGACTATGAGATAACAGTGGGTACACCTCCTACTTCAGCCCTGATATTAGAAAAAATAGGAATAGAGAAGGGAAGTGGGAGTCCAGACTCAGCAAAAGCAGGAGACCTAAGTATAAAACAGGCAAAAGAGATAGCTGAGATGAAGGATGATAACCTTCTCGGTAAGAATATAAAGAAGAAGGCTAAAGAGGTTATCGGTACCTGTGTCTCTATGGGAATAACAGTTGATGGAAAAGATCCAAGGGAAGCACAAAAAGAATTAGATGAAGGAAAATACGATTCTCAATTCTAGAGATCTGGTTATAAAAGCCAGATAAAAACCTTTCTATAATTTGATTTTCCTAGCTTTACCTCTTTCTATCAGAACGTTAGCTATATCTTCTCTTAGAGTAACAACATCTTCTTTCTTCAGTTCATATGATGTTTCTAGGTCTATAAAAGGCGGTATATCTTCAGTGACATGGATAAGAACTTCATCATAGGACTCTACCTCTTCACTCAGTGACTTTTCCTTCACATCTTCTTCATGTCCATCTTCTATCGTTTCTTCTACTGATTCACTTTCAATTGGTTTTTCTTTTTGTAAAGGTTCTCTTTCTGTAGGTTCAATTTCTTGATCGATATCCTCTTTTTTGATTTTTTCTTCCTTTCTCTCTTTCTTCTCTTCACCGGATGTTTTTCTTTTATAACCGCCGAAAAAAATCTCTTCCTTTAGTTCCTGTAAACGACTAGAAATATCTTTATACAATTCTTTTTCTCTGTCCAACATACTTCCCGTGTCAACGCTTTCCCCCAGGGAATGATGGTATGCAGCCAATACAATTTTCTTCTGTCTTTTCTTAAAAAAATCATCTGCTAACTTTTTTACTTGTTTATATTCCTTGTAGAGAAATTTCTCTTTTTTGTTATGTGGAAATGCTATCTCAGAAACACGTTCTTCTAGATCCTGTATATATTCCCTCAACTCATCATAAAAATCTTTAGGGATTTCACATAGCTGTTTTGAAGATGCTTCAGAATCTCTAGCGTTTACAAGGTCGTCGTAGCTAAAATCCTCATCCATCATTTCAAGATTTATTCATGATAATTAGTGTTTTTGGCCGAGAATATTTAGTAAAAAATCAATAAAATTTTATTCCACAGTGAGGACATTCTTCTGAATTTTCTTCAACAGGCTTTCCACAGGAAGAACATACAAATTTTACTTCGAATTCCTCTTCAGTATCTAATAGTTCTTCACCACAGAGTATACATTCGAAATCGTCTGGTATTTCTCCACCACAAAATGGGCATTCGATCAAGGTTTCGATAAAACCCGTTTCTTCTTCTTCCTCAGCCATCGATAACTAATAGAATAAGATGATTATTAATTATTTTCCCTCTTTTTCTACTCTTATAACCTCGCCCCATTTACCTGGACTAATCTGTAAGCCATATCCTCTATCTTGAACATAGCCATTTATAACTTTTAACTTGCTGCCAAATTCAAAATCTTCAACTCTTTCCGTTTCTTCATTCCAAAATACGACTTTGACAGACCCTGTTCCATCATCAATACGTACATTTCTCACTTTTCCTTCACCATTTTTTGAATTAAAAGTATGTAACTGGCCAAGATCGACTATTTCTCCTTTGATAGTTGCTTCATCCCCGGGCTCTATATCGTTGATCTCGTCTATAGCATCTTTGTTTCTCCCATGTTCTGCTATTATCATATAAGCTAACGCTTCTTCATCTAAAAAATCATCATATTTGTTTCTCTTTTTTTCCAGTAGATTTTCAAACTCCTCTAAAGAATAAATGTCATCTACTTTTTCGTAGTACTCTGTGATGGAATCCATGTGGATGAGAATCGAGATGGTAGATTAAAAAGTAACGGTAGGAATGAAAAAGAAAAAGGGTTTAGAGATGTTTTCTCTATATTACACCTTGATCAAGCATGGCTTTAGCGACCTTCATGAAGCCGCCGATATTTGCTCCTAACATCAAGTTACCTTCGTCGCCAAACTTCTTAGATGTCTTATAGCATGTTTCATGTATATCCTGCATGATCCCCTGCAATCTGTTATCAACTTCATCGAAACTCCAGCTTATTCTTTGAGAGTTCTGTGCCATCTCTAGACCACTGACTGCTACTCCTCCTGCATTGGCTGCCTTAGCAGGTGCGTAGAGTATATCATTCTCCTGATACAGTTCAATAGCTTCAGGTGTTGAAGGCATGTTTGCACCTTCTCCGACAGCTATTATGTCATTATCTATCAATTTCTGTGCATCTACTTCTTCTATCTCGTTCTGAGTTGCGGAAGGTAAAGCAACATCTGCATCGAAGCCCCATGGTTTTCCACCATCTACGTACTCAACATCATACTCTTCTGCATATTCTCTTATCCTTCCTCTGCGGACATTTTTAAGTTCCATAACGTAATCTACTTTATCACCACTTATTCCGTCAGGATCATATACAACACCGCTTGAATCGGATAGTGTCACTACTTTTGCACCTAATTCATTACATTTTTTGAGTGCAAATTGAGCCACGTTACCTGAACCGGATATAAGGACTTCTTTACCTTTAAGGTCTTTATTAGCAGAATTCAGCATCTCTTTGGTGAAGTAAACGAGTCCATAACCTGTTGCTTCTGGTCTTACCAAAGATCCGCCCCATTCAGGTGATTTTCCTGTAAGGACACCTTCGAATCTGTTTGTGATCTTTCTATATTGACCGTATAGATAACCGATCTCACGGCCACCTACTCCGATATCTCCTGCAGGTACGTCAGTATCAGGACCAATATGCCTGTATAATTCTGTCATGAAATTCTGGCAGAAACGCATTATTTCGGCGTCTGATTTACCCTTAGGATCGAAGTCAGAGCCACCTTTTCCTCCGCCCATTGCAAGGCCGGTTAATGAGTTCTTGAATATCTGTTCGAAACCTAGGAACTTTATGATTCCGAGATAAACAGAGGGATGGAACCTAAGACCGCCTTTGTAGGGTCCGATAGCACTGTTGAATTGAACTCTGAATCCTCGGTTTACGTGCACTTCTCCCTCATCGTCCATCCATGGTACCCTGAACATTACTTGCCTTTCTGGCTCCACTAATCGTTCGACTATTCTCGCATCTGCAAACTCAGGATGTTTCTCCATCGCCGGTTCTATAGATTCTAAAACTTCTTTCACGGCCTGATGAAACTCTTTTTCTCCTGGGTTTCTATCTATAACCTCTTCATAAACTTTATCTAAAGACATGTTTTTCGTCTCCATTTTTTAATTAAATTCTTGGGGTCGTCAATATAGGGTGAATAAATTTAAGTATTTCGATTGTCAAAAATGGTAATTAAATATAGCATAATATGCCAAAATGTATAGTAAAAATTGGGTGAATTGAAAATATTGAAAAGATTTTTGATTGGATATTATCTGATTTTAATCCTTACTTTATGTCTAGTCATACTGATCTCTCCAGAGAGGTCTGAGGCTTCGATGTATCCCTCAAAAAAGTCTTTCAGGAATTGACCCAACTCAGGTATTATAGGTATAACTGTAAATCTCTTCTCTGAATTTACTATAAGCCTGAAAAGGTTAGTTCTTTCCAATCTTTTTAAACATTGTATGGGTTGTTTTAAGCCTATAGCACAATATTCTGTATAGAAATCCTTGCCTATATTTTTGATGTCCTTTTTCAGATTCTCAGAGGGGTCTCCTATCTCCTCAAGAAAAGCCTGAAATATACCGATATCGAACAATAGATTATCAGGTCTCAACCTCAAGTCGAGAGTAGTTTCCAGTTCATCTGGATCGAGGTTCCCTTTTTCGCGCACGACCTCAAAATATCTAAGAGCTCTCCTCACGACTTCAGATTTTGAGATCCTAAGATCGTCCTGTATATCATCCAATCGTTCTAAACTTTCAGAATCGAGGTTAACGGTCACTCTTTTGCTTTTTCCCTTTCCTTTTGAAACCATTTTTTACCCCTTATATAGGAAGCATGAGGAATTGGTATAAATCATTTTGCCCAATAATTCATAAATATGAGTAAAATTTGAGAAAAAATGGAACAAAATTTGTATTAACTTAAAAATTAATAAAATAAAAGTTTATTATGAAGTATTTTAGGGGAACTTATCCTTTAGATATTTTTCTATATTTTTCGCAGCCTTCCGACCATCACCCATAGCAAGTATTACTGTTGCAGCTCCAGAAACAGCATCTCCTCCTGCAAAGACACCGTTTTTAGTTGTCATCCTGCTGTCCTCATCGATTATTATTCCACCCCAATTTTTTACATCGACACCTTTTGCGTTCTCATAGAATACTTTGTTGGGGGTTTGACCAATTGCGATCACGATGGTATCGAATTCTTCAACATGTTCAGTACCTTCGAGTTTCCTTGGGCTGGGTCTTCCACCACTATCTGTTTCACAAAGCTCACAATCATATAATTCCACACCCGTCAGCCATCCATCTTTATCTCCTATGAAACGCTTTGGATTACATAGACAATCGAATTGCACGCCTTCCTGTTTTGCGTGTTTTACTTCTTCTTCCCTAGCAGGTGACCATTCTACTGTTCTTCTGTACAGGATATGACTTTCGGCTCCTAAGCGGAGTGCTGATCTAGCAGAATCCATGGCCACGTTACCTGCACCTATCACTCCTACTTTTTCCATATTGGTTATAGGAGTATCATATTCTGGGAATTTGTAGGCCTTCATCAAGTTTATCCTTGTCAGAAATTCATTGGCCGAATAGATACCTTTAAGATCTTCACCTTCTAAACCTAAAAATCTTGGTGAGCCTGCACCGGTTGCAGCATAAATTGCATCAAAATCCTCTTCTAGTTCCTCTAGAGTTATGTTCTGACCGACTATATGATTTAGTTTGATCTCTACATCGAGTTCATCTAAATATTCCAGTTCGTGATCTATAACATCATTGGGTAACCTGAATTCCGGTATCCCGTATTTCAGTACACCACCCGCTTCATGAAGTGCTTCGAACATGGCTACTTCATATCCTTTCTGTGAGAGCATGGCTGCGCATGTGATACCACTAGGTCCAGAACCTATTATTGCTACTCTACCTTCCTTACTTTCTTCTATTATTGGAGATTCTTCAAGGTCATTCTTTCTTGCATAGTCAGCCACGAACCTTTCCAGTTTTCCAATATTTATTGGATCACCCACATTCCCCATCACACATACCTCTTCACACTGTTCTTCTTGAGGACAGACCCTTCCTGTAACTGCGGGAATTGCATTATACTTTTTCAGTATCCCCAAAGCTTCCTTGAACTCTCCATCAGCGATCGCCTTCACAAAGCCAGGGATATCTATCTCAACAGGACATCCACCAACACACGGATGCTTTGAACATTGAAGACATCTCTCAGCTTCTTCCATAGCCTGCTCGGGGGTGTAACCCAAAGGTACTTCATCGAAATCATCCACTCTTTCTTCAGGTGATCTTTCGGGGACCGGTATTCTATCTGGTTCTGGGCTCATTGACAACACCCCTCGTGTTCTTTTTTCCATTTATTCAATGCTTTTTCCTCCTGCTCTTGGAACATAGTTATCCTCTGCAGTAATTCTTCAAAGTTAACTTCGTGAGCATCGAATTCAGGTCCATCAACACAGGCTAGTTTCATCTCTCCACCTACCTCAACTCTGCATGATCCACACATCCCTGTTGCATCCAACATTATCGAATTAAGACTGACTTTGGTGGGTATATTTTCTTCCTCTGTGATATCTGTTATCACTTTCATCATGATAGGTGGACCGACAGCATGTACAAGATCGATATCTTTTCCTTTATCTATCAGATCTTCAAGGATATGGCTTGTAAATCCCTCAGTTCCATAACTACCATCGTCTGTGGCGACATACATCTCATCAACGCAGGCTTCCTCCATATCAGCTTCACATATAACTAGATCTTTTGTCCTGAATCCCGAGATAACTATAACTTCATTACCTTCTTTTTTCAAGGCTTTAGCGAGAGGGAAAACTTCAGGAGTTCCTACGCCGCCACCTATACAAACAACAGTTCCATATTGTTTCAACTCCGCTGGTTTTCCCATAGGACCTACAACATCCTGCAGTTCATCTCCTTCATTATAAGTATCCAATTCATACGTACTTTTACCTACTTTCTGAAATATCATGGAAACAGTTCCTTTCTCTATATCTTTTTTATAGAATGTTAGAGGTATCCTTTCGCCTTTCTCGTGCATCCTGATAACGATAAATTGTCCTGGTTTGATCTTATTAGCAACCAAGGGAGCTTCGACTGATATTTGAGTCATCTCCTCATTCAGTCTTTCTTTTTCAACTATCCTGTGCATATTGAAAACCTATCTATTTAAGTCGAATAATTTATAAAAAGTTTACTT
>CAZEXI010000021.1:0-33585 GCA_964516805.1 uncultured Thermoplasmata archaeon
ATAAACCGATGGCGACCGATGATGTAGGAGTTACAGAGATCACCTCACCGGATGATAGAGTTAATTCAACAAGTTCTCATCATGTAGAATCTATAGTACAAAATTATGGAGATAGCAATCTAACAGGTGTGACTGTAAATACAACGATACAAGGCGGTTCGACAACCTATCTACTTCAGGAAAGCTTTGAGGGTTCATTCCCACCAAGCGGTTGGACATTTAATGATTCATCAGGAACTGGAGCTAATGATTGGAAAAGAGATGATGGTACTGATGAAGGACCAGGATCCGTTGTAGATGGAGATTACTCTGCATTTTATGATGTATATTCAATTTCTTCTGGGGACTGGGGAAATATGCAGACACCATCGATAGATTTGTCTACAGTTTCTAATCCTAAATTATCATTGTACTGGTGGAATGAAGATGGTAGCGATCCGATAGAGATAGACTTATCAACGAATGGCGGATCAACTTATGATCATCATTTAGCAACATTGGATACAACAACAACCTGGACAGAGGAAGTGATTGACCTTTCAAGCTATAATACAGAGACTGATGTAAAGATAAGATTTAATTGTACAAGTGATTATGGATTTTCTAATCCACATCTAGACGCCATCAGTGTAAAAAGTACAAGTGTTTCAACAGTTTATTCGGATGAAACAACGGTGGATATTGATTCGGGAAATGATACAACTGCAACATTTGCAGATTGGACACCCCCAACTGAAGGAACTTATATTATCAATTCAACAACTGAATTATCAGGAGATACTGACTCAACAAATGATTATACTACTAAAGAAGTCACTGTAGTAAATGACCATGACGTTAGTCCAGATAAAATAATATCTCCTGGTGATGGACCTATACCACTGAAAACACAAGAAGTTATTGCTAATATTGATAACCTAGGAACATATGATGAAGAAATACCTATTAATGCTACTATTAAAAGATTAAATCCAACTGTGATTGCAAATGAAGGTTTCTCAAGTGGATTACCATCTGATTGGAATGTTACTGATGTAAATGGCAACAGCCATACGTGGACTGATTCACAAGGACAATATATGTATATTAACAGTACTGAAGACGATGAAGAGGATCTTATGACCACAAGAGCTTATAATTTTTCAGGTAACAACTATAAGGTTGAATTGACATTTGATTCTCTATCAGACGGTTATAATGATAGAGAGGTATTAGTATCAAATGATAACGGAAGTACATGGACTACAGTAGATGAAGCTTCAGATGACGGAACAATCACTATGGATTTAACTGAATGGGCAGCAGGCGAAAATGAAGTCAAGGTAAGATTTAGATTTTATAATAATAATCATTATTCACCGGAATTCTGGCAAATTGACAATGTAAAGTTAACTGGATATACATTGAGTCAGGTTTATACTGATGAAGTTACAACGAATATTGGATACGGACAGGATAGTAATGTCACATTTTCAAGTTGGACCCCTTCAAGTGAGGCTGATTATAATATCAATATCACTACAAAATTAGCTACAGATATGGACAATACCAATGACTATACTGAGAAGGAATTTACTGTTAAAGATGTCCATGACGTAGGTCCCACAGATGTTATTTCACCAATAGGGTTCACACCAGGTGTACCTGAAGAAGTTATTGCGAATGTAAGTAATCTTGGAAATCTAGACGAGACATTTCCAGTCAATACCACAATATATAGAAAAAATTACACTATGAATGAAAACTTTGCTACTAGCATACCTGAAGATTGGAATATAAGTGGAATATCAAGTTCTACTTGGGAATGGGATGACGGTTATGACTTTGATACTCCATATGCCACTGTAGAAGGAGCTGATGACATATGGCAGGATGAATGGCTTATAACCTCTCCAATTAATGCAACAGATATGACAGGAACGACTTTGCAATTCGATCAAGATTACTACCATAGTGAAACGTATGCAGAAGTGTTGATAAGTTCAGATAACGGAACAACATGGAATCAGTTAGCAAACTTTACAGATAGTAATGATGAAACGCAAACATTCGATATATCTAGTTATGCTGATGGAAACTCTCAGGTAAAGATTGCTTGGAGATTTAATAGTACAGATGATAGTTATGTTTACGGTGACTGGTCCATAGATAACGTTCAGGTTTACACTGCAGAACAGGTTTATACGGATCAATTGACTACTACTGTAGAAGCAGGTAAAACTAAGACTGTAGGATTTGATAATTTCACAGCACCTACAACTGGTGACTATGTTATCAATGTTACAACGTTATTATTAGAATCTGATATGGATCACAGTAATGATTATATTGTTGAAGAATTCCAAGGGCATACACACGATGTAGGACCTATTGAACCGGTTAATCCAATGAGTCCAGTTTTAACTGAATCACAAGCGGTTAATGCTACGATCTCAAACTACGGTACTATAGAAGAATCAGGTGTTCCAGTTACTGCAGAAATAAAAGGTTACTCAGGCTCATTTGAATCCTTTACTGGAGACTTCCCACCAGAAGGTTGGACAACTGAATCTGGTGATTGGTCACAAGCATCCTCTGCTGAAGCTGGAGGAACAGCACCAGAAGCTAGTCTCTATTGGGATGATATAACAGAAGACTATTCATATTTACAATCTAAACCACAAACGACTTCAGGAGAGATCCATCTGAGTTTCAACTCATACATAGATAAGTACTGGCAAGACTATGGTGACTTCTCATGCAGAGTATTGGTCAGATCAAGTGGAGCTGACAGCTGGACAGATGTGTCACCTTGGGAGAATCCAGTATCTTCTAGCGTATACGCTGATTCATACAGTATAGATATATCTAATAATACAGGTGTAGGTACACAAGTAAGATTTGAGTTCGAAGGTGCACCGTCATCGATCGATTATTGGTACATAGATAATGTGCATATCGGTGGTAGGCCAGTAGTTTATTCGGATTCAACAACAGTTGATGTACCAAAAGATACAGATGCAGTGGCAAGTTTCGCTGATTGGACTCCATCTTCAGTAGGAACTTATACTATGAATGTTACTACAGACTTATCAAGTGAAATGGATAACTCTAACGATTACTTCACTAAAGAAATAGTAGTTCAGCCAACCGATGTAGAAGCTACGATGATAGATATTCCAAAGAAAACAACCTATCATTATGAGAAAGTTCCAAAAGCAACAATAACTAATGTAGGTTATCAGAACGTAACTGATATTCCAGTTAACCTAACAATCGAGGAGATACACAGAATATCTGAAGACCAGACATTGAATCAGAACTTTAGTAATGGTTTACCTTCAGATTGGAGTAAAACAGATGTTGACGGAAACGGGGTAACTTGGACAGATGCTTACGGTGAATACATGGAGATAAGAGCTAAGGACAAATATGAAGAAGGCATGTTACAAACCAGATCGATCAACTTAACCAATGCTGAAAATAAGGTATGGTTAGAGTTTAACTCAACCTATTATTCAGGAGCATCCAACTCTAGAGATCTTATGATATCATTTGACAATGGAGCTAACTGGAGAAGAATAGGTGCAAACATTGGACAAGGACATGTCGAGAGAGACCTTTCAGATCTAGCTGAAGGTAAAGAACAAGTCAAGATAGGCTGGAGATTCTACAGTACAGAGCCTGAGAGCGGTGAATTCTGGAGAATAGATGATGTTTCTATTGGTGGTGAATATCTAACACCAGAATATACTAATGAAACAACCGTTTCAAAATTGGACATGGGCAATGAGACAAAAGTTTCAACCTTTGCGAATTGGACGCCTACAAATACTACTGATTATTTGGTAACTTTAACAACTCTGTATCCTGATGATGACATTGCAACAAATAACGAGATAAATAAAAGAATAGAAGTTCTACATAATTATCCACCGAACAAGCCTAATAATCCACAGCCATTTGATGGCAAAGAGAATATCCCAGCATTCGCAACCCTAAAAGTAAATGTTACTGATCCAAATGAGAATCTACTCAAACCATTGAGTGTAGATTTCTACGTGATGAATTCTTCTGGACAAGAAGTATGGAATGGTTCTGTCACAGGAGTAAAAGGTAATATAGCTTCAATTGAAACCGGCATGCTTGAAACTAACGAAACCCATACATGGTACGCAGAAGTTTCCGATGGATTTGAAACAAACATGTCTGATACTTGGTCATTCACAACATATGCACCAACTCCAATGTGGAAGAATAAAACTGCTAAGATAGATGCAAGTGCACCTAAACAGATTGAGAATCCTTCCGTTGATTGGAATGGAAAACGATATGTTGGCGGTGAAGACACTATATACCATCATGGATTCGAAAATGGACAGTTATCCCCATGGAGTGTAGCTTCAGGAACAGGATTCGTAGATGTTACCACAGATGATGCATATGAAGGCAACTATTCATTGGTTACTGGAGAAGAAGAAGTAAATGTTCATTCACCTGAAATAGATCTAACCACAGTCGATCCATCTAGATCTGATGCTATTTTGAGTATGTGGATAAAGGCATCGGAAGTACTGGATGATCCAGAAAGTGGAGACGATATGTGGATAGAGTATAAGAATGATGCTGGTGAATGGAAAGTACTAGGTAAATTTGAAGGTGGTACTGCAGGACAAGTTTACACACCAGAAATGCCTCTTCCAACTGATGCATTGCATGAGAACTTTACTATCAATGTACATCAGATAAGTGGAACAGGTAGCGATTATGACTTCTGGCATGTGGACGATGTAGAGATCACAGTCAGGAATTTCATAGAAACAGAAAACAATATCATAACATGGGAATCATCACCAGATGATGGTGGATTAGAGAATGATGTAGACCATTATAATCTATACAGATCAAAGAGTGAAACTGGTCCTTGGAACAGCTCAACGATGATTAAAGAGATATCAGCGGATGGCTCATCAAGCTATACATATATTGATGAGGATAAAGGAATGGACGGTATCAAATGGAACTATTTGATAAGAGCAATAGATAACGTAGGAAACATGGAAATGAATGAGAATGTATTCTCAGAATTATCTACACCAAAAGTATCTAACCCAACTCCAGAACATGGATCTGAAGTAAGTGGAACTTCTCAAACAATCTCAATAGATGCAGAGACACCAACTGGAGATCCGATGACAGCTATGTTCTTCAACCATGATACTGATAAGATGATAGGCAAAGTAACTGGTGTGAAGAATGAAACAGTAAGTGTTGATTGGCAATTATCTCAAGAAGGAATGACAAAGAACCATAATTGGTACGTGATGTTGACTTACGAAGATTCTAACTTCTTAACAAAATCACCAGGAAAAGAGCCGATAGGTTCAGACTGGAACTATATGTACGATGCTGATCATCGTTCATCAATGGATAGTGCATTTGGAATGACTAGTGAAGGAACATGGTACGGTGGAATGATACAAGATCTTTCTGATCAACTAGGTAACTACATCACAGATGTAGCCTACTTCAACTACGGAGATAATGCATCATATGTACAGGCACACGTTGCCAAGAATTCAGGCGGAGCACCAGGACAGTGGTTAGGATCAAGTGCAGAATATACTCCAACAGAAACTGGATGGATCGAACTAGAATTACAATCACTAGTTGAGATTAGAAGTCCAGGTGAATACTGGATAGTCCTAGAAATAGGAGATAAAGGCGCCGATGCTTATCAATTTGGTGTAAAAAGTGGTTACGTCAATAACGCATTCTATGGTAACTTTGCAGGGGATCCACACAATTCAGGAGACTGGCAAGATCTAGGTGGAAGCGACCGTGATTACTCATGGTTAATTGAATCAAAAGTTACTGAGTACGCTGAAAGTTATGAATTCTACTTAAAAGATACAATTAAACCAACAGCAGATGCAGGACAAGATAAAACTGTAAAACAATTCAACGAAGTAACATTTGATGGATCAGCCTCAACAGATAACATAGACGTTACTGGTTATACCTGGACCATAGAAGGTGAAGAATACACTGGAGAAACTGTATCTTACTCATTCAGTGAAGTCGGTACATACGATGTTGAATTAACAGTAAAAGATGCTGCTGGAAATACTAATACAGACACAATCACTGTTGATGTAATAGATAACGAAGCTCCAAACGCTAATATGGGTATTCCAGGAAGCGTGAACGTGAATAGAGATTTCACCTTAGATGCTTCAGGATCTACAGATAATGTAGGAGTAACATCCTATACATGGACAATCGATGGTACCGAATACAATGGAGAAGAGATCACACATTCATTCAGTGAATTAGGAACACATGATGTCAAGTTGAAAGTCGAAGATGCAGAAGGAAACGTAGGTGTGGCTAGTGTAACTATAACAGCTGTAGACGATATATCACCAGTAGCTGACGCAGGAGAAGATAGAACAGTTGATGAAGATACTGAAGTAACATTTGATGCAAGTGGTTCATCAGATAACGATATGATAATTAATTACACTTGGAATATTATGGGCGAACATTATTATGGAGAACAACTAACTGAGCAATTTACAGAACCTGGAGTTTATCAGGTAGACTTGATAGTAACAGACGAACAAGGGAATACGAACACTGATAGCGTAACTGTAACTGTGAACGATGTTACCAAACCAAGTGTTGATCTTTCAGTCAATAAACAAACTGTTGGATTGAATGAAATGATATCATTCGATGCAAGTGGTTCATCAGATAATGTAGCTGTGACAGGCTATACTTGGACAATCAACGGACAGGAATATACTGGAGAGATGTACTCATACGCATTTAGTGAAACTGGAGATCACGAGGTTACATTGACAGTGACAGATGAAGCAGGTAATACCAATTCCACAGCAGTAACCATAAATGTTGAAGACCAAACAGCTCCTGTAGCTGAATTTGGTTCAAATATGAATATAAAAGTAGGATCAGAGGTATCATTCAATAGTTCAGGATCATATGACAACGTAGGAATAACAAGTTATACATGGAATATAGCAGGAACAGAAAAGTCTGGAGAAAAAACGGAATATACATTTAATCAACCAGGGGAATATGAAGCAACTTTAACAGTAACAGATGAGGCAGGAAATACTGATTCCAAGACTGTAATTATAACAGTTATAGATGAAACAGCTCCAATAGCTAAATTCGATTCAAAGATGAGTACAACAATTGGAACACAGATCACATTTGATGGATCTGGATCATCAGATAATGTAGAAGTAACAAGTTACACATGGAATATAGATGGAGAAGAAAAGACTGGAGAGACGACAAAACATACATTTAACGAACCTGGAGAATATCAAGTAACTTTGACAGTAGCAGATGAAGCAGGAAATACTGGTCAAATATCAAAGACTATCACAGTCAATGATGTTACACCACCAGAAGTAAGTATAAGTGCACCATCTTCAGCGCCTACAGGTGAAAATGTCACATTAGATGGATCTGGATCAACAGACAATGTGGAAATATCTAGCTACAAATGGAGTATAAACGGTAAAGAATATACCGGTGAAACTATGGAACATGAATTTGATAAACCAGGAACATACATAGTTACATTAAGAGTTACAGATGAAGCAGGCAACACAGCTAGAGAAACGATGGATATAGAAGTAAATGACAATGAGAATCCAACAGCTGAAATAGATGTATCTAATACTACAATAAGCGTTACAGATAAGATCAGGTTAGATGCTAGTGGATCTTCGGATAACATTAGAATAGCCAGCTACGAGTGGAACCTTGGTAATGGGGAAACTTCAAACGGAGAGAAAGTCTATTATGAATACTCAGAAGCAGATACATATACTGTGAAATTAACAGTAACAGACGAAGCAGGAAATACAGGAACTAAAACAGTTGATATACAGGTCAAGAAAGATGCTGATGACAATGGTATCCCAGATGAATATGAAGAAGCATACGATCTAGAAGGGGCTAATAATGACCCAGACGGTGATGGCTTCGACAACTTGAAAGAGTACAAAGAGGGAACAGATCCTAGAAATGCTGATAGTAATCCTGGATTAGGAGCAGTATTCTATATGCTTCCAATCATAATTGTACTAGTGATAATCATAGCAGTAATGTACTGGAAATATAATCAAGGTGGACAAACAGGAACTGAGGAAACCACAGAAGAACCAGAGGAAGAAGAAGAATTTTTCAGTGAAGAAAGTGAAGAAGTAGAAGACGAAGAGAACATCTTCAGTGACGAGGACTTCGATGAAGACTTCGAAGAAGAATAGAATACAAACCAAAAAAACCTAAAACCCTTTATTTTTTAATTATATTTTAGAGTTACAACAAGATTTTTATAGATTATCTATGACTACAAAATATATGACAAATAGTAAAAACCTCAAATACATTATAATTATATTCGTGTTGATATTACTATTTCTAAGTAACACTTCGTTTTTATTTACAGCTAAAGCTGAAGGTGCTGATAAAGATGGAGACGGATTAGATAAATTAGAGGAAGAACTGATAGGTACTGATTCTTCAAAAGAAAGAAGCCCAGGATTATATTGTGAATACAAAACCAGCTATAAAACAAAGGATTATAATTCATGGAAGACCTATTCAGGTCAGAACGGTTCTATAACTATAGCTTTGGAAAAAATAGTCATCAGAAGAGGTACAACTATAGAATTAGGTGGGAATAGTGATGGTGAAATAAGTATAGAGTCTACAAAAGAAAATATGGATGAGTTATCTGTAGATGGATGGGACATAAAGGTGCCTGATGATAACACCGTTGGTAAATATGTGATTCTGATAGAAGACGGCGGGTGGAAAAAAACGATGGATCTTTATATCGTTTTTGATCCCTTTAATACTGGTCTTTCTGATGATAAAATTGATGGGTACGCCTATAATGAGTATGGTACACGAGATGAGAGAGGATACATTTACACAAACTCAGGTAATCTATTCAAGGGTGATCTTTATCCCTTTGGTGATGATAATAAGAGTATCACAGATATATACGAATTTGCATTAGCAGGAGTTGGGAACACATCAGATCCGATTTTAGCTTCTGTGAAATTGGTACGGATTGTAGCACAGAGGAACACAGCTAGACCGAAAGAGCCACCTCAATTACGCGATCCAAGGAAGATATTATATTTTAATCAAGGAAAAATCGAAGGATTAACGGTAGCAGATGCGAGAAAACTTTCTATGAATGGTGTCAATAGGGATAAATTGGCAGACAAAGGGTATACAAAAACGCTAGGGGCTTGGTGTGATGAATGTGCATTTGCTCTTACAGGCCTATTAAGATCAATTGGAATACCTAGTAGAATTGTATCTTTGCATCCTTCTAAAGATACAAAACTGATGGGTAACTATATATCTGAAGCATGGTTTGAGGAGTCCATGTATGAAGCTGATTGGATTGAAGATAAAGGCGATTGGTATGCCTTAGATGCAGATGAATGGAATGCGGAATGGGATACCGATCCAAAATTTTGGATGCCAATGGGTGAATGTTATGCATCTAGGTCCAATTATGGTTTTGCAAGTGAATATCTTTTCCGGGTGAATTATGATTACGATGTTAAACACTATTATGTATTAGGTACTGAAGATATTGAGGAACCTATATTAAATGAAGTTACCAGTCATTACGAAGATGACAAATTAATAAATCTGAAATATGGCAATTTAAAAAAATATAAGGGAAGAGGTGGGGGAGATTTCTACAAAGTGAGTGTTCAGAATTATTCTAAGTTATCATTGACTTCAAATGGCGGTATTGATCCAAATATTTATATCAACAGTGATAAATATCCAGCTTTAAAAATATCTTATCAAGGATATCCTCCACATAGGAGAAATAAAAATAATACAGGAAAAGAAGTTATACTGGAACCTGGAGAATATTATATAGCAGTTTTTGCTCCAGAGGTAGGTAGTAATTCTTTAGAAGGTAATTATGGTGAATATACTTTAAGATTGAAAAGAACATCTAAAAGCGAAATCGATGATCCTAAAGAAGATATCAAGTTAAAAGGATATAAGTATATAATAAGTATAAGTTTGATAATAGTCTGGCTATTATCATTTGTTATAATGAAGTATTATTAGATCCTAATGATGTTGGTCAGCCTTAGAAATATATAAACAAACTGTATAGATAACATGAATAGCGGTAGATATTTTTTTTCTTTGCTTACTAAAGTAGAAGCAACTAGGCCTATTATCGGGAAGGCAATTAGATAATCAATATCGTTTAACCAAAACATGGGTAAAAAGAACAATGGCAGAATCAGATAAGATTTTGGATATTCTAGAATATCATCTTCTATAAATCTAGGGAGATATGATAATAAAAATATTGATATGAATAAAACTACCATCATCCCTAAGATTGTCCCTGTTATTTCGGGGTTTCTAACAAGATTAATTGTTTGATAAGTATTTTTATTAGGTAATCCATCTGTAATCTCATAAGTCCTGATCTTCCAAATTGATGGAGACAAAAAACCGATAAAGAATATTGTTATATTAGATAATGAAAACAATAAACTACTTTTCAAAGTGTACAATTCTGTACTGTATTTGAAAACTGACCATAAAAGAACGAATGATATAGATAATAAAATCAATATTTTATATTCTGTGAGGAGCACAGCTAAGGATATTGATCCAAGAATTGAACCGATAATCAATTGTTTATCTAAGTATTTATCATCATTATTATAATAGGATGAAACAAAAGAAGCAAATAAACCTAGAAATACAGCTATACAGACGATGAAAAATATATAAGGAAAATGTAAAACATATGATGGGTCTAATGCATATCCACTATTATGGACAATTTCGTATCCGTTATGTTCTTGTTCAGCAAACGAATCTATTAAATGAGTAACTGATATACCTAATAATGAAACTGAAATTGTGATAGATAAAATCACTTTATTGATCTTAGGTTTTATTCTATACAATAGGTCTCTTTTGATTAACCAAAAAGTTAGTATTAATGACATTATAGAAAATATGAAAAAATACATTATCAAGAAAAGAGACCTCTGTTGCATTACAAGTCCTTGTGCTAATCCAACTTCATTTGTATAACCAAAAATGCTTGGGAAAACTTCACGGACTGAATAATTATAATTTAGTAAAAATCCATAATATTTGTTATATATTCTAAAAGTAAAATGATCAAAGAGAATCACACCCTCTTTTTCTAAAGATATGACAGTAGGAACTGTAGAGTTGATTATCCACATAACTATCCATATTCCCATTCCGCTGAAAAATACAGCGCTGATTTTTTTCACTATGGGTTTGTACATATTATCTTTAAACAAATCAAATATTTTTTGCAATTTTATCTTGAAAGCAACGTAAACAGCTGATAAAATAGATAAAGAAGCAAGCATGAATCTTAGACCAGGACTTACAGATTCATCGAACAAAAGATATTTTGGATAAATATAAGGTATTTTATCAATAAATGTAAATTCTTCTCCATAATAGCTGTACAAATAAGAATATTCAACACCACCAAAACCAAAAATATAATGATCTATGAAGGGTGGTAATATCACTATCCAGAAACCTAATAAGATCATATTATAAACTTTTCTTAAATCTGTTCCACTTGCTATTTTTATAACAAGTACACCTAAAATTAGGACAGGAAAATTAAAAGCTATATGCTGAGCCAAAATATACAAACTAAAGCTCGGATAATCAAAGAATAAAGATTCAGCAAGAGACCGTATTACACCTAAGATTACTAAGTAGATGAAAGCAGTAAAAATTGTAAATCTGTCTTTTTCTAAGAAATTAAATAAACTATTTAGATTCAATTTTTTTAAATTTGATATAGGTTTCATAAACCAAAGAATAATAGTACGATTTAGTATAATTTATTTTTGGATTTTACCATCAATAGAAGTTTTTATATCTAGTAGAAGACCTGGTTTATATTGGGATATCTGATACAAAATAATAATTTAAATCTGATTTCGAAGTTGAAATAAAAGATTTTAAAATTGCAAATTAAAGGTCATTATAATCGCAAATGTGCACTTAATTCTTATATATGTATTGAAGAAGTTAGAAAGAGAAAATAAGGAAAGTCAAACTGAAGCTAACTGATTTGAAGGCAGTAAATAAAATGAATGATAATATATATCTATGAAAAAATGAAATAGATATGATGAAAAAAATTTCGTCAATATATAAACAAATTAAATTATCTTTAATCGATAAGAACGAACACAAAACAATCGGAACCTTAATTTTATTTAATTTAATAATAGTTGTAATGTCTACTTTTATTCTCACGAGTACAATTTCAGCTTCATCTACATATAAGAGACCTGGACCATATTTTGACGTGGAGGTTAAAACAAATATAGATGAAATATGGCCAACTCAATCTAATAAGAAACCTAATACTTGCAGGGTCAATCTTTCATTCCAAGCTAAGGGAAGAGAAGCTTTGATTTTTGATCCACAGAATACAATGTTGATACTTGATTGCTCTCAAAGTATGAGGATAAACGATCCAAACCAAACGATGATTTCCTCGACTAAGGGTTACATAGATAATATGAATTATCCTGATGAGGCAGGGATAGTAAAGATGTCATCTAATGGATCATTAGTACAAAACCTTACAGGAAACTATGAAATTTTAAAAAATAAATTAGAACTTAGTACAGAACCTGGTGGTAGAACAAATTTTGAGAGATCGATCAATTTAGCAACTGATGAACTCTTAAAAAATGCTGATCCAGATAAAAAGCGTATAGAAATTTTATTAACTGATGGCAGGGCAACAGATAATGTAACTGAAGATACTATAAAAAGGGTTAGAGATAAAAATATAACGATCTATCCGATTGGCTTTGGAGAAGATGTTAATTCTAACCTTTTAAAGTGGATAGCAAATGAAACAGAAGGCAAATATCATCATCTAAATAATTTAACCAGCTTAGAGCAAGTATATCTTGATATATCAAATAGAGAGTATACCAATTCAACAGGTGAGGATTTAGATTTAAAAATTAATTTTGAGGAACATATCAGTGTTGATCCAAATAGTTTTACTGTCTCACCTACAAATATAACTGATTTTAAAGGAAAAACAAATGTCTCATGGGATTTTAACAAGACCTTTGTTTTAGGAGAATCTTGGAATGTGAGATTCAATATCAGTACGGATAAAAAAGGAAAACAATCGGTATATTCGAACAGATCTGGAATATATTATACTAGGCCATGGGACGATCGTGAAAACTTCACATCGTTACCAGATCTTCAGATTATGGGGAAAGTGAAGAGAATAATTCTTCTGCCGCCCCCTCCTCCTCCGCCAACATCACCTTCACCACCACCAGTTGAAGCATTCCCAATATCAACTTCACCCATGGCAACAACTACGATAGTTCCTCAAGCTACTTTACAACCTATAGCACAAACTGCAGGTTACCAAGCTTTGTTTGCACCACTGTTAGGTTTAGGTGTTGGTGAAGTTCTAAAAGGAAATATGAAGGTTGGACAAGAAGAGGGCATAAGTATGAGTTCTGGAAAAAAACCAGATGAAGAAGAAAAGAGTAAGGAAGTAGAGAATTTAGGTTATACATTCAACGAGCGTTGATAAATATGAAAATGGAAATAAACAAGATAGTAGCGTTAACCTTTGTCGTCTTAATATTGATAAGTGGTTTCACTATATTGAGTGTAAATGCAGCTTCTAAAGGGTCTAAATCATTGAAAAGTAATGGATTTACAGAGAGATTTGGTTTGAATTACACTCCTGAAAATCCATCTCCTGATCAAGATGTAAAAATAACCATCGATAGTAATGATAATAAAAATATAGCTAGATCATTGATTTATTTCCAATATAAAACTCCTAGTATGGATGAATATTCATCTGTTGGAAATATTGAAATGCAATCAACTGAAGATCAATATCAAATGGAAGGAGTGATAAATGGAAATGAATATCACGGGCAGCCAGGTATTGAAGTTAAATTTTGGGTTAATGCAACATTAGACAGTATAGATTGGTTCAAGTCGGATGAGTACATTTATACAGTAAAAAAGGAAGGTGGATGGATAAATGATGACTTTTCTGATAATCTAAGATATTCTTACGAGCCAATAGATCCAAAATCTAACGAGAGTGTAAAAGTTACATTAGAAAAAAAGGTTGATGTCGAAATAAATTCTGCTTTGATAATGGCAGAGATAGACCAGCCAGGTACGAGTCCCCAGGAAGGAAGTATAGAATTTGAGAAGAAGAATCAGATTTGGAAGGCAACCATACCTGCTTATCCAAGAAATACTTCTGTTGATTTTCATATATCTGCTTACGATAAATATAATCAAGAAATCGAGTCAGCAAATAACGAATATACCGTAAAAAGTAATATTACAATAAAACCTCTGATAGTTGTAAAAGATAAATTTGAAAATGATAAGGTCGATGGAGCAGAGGTTACCGTTAAAAATGAATCTGAGACTGTTGTATATGAAGGAAAAGTCAAAAATGGTAAGTTAAATATTGAAGAATCATTAAAGCCTGGGAGTTATGATCTTAAAGTTAATTATAAAGGAGAGAGTAAAAGCAAAAGTATTGAATTAACAGGAAAAGAATCAGAGGAACAAGCCACATACACGTTCAAATTTGAGACTAAAAGTTCTATGAAACATGGGATGATTTCTTTCCCACAAGAGTATATTTTATTGAGCTTGTTAGGAAGTATTCTTATACCTCTGTTATTGCTAGGATTTGTGTATAAAAAGAAAGAAGAAAAGCAGATTGAGTTAGTAGAAGGAAAACAAGGAGAAACTAGTTCAACTCATCCTATCATTGATGATTTCTGGGAAAGGATCGTGAGGGAGACTGGAGAACCACAGCATCTGATTCCAGTAGGATTCTTTTTCTTATCTCTATTTGGACTTAGTTTCATACCATTTTACCCTTGGTGGATGATAGGTATAGTTTCAATTGTCATAGGTGCAGTATCTTATAAATATCCATATAATTCACTGCTTATATTGGCACTTTTTGTCACTGGTTCTGCAGCATATCAATCCCCAGAATTCGGTCTAGTAATGCTTGTATTTTCGCTGTTGATATTATTGGTATCTTTCTTTGATTGGAAATTCGGTTTCCTTGTATTTTTGATAATATTCCTAGCGAGAATAGGTGCCATTTACTTTGTACCTGTGATGTCGGTTGTTTTATTCTCTATCTATCTGAGTGTTATCTCTACAGCTGTTGCGGGTATATTTTTGGTACTTCTATCATCAAGTAGTAATTTTGAATTGTTAGGTTTCGTTACTACATCCCCTCATAAAACAGCATTCATGAGATTTGATAAACCGGTAGTTTCTAATTTTAAGCCTTCAAGTTTAGGAGAGTCTTTGGCGGGCATAGGAAATGCTAATGCGGATATAATCGGTGAAATTCTAGCCAATAATTTTGGTGCATCTATTTTACCATTCTTTCAGGTTTTGTTATGGTGTATAGCTTTATATCTCATTTATATGATAGTTGAAACTAGAGAACCTAAGTTGAATAAATTAATTCAATGGGTCAAATATCCATTAAAGAAGGATTGGAAAAAGACAGCATCCGCATCAATATTACTAGGTATATCTCCTATTTTCGGACTTTTGTATTTTGATTATTTTGCTGGAATGAAGACTTTAGATATCATTTGGATAGGTCTGCTTTTAGTTGGAGGAGTTGTCCTTTCATTCGTGTCTATTGGATTAGGTTTCATGACAAAAAGCCTATTTAGAGAATATTATAGAAGTCAGCTTGGTATATCTGATGTTGGTACTAGGATCGCTGAAATGGCAGATCTAGGGGAAACACCATTTAAAAATGTAGGTGGATTGACTGATGTAAAGAATGAAGTAAAAGAAAGTATACTTATGCCGCTACTTCGCCCAGACATATCCGAGAAATTTGGTGTAGAAACGTCTAAGGGTATGATGCTTTATGGACCTCCAGGTTGCGGTAAAACACTACTGATGAAAGCATTAGCAACTGAATTAGACGTAGAGATGATCAACGTAAAATGTGGGGATGTGATGTCTCGATGGTATGGTGAATCAGAAGAAAGTATGATGAAACTTTTCAAGGCTGCGAGAGAAAGAAAACCATGTATAATTTTCTTTGATGAGATCGATGCTATTGCAAAGAAAAGGGATATGTATTCTGCCGATGATGTAACTCCAAGATTATTATCACTATTACTCTCTGAATTAGATGGTATGGACAGATCTGAAGGCATCATAATGGTTGGATCAACTAACAAACCAGATATGGTCGATCCAGCTTTATTGAGACCAGGTAGATTTGATAAAATTATCTATGTACCTCCACCAGATAAAGAGGAACGTAAGGATATTATGAACATACATTTCAGAGATAAACCTCTATCATCCAATGTAGACTTAGATAAGTTTGCTAGAAAGACTGAAGGCTTTTCTGGTGCTGATTTAGCCAATCTAGCAAAAGAAAGTGCTACTAGGACAATGAGAAAATCAATAGATACTGGTGGTATGAAGAAGATAACAGAGAAGGATATAGACGAAGTTCTGCATAAGATGAATCCGAGTATAACACCTTCCATGAAAGAAGAATATGAGAGAGTGAAGTCAAAATACGAGAGAAAGATACATGAGACAAAAGAACCGGAAATGGAAAGAGGAATTACTTTAGAGGACATTCCAGACTTGGATGAAGAAAAACAGGTGCTTAGAGAAGAGATACTTCACCCGATCACTGAAACAGATTTAGTAAGGGAATTTGATATATCTGGAACAAAGAATTTGTTGTTGTACGGTCCAAAGGGATGCCAGAAATTGAGTATTTTGAAAGCAGCAGGCAATGAAATTGGTATTCCAATGAGAGTTATTACAGGAATGGAGTTCAAAGAAGTAGTATCAGAAGGAGGCCGAGAGGTAGTAGATAAATTATTCGATGAAATGAGAGATATGGCGCCTTCTGTTATGGTATTCACAGAAATTGAAAAGATAGCCCCTTCGAATTTAGATAGTCAGGAAGAGAAGAATATATTCGAATCATTCCTCAATCTGATGAAGGATATAGAAGAAGTAAATAATGTCACATTGATAGGTACTAGTCATTATCCAGCCAGGCTGAATGAGGATATATTTGAAAGAGGAAGATTTGAGAAAAGAATGTTCATCCCTGCTCCCGATTTAGAGAGACGAGAAGAACTATTTGAAATACATCTTGATTCAATACCTACTGAAGAAGGGATTGATTATAAGAAACTAGCGAAAAAATCAGATAGATTCACTTCTGATGATATAAAGAGCTGTATAGAAGATGCCAAGATCAAAGCACTAAGTAGAAGTAAGAAAGGAGAAGCAAAAGTAACACAGGAAGACCTTGAAGAATCGATAGAAGAAACTCAATCCTCATTAAAAGAGGATATGATAAAATCAGCTGAAAGATTCAAGGATGAGTGGAATCGATGAGAGATAGGGTACTGTTATTCTTAGCGGTTGTAGGATTTATTATCCTACTATCTTTAGGAATTTCACCTCTCTGGTCTATTGGAATATTGGTATTTGCATTAATAGGATACTTGGGATTAAGGTATCCAAATGGTGCCTCAGATATAAAAACGAACAAAAAAGAAGCTGCATACTCGATATTGAGTATTTTGATGATATTGGTAGTAGTCTACCTACTCTATACAGTACTTAAAATAGTAAATTTACCCCCAATTGTTGACTTAATTACCATGGCAAGCTGGTTGGGGGTAATAGGAGTTTTTCTACTATCAATATTTTATCCGGATGGCTATGACAAAATAAGTTTAGGTTAGATAATATGATTAGTTTCAAAATAAAGGTCAAAAATTCAAGGATGTGGAACTTATGAAAAAAAGAGCAATAATCATGATCTTATTGATGGCGTTAAGTGTAGTTAATGTGGGGATATCTATAACGTCTGCATCTAATATAGAAACTATAGATATATCTCCAAGTGAAACTTTAGATGGCAAATTGATGACAAATGGTAAAGCAAATATAAGTGTTGTAGATCAGGGTGATTCTGATCATTGTGAGTTATGGATAGATGGTTCTCTTTATTCTTATATGAACAACGTTTCTGGAGAATATGATTGGTCATACGAAATAAACACAAAAGGATTTACTGATGGAGCACATACAATACAGATAAGGACTTTTGGAGGAACTGGTGGAACAGATATAAAATCTAAACAAGTTTGGTTCGATAATAGTGATCCTGTTATAAATAATAAAACAGTCAGCTATCCCATAGGATATGAGGCAGCACGTGATAACTCTTCAGTATACATTAAAGCGGAGATATCAGATGATGTTTCTGGAATTCAATCTGCATATGTTAATGCTAGTCAATTTGGTTATGGGCTACTTCCAATGTACGATGATGGTGATCATAAAGATCAAGGAGCAGGCGATGGAATTTATTGTACACAGTCTTTCTTCGTTTATGGTGAAACGTCTTACCAATATTTAGATATTCATGTCAGTGATGGCATTGGAAATAACGTAACTGATTCTATCGAGTTAAAAATAGATAATACTAAACCTACTATTAGAAAGTTACAGAGTGATTTGCCTGCTGGTCAGACTGCTGTAAAGAAAGGGAGCCAAATAAGGTTTACTGGAAATGCGACAGACTTGGAATTGAAATACGGTTCAGTAAAAGCTCAGACACCTGTTGATGTTTCTTTAGTCATAGATACATCTTCTAGTATGGGTGGTCAAGGTCAACCACTCTCTGATGCTAAACAAGCTGCTAAAACTTTCATAGGAAAATTAAGCTCTGACGACAGGGTTGCCTTATTCATATTCTCTGGAGAAGATCCATTAAAGAAATCGGATTTTAAATATATGACAGAAAATAATAAGGATGAATTGAACGAAACAATAGGCAATCTAACTCATTATAATAATCTAACACCTCTCTGGGACACTATCGGTGAAGCGTCTCTTTATGCTTGGAATAATCATGTATCAGAACATACACCTGCCGTAGTAGCGATGACTGATGGAGATGATATGGGAGGTACATTTGGAAGCGTCAGTGAAGGAGGTAGTGAAACATATTGTCCTGGTGTAAGGTATTCAAATAATTATGGGCCAGCAAATAAAACTTGGAATATGACGGGGGATCTAACTTGGAATGAGCAGAAAACTTATAATTGGAATATCGCTAGATACAGAGGTGATTCGTGGGACAATATTGATTTAGATGATAACGATCATGATCCAACTAGGTACGGTCTGATTAACTCTCCTGTACCTACCTTTAATATTGGACTTGGTATAGAACCACAGGGATCCAATTCAAGTGCAGATTATTATCTAGATCCTAATGAGACTGTAAGTAATGTAGGAGATGCGCCAGGTTATGTAAAAAGTAGTTCTTATGCATACAATTTCACGACTGAATTTGACTTGCGTGAAATTGCTAACAGTACAGGAGGTACTTATCATTACGCACCTTCTTCTTCTCAATTACTTGGAATATATGAAAATATATCTCAAACTATAGAAAATATAGGTAAGAGATGGATCGGTGAAGAAGCCCCACACGGGATTAAAAAAGTATATTTAGATGCTAGTGAGCTAAATGTCTCTTCGCCAGTTCCAATGTATGATGATGGAAACCATGGTGATGGCAATGCTAATGATAATATATATGGGACCGATTATTTTACTGTGAAAAGTGAAAAAACAAAAAATGCAACAGTAAAAATGGTCGGAGAAGATTACGCTGGTAATAAAAATGAAACTGTAGCTTTTATTGAAGTTGACAACTCTGATCCAGTATTGAATAGTAAAGTGGTCAACTATCCTAATGACCAAGATTTTACTACTGAAGGCCAGAATATCAGTTTTGAGGTTAAAGTAAGCGATCAAGGAAATGGGATAAATAAGATAAGCTTAGATGCTACTTCTATTGGTGGGACTAATAACGTAATCTTAAGAGATGATGGTTTCGGTAACGATCGCTATGCAGATGATGGAATTTACAATTCCCCCGATTTAAATGTTGATACTGGTGGAGTCACAGGAACATTCAATCTTGATCTACTAGTTGAGGATAATGCAGACAATGAAATTATGAGTAAATTCAATGTAGAAGTAGATACTATAGATAGTGTATATCCATCAGGTGATATCGCAAATCCTTCTAATGAACAGTTCTTGGAAGATACGTACGAATTTAAAGTAAATGCATGGGATAATGTAGGTGTAGATAGCGTAGAAATAGAGATACAGAGTAATAATTATCAGGCAGCATATAATCAACAATCTGGATACTGGACATATACTATAGATACAGAGACTTTTAATGATGGAGAGTACGAGGTTAGTGTGGATATCGAAGACGTTAATGGTCATGTAACAGAAAAAGGCCCTGTAACATTCTATATAGATAATAATGGACCTTCTTTAAATGTAAATCAACCTCAAAATGGTAAGATATTGATCGGAGATACTAATCTATCAGTGGAATCACATGATGAACTAGGTTTAAAATACGTTAGATATTGGATAGATGAAACGGAATCCAATGATATGACGAAAGTAGCAGGTAATTGGACTACGATACTCAATACTACCAAATATAAAGATGGCAATCATGATATTCACTTCAAAACCGAAGATAAGGCAGGGCACGTAAAAACAGCCAAAATAAATGTTTTATTTGATAATTCAAAACCTACATCTAGTTTTCAGTCTCCAAATGAAAATGAGTATATAGAAGAAAATTACAATTTCGAGGCTTTGGCATCAGATGAGGTAGGTTTGGAATACGTCAATCTTAATATCAGGCATAATGACAATTTTTGGTCTTACAATATGAGTTATAATACTGTATCAAACCGATGGGAGTATGATCTAGATACATCTGTATTTGAAGATGGTTTGTATAAATCAAATGTCACTGTTTCAGATGTCGCAGGACATAATTATACCACAGAAAACGTTTCATTTGTAATAGATAATAATGAGCCTACGTTGAGTGTGGAAGAACCTCAACAAAACGAAATATTGACTGGAATGCAGGATTTAATTATTAATTCACAGGATGAAGTAGGATTAAAATCAGTAAAATACTGGGTTGATAAAACAGAAAAAAAGGAGATGACTAAAGTATCTAATGGCTGGACATCTACACTTGATACTACTGATTTTGTTGATGGCAATCATGTAATACACTTCTTAGTTGAAGATGAAGCAGGTCATAAAAAATCAACTAAGGTCGATGTTGTTTTTGATAATACTGGACCCTTGTCTTATATAGAATCTCCATATTCAGAAGAATATATAGAAGATACATACAAGTTCAAAGCAGTAGCTTCGGATGAAGTTGGAATAGATAGTGTCGAACTCAATATTCACATCGATGTTAATAGCTGGACATATAATATGACATATAACTCCCAGACTGGTTATTGGGAGAAGAAAATCGATACTACTTCTTTACCAGAAAGTATACTTAAAGCAAATGTTAAAACAATAGATGAAGCAGGTCATGAGTATACTACAAGTGATTTGAGTTTCTATGTTGATAATGCAAAACCTACAATGGATATAATTTCTCCCGACCAAAGAGAGATAATAACAGGAAATCACACAATAAAGGTTGATTCAGATGACGAATTAGGTGTTTCTGATGTTAAATATAAAATAGATAATTCAGAATGGAAATCACTAAAACATGTGCCATTTGGTATGGGTGATTATAATTGGAAAGTTAATATTACAGCAGATTCTTATACTTATGGTGATGGTGAGCATCAACTTCAATTGAAAACAATAGATGAAGCGGGTCATGAGATTACTAAAAGTTTAAAGATAATAATAGATACAAAATACCCAAAAGGAGGTCTTTCTAACCCAGATAATGATGAGTACATCGAAGGAAAGTACACATTTAGAGCTGTAGCTTATGATGAGGTGGGAATTGAAAAGGTAGTTCTAGGGATTAATTACAAACATTATTATCTAGAATATAACAGCGAAAGTGGATACTGGGAAACTGTTATAGACACAAATAATTTACCAGATGGTAAGAAAGATGTTGAGTTACTTATATGGGATGAAGCATATCATTTAACAGAAGAGTATAGTGAATTCTATGTTGACAATAATGCACCAACTTTAAGTTTTAATCAACCCAACGAAAACAAGATAATATCGGGAGAACAACATATAAGTGTCAATTCTTTTGATGAACTAGTAATAAAATCTGTAAAATATCAGGTGGACAGCTCTTCTTGGAAATCGTTATCATTTAGAGAAAATTCAGATCTATGGACTGGTTCATTAGATACAACCTCAATGAGTAATGGTAAACATACTATCAATGTAAAAAGTACAGATTATGCTGGTCATACAACTCGAGAACAAGTAGAAGTTATAGTTGATAATGAAAAACCCGAAGTAAGGATAGTAAGTCCACAGGAAAATCAGTTCGTGAAAGATGAGTTAGACGTCGAAATAAAGGCCGATGATAATTTGGGAGTTGAGCAGGTAAGATTAGAAATTTACAGTTTGGTTTCAGATGGAAATTACAGTGACATGTGGATCAAAAATGCTAGTTATAATCCAAGTACTGGTTGTTATGAAGTAAATCTAGACACAGAATTAAGAAGTGAAAATGAGGGAGGCATATGGAAAGTAAAAGCAGAGGCATTTGATGTAATCGGACATGCTTCTACATCAAAAAAGATAGAATTTAGAGTAGATAACCACGTACCTGATATCTCAATAATCAATCCTCAGAGTGATCAATTTGTAGAAGAAGAGTTGAATGTAAAGATGAAGGTAAAGGGAGAAATCGAAATAAAGCAGGTGAAAGTCGATGTTTATAGTTTAATATCAAGTGGAAGCTACAGTGAAAAATGGGTCAAGAACGCTAGTTACAATCCAAGCAGTGGTTACTATGAGGTAAGTATAGATACAGAATTAGTTAATGAGGGAGGCTTTTGGAAAGTGAGGGCTAAAGCTATTAATGAAGCAGGATACGAGTCACTATCAAAAGAAGTAAAATTCAAGGTGGATAACCATTATCCAAGTTTAACTATTAAAGAGCCAAGAGAAGGACAATATATAGAGGATAACTTGAAACTTGATTTTACATCTCAGGATGCATTCCCGACTTATACTGAATATAAAGTAGATGACAAAGGATGGGTTCCAGCTGTTGTTGAACTAAATACAACGAAACTGACTGATGGGGAACATACTATTGAAGTTAGATCTACTGATACAGCGGGAAAATCAGTAACTCAGACAATTGATTTTATTGTAGATAATCATGATCCAAAAGTGGAGGTTGCTAGTCCTATCCAGGATCAATTTGTAGATGGATGGTTCAAATTCAAAGTATCTGCTAATGATGAAATCGGAATAGAAGATGTGAAAATAAACCTCTTTGATCAAACAAGAAAAATATCTTATGATAGTAATACGGGTTACTATATTTATGAAGTAGATACACGAAGTGTTGAAGATGGTAAATATAACATTTCAGCAATAGTAAAAGACCCTATTGGTAATACAAATAAAACTAGAAAAATAAGCTTTAATGTAGATAACGATGATCCAAAGTTGACTATTCAAAATCCTGAAAATGAAGAGTATCTGAATGGATCTATCAAACTAAATGTAACTGTAGAAGATGAATTTTTAAAGGATGTAAAATATACAGTTGATAATACTGGTTACGTTCCTATTGAAAATAAATTAAATACAACTCATCTTAGCGAAGGTAAACACACAATAACAGTAAAGGCTACTGATCTGAATGGTCATAAAAAGGTGAGTAAAATCTCGGTAATAGTGGATAATGAAGCTCCTAAATTGAGAGTTTTAGAGCCAACTTCATACGAGGTAGTAAGCGGAGAGCAACGGATAAAAGTATTTGCCGGCCAAGAAATACAGAATATGACCATGTCCATGCCAAAATTGGACGATGGTGCACCTAAGTCTATGAATAGTTTACCAGCAAGTGAATCTTTTGAATACATTTTGAATACTTCTTTATTATCTTCTGCACATGGAAGTGGGAAATATAGAGGTAAAATAACAGCTTTAGATAATGCAGGTCACAGACAATCTAAAGAGTTTACAATAAAAGTGGACAATAAAGGTCCTCATATAAATAAAACAAGTCCCGATAATAAGGATAAAGATTCTATTAAGTTCTCAACTAAAGTAAAAGATTGGAGCAAAATAGATTCTGTTGAGATAAATATAGATGGCAAGGGCTGGGACGAGATGATTTACAGCGGAAATGACACATATGAATATCTTTGGGAAACCTCTGTAAAAGATAATGGAAATCATACTTACACAATCAGAACAACTGATATGAATGGTAATGTTGAAACCTTCTCTGATACTGTGAAAGTGAACAACTCTAAAGATTACTGGACTATACTGCAAAACAATGTGTCAGGATTGTCCTTCTTGTTTATAATAATACTAACTATATTCCTAGTTTACATTATGAGAGAGGAGATCGGAAATAGATTATATCCCGAAGGAAAAGATGATAAAGAAGACGAAGATGGTGGATCATCTAAAGAGGAAACTGATGAAGACTTTTTATCAAGGTTAAAGTTCAATAATTCACAATCAAAAGGAAGTCAGGATTCTAAGAGTTCAGATAAGATATTAGGTTTTATTCCGAGATTTGGAAGCAAAAAGGAGGAAGATGATTCTAAAAATAAATTAAAAACTTTAAAGAAAGCAGGAAAAGATGATGAGAAGAGTGATCAAGAGGGAATAGATAAAGATGAATCTGAGGCAGGAAGTGGAGAAGTTGAGAAATTCAACGGGTTAAATCTTGATAAAACAATAATACAAAAATTGGAGAGAGAAGATATATATGATCTGAAAGATTTATCGGGATACAGTGTAAAAAATCTGAAAAAATACACAGACTTAACCGATGATGAGATCAAACAGTTAACAGATAAGTTAGAAAAAGAAGGTTATTCTATAAAAGAAAACGGAGAGCTTATGAGTTCGGTGTTAGATGCTGATTTATGAGCAAAAAAATTTAAAATTTCCTTGACCGACCAAAAGACCATAATTTATATTATTAATAGCTCAATTTGAAAAGTAATGTTGAACATGTTACCTAAGGAATATGGTTTCAGAAAACATGGTCCACTATTTACTTTTATTTTTTTATTTTTAATCTCAAGCATCATATATATAATAAGTTTAGCACTGTTTTCGCTTGAATTTTCTTTATACTTTTTTTACATTATTTTATTTTCAATATCGGTTAACTTCATATTGATTCTAATTTCACTTAGGTCAACTTTAAGAAAAAATGTTTTTATATCGATGTATGAAAATATTATTAAAGCTTATTTATTTATCATCTTTACTCCTTTTTTGGTGAAAGTATTGGATAACTATTTAACAAGTGTAAAATCAGTTTATCTAGGTATAACCATAGTATTTTTAGCATTAGGATTGATTTTTTTATTTATGTTAAGAAGAGATAATTATGAAGTATTTGATTCAAAAAGTATTTTAATTTTATTTCTTCCTTTCTTGTTTTTAATTATCAGCATTTTCACATTTTTCCAGCCTCTTGTATTTAATAATGAAAAAATCATAATTAATTTTATTAATTACAATATATTTTACAAAAGTATGTGGTTATTGTTATTGCTGTTTGAAATAATCATATCATCTATGATTTTATCATTTATAGATAATAAACATTATTTTTATTCTTTGATTAAAAGTATCAAACCTTTCAGAAGTTTGCATTTTGTCGGCATGGTCTTAATTGGTTTGCTTGTGTTTTCTTCATTGAGTAATAATCGATTAGTATTTGATGATTATTTATTAGTTTCATTTCCAGTTATAGTTATGGTTTCAATTTGGCAATATACTACTATGATAAATGATTTTTATGATATAAAAATTGATGAAATAGTCCATCCTGATAGGCCATTAGTGGAAAGGGAAATAGATCCTAAACTCTATAGAGAAATAGCAGTTATATTTGGTATTTTCTCTATTTTATTATCATTTATTTTTAGCTTAGAGATTACAATCATAGTTATTTTATGTGTGATAATGGGAACGATATATTCAGTTCCTCCCGTCAGACTAAAAAATAAAATATATGGTCATATAAGTGTTGGATTTGGTAGTTCGTCCTCATTTATAGTTGGTGTTTATGGATTTTATAGTATGAAAAATGATTTGAACTTAATTTATTACTCTGAGGGGATAAAATATCTATTTCCAAAGATTTTTTTTCTAACACTGATCGTTTTTGCTGTGTTTTCAATTTCACCTCTTATCAATGCTATAAAAGATTATGAGGGGGATAATAGGGCTGATGTTAATAATATATATACAGTATATGGATTTAGAAAAGGAAAGAAAATTGTATCTATTCTAATTGTTTTTCTTTTCTTGGTGCCAATACTGATTTTTAATACATTTACAGATATTTTAATATTGACGGCACTTTCTATATCTTCTTCTATTATATTCTATAAATATGAAAAGTATAAATTAGTTTTTGTGATGTATTTTATGGAAATTATATATATAATATATAAACTAGGAATATGAATGGGATATATCATTAAAAAATGATTTAATCATGCAATTTAAACAAACCATCAGATCCAAAGCCGGTTGTTTTCTTTAAAAATTCTATACTGTCTTGATTTAACTGCATAGCGTGGGATAACTCACTGTAACATGCAAGATCACATTTGTCACATCGACAACTTTCTAACTGCTCTATAGTACATCCTTGATAAAATGTTCCATCTGGTTCTATCAATAAGGTTAAAAATGGATAGCATTTGAAGTTATCCCCAACATCTTTCAAATAACTATCTGAATTTAATATATTTGGATATTTCTTTTTTAAATTTAAAATATCATTAGCTAATTCCTTTTTTTCATCTCTATTCAATGAAATATCATCAATTCCCGAGTAAGGATACATGAAATTGAACCAAACATAATCAGCTATAGGCGAAAAAAAGGAAACAAATTCTTCTATTTGGTTTTTATTCAATTCTGAAATAGTACATCCAACTATCTTAGATTTGTTAGGAATATTCTTTAGGTTATTAACAATTTTTTCAAAAACATCTGCACCTCTCTGGTTATTGTGGGATTCCTTAAGTCCGTCTATTGAGATCCAAAAATTATCTGGTTCATATTCACTTAGATCATTAGTACCATTTGTGATCACCATCACTAGCATTCCTAAATTTTTAGCATAAGATATAATTTCATTTAAGTCATCTCTAGTTGTGGGTTCACCCCCTTCAATGACAAGATGTATTGCACCTTTTTCCCTAGCTTTTTCTAATATTTTGAACCATTTTTCGGTACTGATATCTTCTTTTCCCCAATTTTTCCATGGACAGTGTTTACAGTTTAAATTACATTTCGTTGTAATTTTAGCAACAGCTGTTAGAGGGGATCTATCACCTAATTTCCATTTCAAGAACCTATAAAAATAATAAGGTTTTAACTGTCCATATCTGTACATCTATTTGCTTATTTAATACTGGGATAAATTTTTTTCGTAAGATGTGAGAATTATGAACTATAATCCCTGTAATAAAGGTATATTAAAGTAAAGGATATACTGATAATTAATAGAGGAAAAGCGAAACCAGGGGCATCTTTATCTTTCTTTTCTACCTTTATTGTTTTAGTAATTTCATCAGTATTTCCTGCTCCGTCTTCTACAATCAATGTAACTTTATAAGTACCAGTTTCATCGAATTTATGAGTTACTTTTTCTCCTTGAGTAGTTTTCCCTTCTCCAAAGTTCCATTGATAACTAACTAGATTTCCATTATCAGTGGAGTTTGTAGCATCAAATACAAATTCCTTCCTAGATTTTTTAACCTTTTTAATATAAGCTTCAGGTGTTTCTATATCTATTACTTTTATGTTTATAGTTTCTTGTGCTGAATTATTTCCACAATCAATAACAGTTAATTTAACTTTATAAATACCAGTTTCGTTAAACGAATATTTTCTTGTTTTTTGTTCATATGATTTATCTTTAACTTCCCAAATATATCTCTTTATTTTCCCATTATCCTCGATTTTATTTGCCTGTAGAGTAATATTTTCATTGATATTTACGGTTATATTTTCATGTAGGTTTATCTTGGGAGATGTTAAATCATTTACATCGATTTTAACACTACAGTTATCTTTATTATTATTAAAATCGATCACTCTTAGGATTATTTTATATTCTCCTGCTTGATCGTATGAATAAGTTATATTTTCTCCAGAAAGAATTTTATTTTCTATAATCCATTCGTAAGATTTTATTCCATAGTTATCGTTTGACTTACCAGCATTTAATGTAAAATTTTCTCCGATATCTACTGATAAATTGTCTTTACTTACTGCATTTGGTGAAGTTGTATCTTTTACATTTATATTGAAAGAACGTGAGTTATAATTATTACTGGAATCAGAGATATTGATTTTAATATTTTTTTCTCCAGGATCTTCGAATGTATGCTCAATTAATGTTCCATATTTTTTTACTCCATCGATATTCCAAACTATGTTTTTAATTTCATGGTTATCGTAAGAGCTGGATGCATTGAAGGTAGTCAAAGTGTCTTCGGATATAGTCTCATTATAATCAATATTAATTACTGGTTTGGTAATATCTTTTACATTTATATTGAAAGAACGTGAGTTATAATTATTACTGAAATCAGAGATATTGATATTGATATTTTTTTCTCCAGGATCTTCGAATGTATGCTCAATTAACGCTCCGTATTTTTTTACTCCATCGATATTCCAAACTATGTTTTTAATATCATGGTTATCGTAAGAGCTGGATGCATTGAAAGTAGTCAAAGTGTCTTCGGGTATGGTCTTATTATAGTCAATAATTATCACAGGTTGTGTGGTATCTTTGACGGTAATATTAATTATATCTTTATCCTGATTATTACTTATATCTGTAACCTTTAAGACCACTTTATAACTCCCAGGTGAAGAAAATGTATAATTAATATTAACCCCATTCAAAATTTTGTCCTCAATAATCCAGGTATAACTTAAAATTTCAGCGTTATCTTTAGAAGATGATCCATCAAAATGAACCTTAGTATCCTCTTTCACTATTCTATCTTTCCCTGCAGAGGCATTAGGTTTAATTTCGTCAACAACTGATATGTTTATTCTATCTTTATCTTTATTTCCAGCAGCATCTTTTACTGTTAATTCTGCATAATGATATCCTAATTCGCTTAATTTAAAGGTTATAGTACTACCATAAAACTTATCACCATCTACAAACCAGGTATAGTTTACAATACCTACATTATCGACAGAACCTTTACCAGAAAGATGTACAATTTCAGAGGCATTAACAGTAATATCTTCACCAGCATCTGCATTAGGTGTTCTTGTATCTTCAACAGGTATTTGACTTATATTTAAAGATCTCCAGTTGCCGTTTGTATCTTTAGAAGATAATTCATATGTTAAAGAAGTAGAATCTTTGTTTATATGAACATCTCGTTCATAAGTATCATCACCTACTACACTCATAGTTAAATTGCTAAAATTACTTTTATGAGTAGAATAATTTACATATACTTTATCTAATTTTATATTATCTGAAGCAGTTGCTTTGAATGTAAAATTGGTACCAGGTATAGCCTGTTTTTTTGTTTTGTCCCTTAGTTCAGGAGGGTCGTTGTCTATAATGTCAATTGAATATATCTTGCTTTTGTTAATGTTATTAAAAGTATCAGATGCTATAAATTGATAATCTAAACCTTTGTATCTTAAAGGTAAATTTATATTCTTATTCCATTCATTTCCCATGATGATTTTTTCCATCGAGGCTGTATTAGAGATTGAATCTCCGTACCAATATTTGATTTTAACATATTTTACAAGGTCAGCATTATCAGTGACCCTTGCATTAAAAGTAAAATTATCTCCAGTTGTTGGATTTCCATTTGTTAAATCAGTAATCTTAGGTTTAATTTGATCAGGTAAAACAGTTAAAGTTGAAACTGCGAAAACATTAGGATTATCTTCTACTCTAACTATGACACCCACAGAAGAGAAATCTTGATTCGTAGGTGTGTTATCCGGTGCTAATGGCACTGTTATGCTGGTATTATAATAACCACTACTGTTTGTTTTTACAGACCATGATTTCTTATCTGAACTAGATGGAATCGTCACCGTAAGGTTGGTGTCACTGTATTTACTAAAGACTCCAGATATAACTGTTTCATTGCCGATCTTTTGTACATTTGGAGTGATATTACAGGTATTATCTGTATTATTTTTATGATGCCCACTTAATTTTCTTATCCAAAATATGTCAGAGTCTCCACTAGTCAGGTCAGCAGTTTGCTTAACATAAGATCCTATAGTTTCATTGTACCAATTTTGTATGTGATTGTTATCATTACTTTTGTTGTATTTTACATTGTTATCTACATGATAAGTACTATAATTACCATAAGGTACTTCTACCTGTTTTAAGGATGGTCCTACACTGTTAGTCTGATTGATTTTAGAATAGTTGTGAACTGAATCACTATCGGAATAAGCACCACCCATTGCTGTATATTTATAATCTCCACTAGTTTCCAATGTAGTATTTCCCCAAAATGTTTCATTAGTATTCATTGGAAAATCATATGTTTCAACCACTTTATGGTAATACCTAGTTGAGTTCACAACAGCATCGAAATCTACCCATCCGGTGAAATTTCTAATATATATCTCACCATACATGTCTCTGTGTTGATAATCAACGATCATACCTTGATCGCTAACTCTACATAGCATATATCCGCTGATATCTCCTCCATTTATTTGGAGGTCATATCCATCCATTATACCGTATCCACCACTTATGTTACCGTCAAGTGTAAGATTGTAAGAATAATATTTTGATCCATTATAATTGTGATAGCCTATTTCACTGACCTCATAGGTGATAGATTCATTCAATCTAATGTAATTTTTAGCGGTATAGTTGATCCATATCTTTTGCTCATACGTCCAATTAGTGTCGATATTCCAATTTGTAATATCGGTATTATTTTGTTTATTTACTTTCTGATTGTGTAAATCTGTATTCATATCCTGAGGGGAAGCAAAACTAACAAACGCTCCAAAAATCGTTAATATAATTAATATGCTTAAAAATTTATTGATAGTTTTGTCTATCATATTTTAATTTAATAGAGAATCGCATTTAAATATTGGGTAATATTATGATTATTATGTATTTAAATTTAAGTATTAATTTAGTATATTGTAATATATGTAAGAAATATATATTTCAAATAGTTTGATTTTTATTTGAAAGGCTAAGTAACTGCATATATGATAAGAGATTAATGCAAAATTAAATAAAAGAATAAAAATAGATATTATGAGGTCATATTTGCTAAAGAATAGATAAATTTTTAGATACGACCAATTACGATTGGTAATGGTAAACAAATTTGATTGATAGCAGTATTACTAATATTTTAAGAATATATTAACCTCTTAATTCATAATAAATTTCAATGATATTATTATCATATTCAACTTCTGAATAATGTAAACTGACTTTAATTAGAATAATCATGACTAGTATAATGGTGATTATAGTTTTAAAAAACTTATTTTAAGTCTATATTATGTGATAATTCCTAAAATGCATTATCTTTTTCAACGATCAAAAAAAATTAATCTTCTCAGACAAAAATATTTTTAACACCTCAATATATACAGTAAAATATGCGAAGGAGTTTGTTAGACATTCTCAGGTGCCCTGAATGCAAGGGTGAATTGGAACTGGATGTTGAGGAAGAAGATGAAGAAATAGAAAAAGGTACTTTGTACTGTGAAAAGTGCGATGTGAAGTATCCTATAGAAGATGGGATACCTAATATGCTTCCTCAGGACTGAATGTATTCTTTCTGTATTTCGACCACTTCAGCACTATCTTCCGCATTTCTGTATTCTTCGAGAGGTTCTTCGTTCATCGTGAAGAAATGTTCTCCCCAATTAAATTTTGAAAGCACTTCTTTTGCCTGATCGACTTCATCTAAAATATATAGAGCTCCGGCTATAGCTTCTGCCGTAGTCAGCTGGAACGGCTTTCCATAATTGACTGGATTGACAGCTACAAGATATGGCAGTGCTCTACCATTATCGAACTCAGGTATCTTGTCTTCCGCTTCTGTCCAGGTACAATCTATGGCTCTAACACCACCTTCTTTAGCGAGTGGAATATCCTCTGGAGAGATGGCTTTCTCAGCTAAGGGAGTCAGATACACCCCACCATTACCTAACTCGTACTTATCTCTCAGTCGTTCGGCCATATTTTTATCCAACAATTTTCTAGCAGTACACTTTCTTGGATCACATTCACGATAGTCGTAGATGTACAATTCCATACTCAGTAATTTGAGAAATATTTAATAAATCATTCGAAAGAATACTATTTCATCCATGGAAAAATATATCAACATCATATGTTATCTTCAATATACCCGATGATGATGAATCCATAGCTGACAGATGATGAGTGATGGGCAGTCTGAGGGTATAACTTTCACGATGATAATATGGTTACTGGCTTTGATTTGATCCATCATAACAAACCTTTACAGAAACACTGGATAAAACGTGTTGTAGCTTATATTATCGATTTTATTCTATCTTCCATAGGACCTTTTGCTGTCTTTACAATAATCTCATTGGGACTCGGTGAGGCAGTATTCCTTTATTTCCCATTGGTAGCAGGTCTTGTCCAAGTGTTTTATTCCGCTATATTCGAAGCTGTTTTGGGCTATACTGTCGGTAAAAGGATTTTGGACCTTGAAGTAGAATCATTGAGACAGCAGCTTGATTTTTCTAGGGCATTGATCAGAAATGTGACTAAAGTACACGGACTTCTAATAATTTTAGATTGGATAGCAGGTATGACCGTTGAAGGCGATCCAAGACAGAGGTATCTAGATAGGATAGCCAATACTACGGTTATCGGTGGTTCAGAACCAATTCATCTTCCACATTTTATCGAGGGAAGAAGTGATGATAGTGAAGGATGATAATTAATGTTCTAAAAGAGTATAATGTTAAACAAGGCAGTTAGTACTAATAATCTATCTGTAAAAAATGATCTAACAGTTCTTTAGGATCTCAGTAAATTCTGATCTTATTTTTCTACTGAATTTTTATAATCGATTGTATCGTTATGCATTTATTCCCAATATTTATATGCTTTATTATTATTATTATTATGGGTTAGTGATGGTGAATATGAGCAAAAAATATATGCAGATTTTGTGTATATTGATCTCTATTTTACTTACAGTGTCGGTAACAACCAATTTTTCTACTGCGGATGACTCAAAGAACGAGAAAAAAGGGGGATATAAATGAAATGGGATAAAGAAATATCTGCAATATTATCTTTTTTCTTTATTTCAT
>CAZEXI010000022.1:0-31888 GCA_964516805.1 uncultured Thermoplasmata archaeon
TCACTGAGCGTAAGCGAAGTGGACCCAGCGGGATTTGAACCCGCGGCCTTCACCTTGCGAAGGTGACGATCTGCCAACTGATCTATGGGCCCTAATATCCTATTGAGAATTATTGCTAAGAAATATAAGCGTTTTTTGGATAGTGATAGTACACCCTATATTTCTGTCGTTGGTACAGGTGATTCTAAATTCTTTCCTTCAGATAGTAACTTTTTTTGCTCTTCCTCCGTCATCTCTCTGTATCTCTCTGCAGCTTTGATTATCTTAGGTACCAGTTCAGGAGACCCTGCTGAAGTTATAGTGGTCAATCCTTGTGATAACGCGAACCTGAGACATTTATCGATATCCTTCTGTTTTTCAAAAGGTTTATACCATGTTGGATGAGGTCTTTCAGTGGGATCTTTTTCCTTCATATCTCTTGGCCAATGACCCTTTGCAAATGCTTTTATTCCGATGGTACCCATCCCTTTATCTTCAGCTAAATCCAGTATAGACTCCACATCATATTTTGGATCATCTTTAGCTAGTATGGAAAAATTCAAGGGGAATAAAACAGTATCTAACTCTACTCTCTCGATGAATTCTTTTATTATATCTGGTTTACCGTGAGTCGATAGCCCGATATTATCTATCAGGCCCTCTTCCTTTGCCTCTCTAAAAGCTTCTAATGCTCCTCCCGGATTAAATATCTGTTCTATCTCTTTCTTTTTAGTTACTGCGTGGAATTGATATAGATCTATGTGATCAACTCCCATCCTCTCCAAAGAGTCGTTCAGTTCTTCCCATGCCCCTTCTTTGGTCCTTTTGCCTGTTTTACATGCTAAAAATATCTCATCCCTGTACTCTTCAAGCATCGGTTTTAATTTCAGTTCAGCATTGCCATAAGATGGAGCAGTATCGAAGTGGTTCACACCGTGAGAAAGTGCCAATTCTATCAATTCATCAGCTTTCTTTTGTGAAATATATGACAATGAAATAGAACCAAAAGTAACAATACTTGATTCGTGGCCTGTATTTCCTAAGGCTCTTTTTTCCAAGATAAATCACCATATGAGAAGTGGGAGTACATACATTTATAATTTTTTAACTACCGTTTCGAATAGGCTATTTTTAAAATATAAAAAGGATTTAAAAAGTCTCTAGTTCATGATTATTGGTAATCTAAACTCTTTCTCTCAGGTCCATCATATTCTCAAGGTCTAGTTCAAAACCTATAACTGGATTGTCTAAATCAAATCTCTCCAAAACCTCAGGGTCTATCTCACCATAATATCCAATTTCATCCTTATCAACGATGACACCAGCACATCTACCTTCAACGAATGCTTCGTGTTTCTTAGACTCAAATTTTGCATCGATATCAAGATTATCTAAAAATCCCTGCATCAGTGATTTCATCTCTGAAAATCCTGCTTCTGGATGAGTGACTGCTCCAGCAGTTTTGGTATACTGTTCATCGTTTAAGACCACGTCACCGATTTCAAATATCTTCTGCGGTAAGGATTTGTTTCTGTTCTCCCTTAGATTATATAACAATGAAGGCAAAATCCATTTCCTTAAACTTGTACTGTCTTCTGCTACTGGATTCTGAACTAAAGATAGTTCATCTCCATCATCTGAAATAATACCTGTTTCTTTCTCAGGATTACTCAAAGGATAATTCATCACTTCTGTGAATCCATATCCAATCAGTAAATCAGTTATAGAATTCTTGAGTTTATCATCTTCCAACCTTTTGCCGATCGTTACTTCCTCAGGTAAAGTTCCTTCGAAGTTGTCGTAATCAAAACCTATAGCTATATCTTCCATAACATCCCATGGATGCAAGATATCATGACGATAAGCAGGTATTTCAACTTCTATTTTATCTTCCTTTTTCTCACCAGAAAATCTCATCTTCTCCAATATTTCAATTATATCTTCATCCGCTAAATCTACACCGAGCAGTTTACTGCACTCTGATTGATCTATCTCAATATTATCAGTGCTCAAATCAGGATACGTCTTTCCCCGAGATCCGTATTTTACCTTAGTCGTGTAAATATCAGCACCCCTTTCAGCAAACATCGTGCATAATATATTCAGAGTATAATTCAAAATCTTTTCATCAGTTCCTGTCATATCGATGAATAGTGTATCACTTTCTTCAGTAACCTGAGTCAGTTGTCCATTGATTACAGGTGGAAAAGACAATACATTATCATTGGAATCCAATATCACTGGATATCTATCTTTACCTTCCAAAATATGGGCATACTCTTTTCCTTTTTCATGACGTTCTAAGATCTCCTTCAAATCCATTTCTCTATGTTTTTCAAGAGGTACAAAACTGATCTCATCGGGTCTTACAGCTTTATACACAAAAGGTGGTTCTATAGGACCAAAATCATGGACACCGATAGCTACCTTCTCTCGACCTCTACCGAGAGTAAGATGTAATTTTTCCTGTAGGTCCATCAAAGATTTTAGTATATGTTCATCCAGATCAATATTTTTTATAAAAGCTGTTACTATGTACGGCCTTACATCTTGAACACTTAACTCCACTTCTGTTTCAATTTCAGAGTCTTTAGTATCATATCTTTTCAATCCAGTTTCTTTTCCTAAAAATCCTCTAACTGCTCTTCCAATACCTTCGACAGATAACAAGTCACACCTATCTGGATTCACTTCTAACTCCCATTCTTCGTCCTCTATAGACTCTATTTCTATACCCAGTTTAGGAAGGGCATCTAAAAGATCTATCTCATCTGCATCTGTAAACTTCAACAGTTCGTCAGAATCAACTGATATCACAGGCATGTTTCTGTGATAAGTTTTTACTATATATGGATTTTTGGATTTTCAGTATTCGGTAATTTAATATATACTTATCAATTTTCTTATTCTAGACATGGAAATAGACGACGATGAGCTAGATGAGCTTCAATACGATGAGGATATCGAGGAAATTGTCGAAGCTGTTCTATTCTCAGCGGGTAGACCTTTAACAGTACCTGAGATAGAAGAATCAACGGGAAGAGACAGGAAAGAAATCAGACAGGCAGTAAAAAAGCTGAAAAGGATGTACAGAAACAGAAAAACAGCTCTTGAAATAAGTAAGATAGGCAGAAAATACTCTTTACAGCTTAAATCCAACTTCAACAAATATGGTATGGAGATGATGGACCAAGAGATAAATAAACCTCTATTAAAAACCGCTGCACTCATCGCCTACTATCAACCTGTCAAACAGAGTGAACTCAAAAAGATGGTCGGGAGCAAGGTCTACGATCATGTCGATCAATTAACTGATATGGGTCTTATCATATCAGAAGATGAAGGCAGGACATATTCATTAAGAACTAGTCCAAAATTCCAAGAATATTTTGGTTTAGAAGCTAAAGACAGAGATGAATTAAAGAAGATAATAGCTGAAAAAGTCGGACTTGATACTCGATTATAATTTCTTTTTTATTTGTGAGAATACTCCCATCAATCTGTGATATTCCCACTTCGTTATCATCGCTCTTCCAATTATCTTTCTGAACATGATCTCAGTTTTTTCCTTTTTATGGTCCGGATATTCTATATCATCCATGATTTCAGTAAAGTAATCTATAAGTCTGTCTCGATCTCCCTGACTGCTTATCTTATCCTCAGGAACTAAACTAAAGTCCTCATTCTCTTTAAATATCTCATAAAGAACAACACAAACTGCGTGAGAAAGATTCATGATTGGATAGTCTTCAGAAGTCGGTATCCTTACTAATCTATCACAATTTTTCAATTCTTGATTTGATAATCCTTGATCCTCACGACCAAACATCAAACCTACCTTACCTTCAAAATCTTTAGTCTCTTCAGCCAGGTTTTCAGGGGTCTCAGCTTTCCTTAAGAATTTCTTTTCTTTTTGTGTGTGTACACCAGAAGTGCCTACTAGTAAATCAAATTCATCTAAACAATCTTCTAATTTATCGTAAACTTCAGCATTATCCAGCAAATCTTGGGCATGCATAGCTCTAGCATAAGCATCGTCGTCCAATTCGGGTGGATCTATCAAATACAATTCATTCAATCCAAAATTTCTTATCAATCTGCAGACTGCTCCAATATTACCAGTTGTTTTTGGTTCTACAAGTATTACTGAGTACTCGACCATGAACAAAAAAAAGAAAGGTTGTATATTTATCCTTGCTTACATATCAGCTGTATCAGCTATGGTCATTGGGCTCATTGGAAAAACAAACGTCTCAACATTTCTCAAAAAGATCTTACCAGTACTTTCAACCCATTGAATGCCTACAGCTTTGACCGTAGGAACAGGTGAAGCATAAGTATACGTCAACAGTATCTTTCCTATATCTCCAGGGGCTATAAAACGGTATACAGCTATTTTCCCAGGAATATCTGTTAATTCTTCCAGATCTATAACTTTGTTTAATAGGTCAGGCTTGAAGACATTCGATCTCTCATCCATTACTTCTAAAGCATGATCCGTATCATAGGTGGGTTTGATCTGCCATCTTACGGGATCTCTCGATCCTGGCATAAGCCCTCCACCTGTGACTTCAATATGGGCTTGACTGTGTACTGCATTAGAAATTGAAAAGTGCCAGGCTGGAAGTAAAATTATTAGGGCTACTACTAGATATATCTGAATTTTTTTCATTTTATCTATATTTTTTTGCAAATAATCTTTATACTTTGGAATATAAAAATCTAAATATTTATCTTTCAACTTATATCTATTATTTATCATGTAAGAGAGTCTTCTTTTGACTTCCAATATATAGGTTCTTAAACCTTTCACCTTCCAGCTTACATAGATGAAAACCAGTGGAACAATTATATAATATATTATCCAACCAATCAATCCTTCTCACCTTAAAAAAAACAAACATCTATTTTATTAGTAATTTTCGATTGGTTTAAATATAACAGTTCTCAATAAGATAAAATAAAGATTTTGAGTAATTCCAACTATATCTTTTCAATATCTATTTGATAATCACTTTATCTCTTCAAAATTTGATACATGAGTAGGAAAATCTGGATACACAAAAGTTTTCTGGTTTACCGAATATGTTATATCTTCACCATTCTCGTACAATCTTATCGCAAATCCTTTCATTATTGGGCAAGGAGAAATATAATTATAGGTTATCAAAATCCTATTATCAATAAGTCTGTAAACTCCCATCTTACCAGGTGCTTTTGTCAATTCATCAATGTTTATACTTTTGAAAACTATATTGGGTTTAAATGTATCCGGTTCATCCTTCATTTTTTCTTTTACAGACTCTATATCATAAGTTGGTTTTATTTCAAACATAACTGGATCTCTTTCACCTAACATACTCCCAGCATCCATGCCAGTTGGTTCAACTTTGGTGATATGTGCGTGTTCGTGAGCCAAATCAGCAGTTATAAAATTTAATAACGGTAAAATAATTATTAAAACTATCACAACATATATCTGTAACTTTTTTATTTTTTTATATGATTTTTTTAAAGTATCATCGTTAGATTTTAAATTTTTTTCTTTATCATAATCTCTGAACCTTTTTGTAGCACCCTTTAACTTTTTCCCTTCTGTACAAACGAAGTATAAATATCTCTTTTCTTTTCTCAACTGCCAGCATATAATCAAGAATATTGCAGGTGTTATAACGTAATATGTCAATATCTTAATCATATTCTACGAAAGGTCAACATAATTACATTATATATCAATTATGGATAATAATCAAACAAAATCTGCTAGATTAGAAACATCAGCTGGACTAAGTGGATATACTACCGTTGTTTCCCTTTGAACAACTATGCCTTTTTCTTCAATGAATTGAAAACCGTATGCCTTTATAACTGGATAAACACCCAGATAACTGTAAGTTATAATTATACGATTATCTAGGAGACGGTATACAGCTAGCCTTCCTGGATAGGTTGTTAATTCATTTAAATTTACAACCTTATTTATCAGACCAGGCCTATATATATTAGGCTTTTCTTCGAGCTTTTTATAAACTGAATCTATATCGAACGTGGGTCCAATATAGTGCATAACAGGGTCTCTTTTTTGTACTGATATACCCCCGCCTGTGATTTCTGAGTGGACAGAAGTATTTGCTCTGTAATCGGCTGCAAAATTCCATAAAGGCAACATTATTATTAAGGCTATTATCAAATAAATTTGCAATCTTTTCAACCGATCTAAAGAATTATTAAATAATTTCTTCTGTTTTTCCTCTCTCATATCAGCAAATTTCCCTCTGACTCCGTATGATTCCCCACCACCTTCCATCACGATATCTTTCATGAATTGGATATAATTTTTTTCCTTTCTGATTTCCCAAAGCAGAGAGAACACGACTATAGGGACAACGAAATAATACATCAATATATCAAGCATATTTACCTAACCTCTTCTAGAATTGAGGTTCGAAATAAAGGTTTCGGACAAATATAAAATAGCTATTTTTAATTCAGATTTAATTCAGATAATTTACTCTTTTTTGGAATACCTTCTTCATCCCATCCTCTGGCTTTGTAATAATCTTTTAACATACTTTGAATCTGTTTTTTTGTCAAAGATGCTTCGTTCAAATTTTCCACAGGAGTAGGTGTCGAAAATTGTTCTGGAACATGTAGTTCCTTTTTTATTTCAGGCTTCTGTCTAAGATTGTACAATCTTTCCAAGTTGTAAATCCTTTCTCCAAGCTTGTACATCTCCTTTTTAGAAAGGTTTAACCCAAAATGTGCATTTATAAACCTACTCATCATCTCTGGTGAATAAACGCTTCTTCCAGTCAACTTACATGAACCTATCGTATCATGTAAAGTTATGTAATTCTCTCTCCAAGCTACATATTCCTTCTCATCAATTGAATTCCTGTTCCTTTCCATATGTATCCATTCCCCGTGGTCATCTGATGTCATACCTCCACCTAACTCTATCCCATCACAATCTGACCTAAGATGACAAGCACCTCTAGTAGAAGTATAAAATCCAAGCCCCATTCCTTTCAAAGCTCTAGGATCATAAGCCGGAGGTGTCAAACCATTGACATGCACTGCTATATCTTCCTTGCTATATCTCTTTCCAATCTCTCTGACCCCTTCAGCAGCTATATCACCTAAACCTTTCCTAAAGGCTGTTTTCCTTATCAAATCCATCACTACTTTTTTATCACCAAAATTAAGATTTTCATCAATCACACCTTCTTCGCTCAGTCTCATCAGAAATCCAATAGTATTACCCATACCCATAGTGTCTATGCCTAAATCATCACACAGATAATTAGCCTTGGCCACTGCTTCGATATCACTTATCTCCAGATTAGAGCCTAAAGAAAAGGAGGTCTCGTACTCTACATCAACTATATCTTCGTAAACCTGTCCACATCTACAAGGACATCTGTTACATCCATTCTTACCGCTGATATGGTCCTCCCAATCATAACTGCTCAGTTTTTCAGCCCCATCAAATTCCCCACTTTCCCAATACCTAGTCGGAAAAATACCTAATTCAGAGGCCATACCACTGAACTTGACTGTACCATGACTGCTGTACAGATCAAAACTCTCTTTCCCTGCACCACCTTCATCAAGATATTCAGACATCGCTTCCTTCCTCAACTCAGATAACTTATCGGGATCAACTGGGTCTATATCTTTCCATCCGTTTATCACAACACCTTTAATGTTTTTCCAGCCCATAACTGCTCCTAAACCAGTTCTGCCGACCTGCCTCTCATCACCTGATATTATGGCAAATTTAACCAGATTCTCTCCTGCAGGCCCAATTACTGCTGCTCTTCCATCATGTCTTTCCTTCAGTATCTCCTCTGTTTTTTCCGTACCCATCCCTTCTAATTCTGTGCACTCTTTTATCTCTACACCATCTTCATTGATAGAAATATAAGTTAAGTTATCACTTCTACCTTTAACGACCAAAGCATCATAACCAGATTTCTTTAACTGTTCTCCCAAACCACTTCCAAAAAAACCTTCAGCCATTATGCCTGTCAAAGGTGACTTTGAATAAAACCCACATTTTTCTGTCATAGGAACTTTGCTTCCGTTAAGAGCCCCAGGCACAAAAACCAATGGATTCTCTTCTGAGAATGCATCGACTTTATCTACTGTTTCCTTATCAAGTAGATATATTCCCAGCCCATTACCACCTAAGTATTCTCTTATTACCTCTTCTTTGATATCTATATCTTTTATTTTACCATTGGATAAGTTTATCTTCAATATCTTATTCCATGCACCTGACATAAATATCACCTCACTACATTATTGATGGCCAAGAGATCAACCAATAATGAATAACCCGTCTCCTCTTTTCCTGCTCCTGGTCCTATTATAGTGACGTCACCAAGATGATCTGTTGTGAATGTTAATGCATTAGTAGGCCCCATTACGTTGGCTAATGGATGGTCTAGAGGTAACTTTTCAGGACTGACTTTAGCTTTTACACCATCTTCAGTTCTTTCTGTCTTTGCTACCAACTTCCATCTGTAACCTTCTTCTACAGCCTTTTTCACTTCTTGTAACGTCAAATCAGTTATCCCTTTTCTATCAACATCATCAAGTTCGAGTTCTGCATCCATCAGAGTATTTGATAAAATCACTGTTTTCCCCTGGGCGTCGATCCCTTCAACATCACCAGTTGGATCAGCTTCTGCATAACCCAATTCTTGGGCTTTTTTCAATGCATCGTCATATTCCATTCCTTCCTCCATCTGGGTTAGAATATAATTTGTTGTTCCATTCACTATTCCTTTTATCTCGAATATCCTGCACCCAGCAAGATTATTTTGAGCTAAATTAATTGCAGGAGTACCGCTCAAGACAGTACCTTCAAACCTGTAATAAACTTCATTTTTCTTTGCCAGTTGTAAAAGACCTCTCAATTCATTAGCAACAGGACCCTTATTAGTACTAACAACATTTTTACCTTTTTCTAAGGCTGTTCTAACATGATCTAAAGCAGGTCCTCCAGTTTCCATATCAGTGTATGTGACCTCTACTACAGTATTTGATTCACTTTTCCTTATGGTCTCTAATGGACTCCAATCATTTAATTTCGGATGGCTTGAAAGATCACCATCTTTCTTCAGAATATTCATTATATTTTCCAAGTCCAAACCTTCTTTATCATAAACAGAACCTAGTTTCATGTCATTTATCGAAAGCACTTCGTATTCAAAACCATATCTTTGTTCCAACCATTCACACTTATCGATGAGTATCTCGACCAAACCTTGACCAACTACTCCGAAACCTATAAAATCAATTTTAAATTTCATTCTTCCACTCCTTTCCTTTACTAAATTGAATCTTAAAAGAATGTTATAATATTTACTTAATATTTTCGAATCCTTCTTACTATATCTATATCTACCAAAAAAAGTAATAAATACAATCCATTTACCAAACGGTGTATATGATGGAGGTTTTTGTTACAAGGGGAATTCCAGAAGTTGGCCTTGAAAAGATCAATGAAAGGTACGATACAGAGGTCAATCCTCATTCTAGAAGGTTGGAAAAAGAGGAAATTATCGAAGGTGTGAAGGGAAAAGATGCACTTTTATGTTTACTCACTGACGAGATAGATGAGGAAATAATAGAAGCCGGAGAGGATCTAAAAGTTATATCAAATTATGCTGTTGGTTATGACAACATAGATGTAGAAGCTGCAACTGAGAGAGGAATAGCAGTAACAAATACCCCAGGAGTTTTAACTGATGCTACAGCAGAGTTAGCATGGTCGTTGATTTTTGCTGTTACAAGGAACGTTGTAAAAGGCGATAAATTCGTAAGAGAAGACAAATTTGAAGGATGGGATCCAACACTGATGATCGGCCATGAAGTACATAATAAAACACTTGGAGTTATAGGGATGGGTAATATTGGAAGCTGTGTTGCAAGAAAAGCGACTGCCTTTGATATGGATGTTTTGTATTACAACCGGTCGAGAAAAAAGGAAATAGAAGAAGATATAGGGGCTGAATTTGTAGACTTAGATTCATTACTTTCAAATTCGGATATCGTCACGATCCATGTTCCTCTAACTGATGAAACAGAAGAGATGATCAGTTGGGAAGAACTAGATAAAATGAAAGAGAATTCATATCTCATCAACACAGCTAGAGGAGAGGTTGTGAACGAAGAGGCATTGATAGAAGCACTAAGATCAAACAAAATAACAGGTGCAGGAATTGATGTCTATTCCGATGAACCTTATGCTGCCAATCCAAGTTATTACAACCTTGAAAATGTTGTGCTAACACCACACCTTGGAAGTGCATCCCATAGAGCACGTGATGGGATGTCAGAGATGGCGGCTGATAATCTGATAGCTGTATTGGAAGGTGAAGAGCCAAAACATATAGTAAATCCTGAAGTTTTAGAGGATTGAGATAAATATTAAATAATATCAATGTAAGGGATGAAACGCTATGATACCAAAAAGGGTCCGAGAAATTGAGTTGAGTGGAATAAGAAAGATGTTCGAGATGGCTGATGATGACGCTTTAAATCTAGGACTTGGGCAACCAGATTTTCAACCTCCAGAAGATGTGATCGATGCGTATAAAAAAGCCATGATGGACGGAAACAATGGTTATGGTTCTACCTACGGTCTTGAACCTCTAAAGGAAGAGATCGCAAGCCATCTGACCAGATATAAACAGGATATTTCTCAAGAAAATGTGATCATTACTGTTGGGGCCACACAAGCTTTCAAGGTCACAACAGAGGTTATCGTCGATGATGCTAGAGAAGTTCTGTATCCAGAACCAGGTTTTGTGTTATATGAACCCCAGATAAAATTAGCAAGAGGAAAACCAGTTTCTTATCCAGTCCTTCAAGAAAACAAATTTGTTCCCGATCTAGAAGACCTTGAAGAGAGAAGAACTGAAAATACAAAAGCTATAATATTGAATTCACCTGGAAATCCCACAGGCGGAGTTTTTCCACAGAAAGATGTTGATAAGATCATTGATTGGGCCCAGGAAAACGATATAACCATAATATCAGATGAAGTGTATGAGATGATGGTCTACGAAGGAGAACATTCCTCGTTTTTGAATGATGATTATGAAAATGTTATAGCTATCAATTCGTTTTCTAAAACCTTCGCCATGACTGGATGGAGGATTGGATACTTGACCACAAAGGAAGAATGGGTAAATCAAATCGGCAAATTACACTATTATACAATTGCATGTCCACCTAATCCGACTCAGCATGCAGTTTTATATGCCATGCAAAACAGGATGGATTTTGTAGAAGAAATGACTGAAACCTTTAGGAAGAGAAGGGATATAATAGTGGACAGGTTAAACGATATTACTGGATTTGATTGTTTGAAACCAAAAGGAGCTTTTTATGTATTTCCTTCATTTGATTTTGGCTTAACTTCTAAAGAATTAGCGATGAAACTCCTTAAAAATGGTGTATTAGCTACACCTGGCAGCGCATTTGGACCCACAGGTGAAGGGCATCTTAGATTTTCATATGCAAATTCAACAGAAAATATACAAGCAGCGATGGATATAATAGAGGAGGTAACTGCGGACTTGGATGTTGAATGATGAAAGATGTATTGATGCTGTGTGTAAGATATCCTCCTGCACCAGGAGGAGCAGAAACTCATGTAAGATCCATAAAAAAAGAATTGAGTGATTTGGGATACTCTGTGGAAGTTTACACCAGCGATCTTTACAAGGAATTTCCTTTTACACGTTTAAAAAACATCGAAAACAATAACGATATTAAAAGACACAAGGCCTACAGTCTACCTGGAGATCTTCATTATGTTTTTTATCCATCTCTACTAAGATCTTTAACCTTAGAGGATTTCGATATCTATCACGCACACTCCTACGGTTATTTTCATGTTAATACAGCTGCCCTTTTCAAACACATAAAAGATATCCCTTTAATACTAACACCACATTTTCATCCTGACTGGAGTATGTGGGGTGGTAAAAAAAGAAAATTTATCAGAGGTATTTATGACTCGATGATAGCACAAAAAGTCATAGATTCTGTTGATAGGATAATCGGTGTTTCTAGGAACGAAATGAGTTTACTAAAAGATAAATTAAACGTACCAGAAGAAAAGATACGGATAATACCCAACGGCATCGATGAAAGTGAATTCACACCGATACCAGATGAAGAACCATTTAGAGAAAAGTATGATATTGATGATAATCTTGTCCTTTTTACAGGTAGATTAGCCACTAACAAAGGATTGCTTACACTCGTAAAATCCATGCCTGAAATTTTAGAAGAATATCCTGATACTACTTTTGCTTTGGTCGGAGAAGATGAAGGGATGAAAAGTAAGATAATAGGTCTAGCTGATAAACTGGGGGTTAGAGATTCACTGCTGATCACAGATTACATCGAGGATTACGATATCTTCAAATCAGCTTACTCAGCAGCGGATGTTTACGTTCTCCCTTCTGAATATGAAGCTTTTGGTATTGTTCTATTAGAAGCTATGATGTGTGAAACTCCCTGCATAGGAACAAAGGTCGGTGGTGTACCAGAAGTGATAGAAGACGGAAAAACCGGATATATCTTAGATTATGGCGAAGAAGAAAAACTATCAGATAAGGTAAATTATCTTTTAACCGATGATAACAAACGTAAAAAGATGGGAAAAGCTGGAAGAAAACGAGTACTCAAAAATTTTACGTGGGAAAAAGTGGCATCTGATATCAAAGATGTGTACGAAGAGTTGATCTAATAGACAAATATTTATTTTATAATCTGATTATACATTTAAAATGAAGATCGGATTGACTTCAGATTATTTTTATCCCAAAACAGGGGGTGCAGAACAGAGTGCTTTAGAATTAGCAAAAGCTATAGTAAATAAAGGACATAAAGTGGTGGTTTTTACAAGAGGAGATGGAAGTGAAGATGTTTACGAAGGAATAACTATCAAACGTATCTTTAAAGACCTAAAAAAGTATACTATCAAAAATGATATTTTATTTCCAAGGATCACTGACAAGAAAGAGTATAAACGTTTAAAATCTTCCGTGAAAAATAATGATTTTGATATACTTCACTCGAATAACAGAGATACAGCCGTATTTACAGCAGAAGTTGGTGATGCCCTGGATATCCCAGTAGTCACTCATATAAGGGATTACTGGCCTATTTGTCCAAAAAGGGATCTATATAAAAACTCAAGGATTTGTACTGAGCAAAAAAATTGTGCCTACTGTATGGCTAAATACTATGATAAATGGATCAATTTTCCTTTTTACTTCAAATCCTCTAAAGACACAGAATATAGGCGTAAAAAAGTAAATGAGCTATCTGATTTATTCATATACAACAGCCACTATATGAAAAATAAAATTGGATTGATGCCGGGAGAGGTCGTTTACAATCCGATCGATATTGATAAAATAAAAAAGGGAGATAAGGAAAGTGGAAAAGTTCTCTTCATTGGAAACGTAACTCGAAGAAAAGGTGCACATCTATTGAGCAATATAGTCGAAGGTTTAGATGTAAAGCTACATATCATAGGGGATGGATATCTATTACCTGATATCATAGGAAATAACATAATAAAACATGGTAGGATGGAATATGAAGAAGTGTTAGATCATCTTTCAACATCTGAAATATTACTGGTTCCAAGTTTGTGGGCTGAACCATTTGGAAGAGTTGCTGTAGAAGGGATGGCCTCTGGTAATACAGTTTTAGTTTCAGATAAAGGCGGCTTACCCGAGGTAGTGAATAAAGCTGGAGTAGTAATCAAAGATCAAGATGTTGAACATTGGAGGTCTAAATTAAGAAAGATTATCGTTGATAAAACTATTAGAAAAAGATTATCAAAGAAAGGTGTTGAAAGGAGTAAAAAATTCCATCCATCTAAAATAGCTAATGAAATGATTTCAATATATGAAAAACTCCTTTGATTTTCTGACACAAAGGTAAGATATTTTATACAGGAGATTATCTTTTTACTCAATTAGAAAATTTAACTAAATTTGATTGTTGATTATATGCGAATTCATGGTAACAGAGGTGAGGATAAATTAGCAAAGTAAATTTGGAAAATAAGGATATTTTAACTTTGACCATGATACCTTTTTTAGCTTTAATTTTGATCTTTTTGTTCATATTCCAGAATTCTTTCTATCTATTCTCTAACGATATATTTCTTCTTTCCATAGCCATCTTATTGTTCATCTTATCTCTAATTGGATTTAGATATAGGAATGAGATCATCTCTAACATAGGATATGATTCCTCCCATGAAAAAAATATCTCGTTTTTATTTCTGATAATTTTATCTTTCGGATTGATGATCAGATTCATACTTGGACCTCTGAAAAGTGGTGCTTTTATAGATGAATTTTATCAACTTTTTTCTGCGCTCGGAATACTAAAAGATAACACTCCAGTTCAAGTATACGTTGAAAGTGCAAGCTATGATCGAGGATTTTATGTATCCTATCTAGTAGCTTTATCTTTCAAAGTATTCGGAAAGAACATCTTTGCAGCCAGGTTGATACCTTTCTTTATCGGTGCTGCTAATATGATTCTAACTTATCTTATAGCAAAGAGAATCAGCAGTAGATTAGTTGCATGTTTTGCACTTATAATAGTCTCTGCTGAACCCTTGATGATATTCATCCATACATATGTAAGAGAATATGTATTCATACAGTTCTTTGTATTATTTTCACTACTAATTCTCTTTAATCTGAGAGAGCATTATTTAGGTAGTGATAGATTTTTATTTTCTAAAAAAACATGGGTTCTTCTAACACCTTTCATATTTTTCAATTTTATCTCCTGGTACTTCACAAATAGTTTCAACAGATATAGTGTAATATTGATTATATCTTTGTTCACCCTATTTTTCTTTTTAGAGAGATACTGGCATAAGCTAAAAAATGTTCAAGCTAAAAAGATAAGATTTGTTCTGATCATCCTGTCTTTCTTCATCATCATATCTATATTGAGGTTCAATCAAATACAAACTATTCTATTTGGAGATGTTTACATAAGAGGTATATCACTGCGCCCATTATCTTTCACCAACATTTTAGTCAGTATTTATGCACCGATCCTTTTGATGTTCATAATAGGAGTGTATGTCTTATTTAAAGAAAAAAACAAGGAAGCGATGTATTTAGCGGGAATCTTTTTGTGTATATACATTCTGTTCGAATTGTTAGCCTACCAAAAGACCATCGATGGGGAATACACACAAGTTAGAATCGCTGGACGATTCATAGCTTTCTGTATGCCTATCTTTTTCATAATCGCTAGTAAGTCCGTACCATTTTTCTTGGAGATTATAAATAAAATATCTAAACAAATTTTAAATTCGGAAATTAAAGCTCAAATCACTTCATTTATAGTTATCTTTATCTTGATAGCTGGAGCTCTATTTGCTGCATATCCTGCCCCTTACGATAATAATCAATTAAGTCTTAGAGGTCCACAGTATAAAGACTGGGGTAAAGGGACAGATTATCTAAAAAAGAATATAAATGAAAACGACACTGTAATTTCAATCCCCGCCCATGGTGCAGAGTTCTATGGACCAGAACCTGATTATACAATCATTACTAAAGATTGGAATTACGCAAATAGAACAACTGGCTATAAAGACGGAGAAAAAGTTTACTTGATGACAGATACACCTGTATTAAATTCTACAGATGAGTTAGAACAAATCTTCAACAAAACTGGAAATGTTTGGATAATATATTCTAGTGATTATCTCTCCAGGTGGAGTAATTCAGAAATTGTTGGTTATGTAAAAAACAAAACTAAAAAAGTAGAAACTTCTGAGGATTGGATCAACGTCACTGTTCTGGTTTCTAAATAGTCAATTTTTATTCTGATTATCTTCCTCTCTTAGATTTGTCCACAAAAATAAAGTTATATATGTTATTATGTTAATCAAAAGTAATTTCACGTTATCTGATGGATATAGATTAGGGTTTTCACCTGGTGATTCATATTTTTGTTCAAATTCAAACAGTTCAGGATGCTCTTTTTTAAGCAAGTTTTCCTGTTTTTTTTGTCTTATGATCTTTCTACGAAGAAATTCATCCAATCCAGAGATGTAATCATGATATATAACCGCTTTTGGATAGTAAATTATCCTATCTTTATCAATTCCACTATTGATCAATCTATAAGTTACTTCCACACCCTCGTGTCCTCCAGAACCGCTTAGATTTTCATTAAAACCTCCAATATCTAATAAATATTTTTTTACGAACGAAGAATTTCCTTCAGTATCTATGATGTAAGGACATGATTCACTACCAAGGTCGTAATGATAAGCCAATCTACTGAATATATCTTCACTTTTAGGAATTATTCTTCCTCGTAAGGCAACAGCATCGTTCTCCTCTAAACCTTTAATATGTTCTTCAACAAAATCTTTTCGAGGGACTCCGTCATCATCTAAAAATATGAGAATTTCTCCTTCTGATAAGCTTATCCCAACGTTTCTACCTATAGTCAAACCATAATTTTCTTTCATGACCGCATGTTTACTTACGGTTTTACTTCTTTCCACAATATCCTTTATTTTAGAATCACTACTATTATCTATTATTATTGTTTCAAAACGTCCTACAGTCTGATTATCTAAAGAATCTAACAAGTCGCTTATCTCTTCCTCATCAGGCTCGTAGGTAACTACTATTACAGAGGCTTTTACATTATTACTGGAGCTATTAAGATCCTTTAAATCTCCCATTTTTTTCCTATAATAATCACTTGATCTCATTTCTATCCCTTAATAGATACGCTTAAAATTTATTCTTAATTTCTTTTATATTAACAATAGGTTTCCAATTTGTATATTTGTCAGCCAAATAAGCTAGTGATACAAAAACAAATGCTCCTATAAATATTTCGGAAATCAAAAAGAATATATTGTATTGAAGAACGAAATATTTTAGAGACATTACACTCCCCAACATTGCCAAAGAAATAAGAAGTGGAATCATCACCCATTTTACGAGGTTTGATTTTTTAACAGCGGTAACTTCTGTTATATAATAACCGGTCAAAACATTTGCGAGTACGATGCTTATAACCAGTGCTGTACTTATCCCAACGATACCTCTCCATAAAGAGAATGGATAGATTAGTGCAGCTATCAATATCAATTCAAAAACATGTATTTTTGTCGAGATATGTGGTTTACCGATCGCTCTAAAGATAGGGCCCGCCGTTGAACCCAATGCTCTTACCAATCCCCATAGAGATAGAATCTGCATGGGTAATATGATCGGTTCCCATTTTTCACCCAATATCAAAACTGTGAACTCTGGAGCTATCGCTATAATCCCAAATGAAAGTGAAAAAGTGAGAAATGATATCACAAAAAACACTTTTCTAAAGGACACCCTCAATTTTTCCATATTATCCTGAATCTTAGAATATGCTGGGAAGAGTACTTTCGTTATTGTATGGCTGATTTCTGTAGCAGGGGTATTCGATATCTGATATGCAAGCTGATAAAAACCTAAAGCAGTCACACCTAAAATTTTACCAACAAATATATCGTCTCCCTGAGTTAAAAAAAACGTGATTATGCTGCTGAACATTATCCATTTACCAAAACCAAACATATCCGATATCTTCTCTATATTCAGTTCAGGTTTTGGTCTATAAGGATGTATGATGTAAGAAACTATCATAGATATGAAAGTACCAATGGTCATACCTAATATGAGAGCCCATACATTTTGCAGTAGAAAAGCGAGCGAAACAGTTATTATAAATGACGGGAGAGATTTACTGAGATCAAGGACAAATTTTTTCTGAAATTGTAATTCCTTCCTGAAGTAAACAACCCCTATGTTCTTCATCCCTCTGAATACTAGTATCAAACCAAACACTCTTAAAATATCTACAACCCTAGGTTCATTAAAAAAAGTAGCTATGAATGGGGAAGCAAGAAAAAGAGCAGCATACATACCCCAACTTCTTAAAACAAGAACTGTCCAGGCAGAATCAAGATGGTTTTTAACTTCTTCCTTTTTTTGAATTATCGACTGTCTGAAACCTGTTTTTGTGAATACATTAAGTATTTCAATTGATAAGAGTGAAATACCTAACAATCCAAAATCATCAGGTGCCAATAGTCTTGCTACTATTATTATCTGAAGAAAAGAAAATCCTCGAGTTGATGCTCTACTCACAAAACTCCAAAAACCACTTCTAACGGTCTTCTGTGAGATAGAACCGTCGGTACTCCTAAGATCCTTGAGTTTTTCCTTGATCATCCGTATAATACGGTAAATTATATGCACTATTTATATTTACAATGTTTCATCAGACATTCCTGATAATAGAAACCACTATTTTTCAATGAGCTTTTTCTCAAACATCTTCTTGAACTTTTCTTCTTTGACAAAAATGTAGATCATTCTAACGACCAAAATGAATGATATTAGAGACAATATAAAAGCGCTGTAGGTGGTTAAAGCATCAGGATATGAAGGCAAATCTCTTATGCCTCTAGCAAATGAAAGAGACAGAACCATCCCTACAAAAATAGAAAATACTCGTTTGTCTCTTACAGCATAAAATAAGATACCTGGTATCACCATCAAATAGTATTCCCAGTGGATCTTCGGATACATTATCAAAAAGAAAGATAAAGTGACAGTAAAAACCATCAAAATGTCCCATTCCTTCCTATAGGCCACGTACAATATTGTTAATTCCACTAAACCTATGAAAGCCAATATCATTTTTGAATTTATCAAAGATGAAGAAAGTAGTGGTGTGGATGATAAGGTAGCCCATATGGAAACACCGCCCAGAGTACTTTTTGAAGCTGAACCTCCATAGAAGGTTATGAACCATAGCGATTTTGGACCCCACAAAAAGTAAAAAAATGAAATCACAGCTCCAGCAACTCCAGCAGAGATCAAGAAGTGCTGGATCCTCTTTTTAAATTTTATATCTCTATCGAACAACTGAGCTGGGATTAAAAAACCAGACCAGACCTTAGTTATCGAACCTAACCCTATAGAAGCAGCACCGAGTTTCTTCCGATTTTTTACCACCAAAATCAGTGATAAAAGTATCGTAAAAGCGATGATACCTTCATCCTGGAACATGGAATAATAAGTTATAGGATTGACAAGAAATAACATCGAAGAGAAGAAAGCCTTGTTCTCATCCCAGTCTTTGAACAGGTAAAAAATCATCAAAGAATCTACAATGATGAACATGATAAAGTAGATGTAAAAAGATAAAAAATATCCCCCAAACTCAACAGAGGGTGCTAATACAGTTGGAGGTATAAAAAAGAAATTTATCAATGGCGGAGGTCCTGTTCTAACATCCTCATAAAGATTTCCTCCTTCAACTATCACTGAAGCTCTTCTGAAGAACCTCGGTAAGTCACTCTTATCCACTCTAAAATAGTATCTGACATCGCCCGAATGATGAAAAGTCTTTGTACCTTCCCAGGTTTCATTTTTACCGCTACTCTCGTTAGATAAATAATCTAGACGGATAAAGCCACTACTGTTCCATGATGTTTCATAATATACATTGACCTGGCCAACATGAACTTTAGCTGTGTAATTTCTAGCTCTCCATTTGAAATCAATCTTTTCTCCTTTTTCAACATCTATAATGTACCTATCTCCATGACTACTGCCATCTGGATTCAAAACAACATCCCAGTCACCTTGATCCGAATCGATAGGAGACGCTGCTTCAGGATAAAAAGCAAAACTATTTTTCCTATGGATGGATGTGTATATCATCACTGAAGGGATAAAGATCAAAGCCCAAACTACTATCATTACAGCGATTTTCTTTTTTGTAGACAAACTTTTGATAGTATCTAGTATTCCTTTGAGCTGATACTTTATTTTATCCATCTATAATTTCAATAATAACTCTGCATATATCTTTTTGGATATTACAGATTTACAGATCAAAATCTATTTCACTTATTTTTCCATCCTCTTTATAAATCCTTAATACAACGTACATGAATAATAATGAAAGCAAAACTGCTGTGATGAAGGGGAGAAAGGCAAGATCATCGCCTAACGTACCTAAATACATTGTAATTGAAGGAACTATGGTTACGATATAGAATATCTCTAAATATATCGCTTTTTCAGATGCTAAAATGCTCAGGAAAGGTAATAAAAGCAGAATGTATTCCCAGTGTATTTTTGGATAAAATGCAAGAAATATCATGGAAAAAGCTATCAACATACTGATAGGTCTCCATCCTTTCTTCCAGGCGATCCCCCAAACGAATAGTTCTACAAAAGCTATCATAATCAAAATCGATGTCGTTGGAAGCAAACTACCATCGAGCCCAATAAATTTTAAACCATAATTCCAAAATGATATACCACCGATATTTTGCTTACCAGCAGTTCCTCCGTAAAATGTAAGGAACCACAAAACCTTTTCTCCCCATACCAATAGAAATATTGAGAATACAGAAAGACTAGATATGATCACCACTATTACATACTTCAACTTTTTAATTCCTTCAGCCGTCATCAATACGGGTATCCAGAATGCTGTCCAGATCTTAGCAACTGCTCCCAATCCAATCGATATAGAAGATAGGTATTTTTTACTTCTTATCAACAAAAATAGTGGTAGTATCATCAGAAATAATATTATCGGTTCATCTTGGTGAACAGTTAAAATAGTTATAGGATTGAGAATAAAAATCAATGAGGATAAAAATGCCTTAGATTCATCTAACCGCTTTACACTATAAAACAAAAGGAGTGAATCAAAGAAAACAAAAAGTGAAAAGTAGATATTAAATGATAAAAATACACCCCCCATACTCATCGGTGCTGATAGCACGGTTGGTGGAATAAATAAAAAATGAATCAATGGTGGAGGACCTGTCCTGGTCTCCTCGTATGGATTCTTTCCCTCCAAGATTATCGATGTTCTACGAGCATAAGTAGGTATATCTGTTTGACCTATTCTAAAATAAAATTGTATTTCTTTATCTTCTTTGAATTCCTTCTCCCGGGACCACACTTCTTTTAATGAGGATGAATTTGAGCGTCTTAACCTGATCAAATTCCACTCACTACCATTTGTTTTGTATAAGACATCAACCGTTCCTATATGTGAGCCCTGAGAAGGATCTTTATTCCATACCCATCTGAACTCAACCTTATCATCTTTGTTTACCTTTAAACTAAGCAAACCATCAGTTGTAGTATTATCTAATTTAACCGGAGAAGTAGTTACATTCCAGTTCAAAGGACTGTAGTTATCAGGACCACTTTCTTCAGGATAAAACTGATAATGATCACTACGCTGGCTATAAGAATGATTTATTATGGATGGGACGAATATAAGTGCCCATACTATAGCTAAAATCAACAATTTCTGTTTGAATGATAATCCCTTCAGGTTATCTAAAATAGACTCTAAACTTACATCCTGAAAAAGTTTTTTTATCAACTTTTTGAACCTCCCTTATCCCATATTTCATTTTTCTCTATCTTGTAGAATTTATCATCCTTGATAAACAGAAAAACATGATAAACCAGTATAGCAACTAATAGTGTATTCAATATAGCCATAAACACCTTTGACACATCAAATGATGCAGAAGCAAATATCATCATCACATAAATTATAGATACGATCGCGATAAAGGCACTAAAAAGCCTCTTATCTCTCACTGAAAAATAAAGTATGAAAGGAAATAGGATTATATAATAATCCCAATGGACTTTTATATATAAGCCAAAGAAAAGGCACATAAAAGAAGCTAAAGCCATAACAGGGGGCCAATCTTTCTTATAGGCAATATAAAATATGATCAATTCTAATAGAATTAGAAAGAGCAGTATAGGTATTCTAGGAGGATATCTTGAACCTAAAGACAACACGTCCCACCAACGACCCCAAAAAGAAAGAGGACCCATGACCATAGCCCCAGTTGTTCCTGAATATTGACTCAAAAACCAAACACTCTTTGATCCCCATAAGAAGTAAAATAAGATAAAAAGGCCAGATGTGATCCCGCCTGCTGAAATTATATACATAAATCTCTTTTTCAAAGAGTACTCTTTTTTTAATAGATAAAGTGGAAACATAAAACCACCCCATATCTTCACAGGGATAGAAAGACCCGTGAATAAAGAAGATAACTTTTCTCTTTTCTCCATCAAAAATAGTAAAGGAACGATGATAGTAAAGGCAACGATAGCTTCATCTTGATGTATATTCGAAAGTGTGACTGGGTTGGCAAGGAATAAAATAGACATCATAAAGGCTTTTGATTGGCCATATTTCCTAAAACCATAGAATAACAATAAAGCATCCACCAGTATAAAAAGTGAGAAATAAAGCGAGAACGAAAGATAAGCTCCACCAAATTCTGGAGCTGCAGTAAGTATGGTTGGAGGTATGAAATAGAAATGTATCAAGGGTGGTGGACCGGTCTGTACTTCTTCATAGATATTCTTGCCCTCTAGTAATACTGAAGTACGTCTGTGGAAAACGGATATATCATTTTTCTCCACTGTAAAATAATACCTCACTGTTCCATTATTTTTGAATGTTTTTTCAGCAGACCACGAAATTACACTACCGTTATGATATGAATTCTTAAGTCTAATCAAACCTTCTTCTCCATCCTGTCGATAATGAACGTTTATCCTTCCTATGTGATGCGAAGAGGTATAATTATTTGCAGTCCAATTAAATTCATAGGTTGATCCTTTTTCAACATATAATTCGAATCTATCTTGGGTAGATTGATTTAACTGAACGGGTTTGGTTATAACATCATAATCCTTATTTTCATGGTCCCAAGGGGCTGCTTCTTCTGGATAAAATGCGTAATGCTCATCTCTCTGGCCGTAAGATATTGAAACAGCCATCGGTATGTAGAGTATTAACCAGATGAATAATATCAATAAAATTACTTTTAACTTCCTATATTCATCAATAGCTTTTAAAAAGCCTTTAAAGATTTTTTTTACTCTTTCAAACACCTGGTCCATCTACGTCTACCTCATTACCTACTTTATTGAATACTCATCATGTATTTATATATGTATTTTGACCCATGAAAAATAAATCATATAAAATTACTCATTATTAAATACCACTCCTTTAATTAGGTCATAAATTATGAAAAGGAAAAACAAAGACAGGCTAAAAACAATAATCAAAATAGTAGTGAGTATATCTCTTATCTCTTACGTGATTTATTCAGCTGGTCCATACAAGATCTGGTCTGAAATAAAGAACATAAATTTATTCTTCTTTATCATAGTTTTAATCATTACAATAGTAAAGATTGGCATCAGCGCAAAAAAATGGCAGATCTTATTAAAAGCTAAGGGAGAGATCAAAGATTTCCTACATGTCTGGAAGATATACTATATCGGGACTTTTTTCAATCTATTTCTCCCCACAAATGTAGGAGGGGATATAGTAAAAGCTCACAAGATGTCAAAAGTATCTAAAAATTCAATAGAAGCCTATTCATCCGTGTTCATGGAAAGATTCACTGGTGTGATAGCTATATTTGGTCTGGCTATAATTTCTACTTCGTTATATTTCAGTGAACTTCCTCTTGACATCTTGATAATAATCTATATTGTTTTCCTACCTTTGATTGTCCTGTCTTTTATAATGATCTGGAAAGAAAGCGTAGTAAATAAATTCAAAAATCTTATAAATAGACTTTTCAAAAATTTTAATCCTTTCTCAGTTAGGGAAAAACTGATCAAGCTTTACAGCTCGATAAACCATTACACCAAGAAGAAAAAAACACTTGGATATGCTCTTTTGATATCTTTCATATTTCACACGATGCTTATCCTAACAAATTACATCGCAGCTTTATCTATCGGTATAGACATCCCAATACAATACTTCTTCATTTTCATACCTATAACAGCCATCCTACTTTTCTTACCGATCTCAATAAGAGGATTCGGTGTAAGAGAGGTTTTATACGTCTATTTCTTCACGCAGGTAGGAGCCACTACTGCTCAAGCTGTCTCCCTATCATTCTTGATCCAACTATTAGGAATCATCAGTTCTCTGATAGGTGGATTCGTTTACCTTTTCTCTCAAACTAAAAAAATATAAATTCATAAGGTTTCCATCTTGAACCATGGCACTTCATTCAGAGCTTTATGTTGAGGTAGATAAGAATGTCCATAAAATCCATCCTCACCCAGATATTCCCCATGATCAGCACTGATGATAACTTCACCAGATAGTTCATCAGATAATTTACTCAAAGATTCCAAAACTGCTCTCAAATTATCCTTATAAGCTTTTATCAATCCATCATGGCCAACTTTTCTTAGAGTCTCATCCATCGGATTTATCGGTGGTAAGTTGAAAGTTCTCAATATCTTTCTGGTCAAATTACCTCCGAGGATCCTTCTCATCCTAGAACCAAAGAAATTTCTTAAAGATCTTTTTATGTTATCGTGAGAAGACGGATCTTTGCTTTTAGGGTTGAAAGGGTTATCCATGGTGATATAAGGAAAATGCGGCTGCATGTAATGAGCGATAATCCTTTTTTTTGGATGCTTTATTTTTGTATCTATTATCGCCTGGTTGACCTGGTCTGGATAAACAGTACCTTTTTCATCATCCCAGCGAGTGTTCCATACATCGATCACTTTGTAAAAATGATCGGATGCTTTAAAATCATTCACCTCAGAAAAAGAGTTAACATGAGGGGTTGTGGACACATAGATAACATCCTCGTACCTCCCTGTAAATACTGCTTTACACCATTCTGAAGTTGCTACACCATCGATGCAATCGGCTGGGGAAAGAGCTTTTTGTAGTTCTCCATTTATAAAATCATCATACAGTTCCTCAAAATAATCATATCTACATGCATCTAAGATCAACAGATAGTCCCAGTCACCCTTATTTATCTGCTCTTTTTGATCCAACATATTTCTCACTTCTCTATAACGAACCACGGCACTTCTAAGAGTTTCTTCTGTCCTTCAAAGTCATGTCCATATCTTCCCTTTTCTCCTAAAAGCTCTCCATGATCTGCTGTTATCACTATCCTGCCAGATAGTTCAGGAAGTAAAGTCTCAATAGAATCTAAGACCCTTGCTAGATTATCTCTATATGCCTTCTTGACACCCTCACCACCTACCTTTCTTAAAGCATCATCCATGGGGCTCAAGGGAGGTAATCGTAGTAAACTCATAAGTTTTACAGCTACCTCATCTCCTATCAGTTTTCTAGCTGTTGAAACCATCTTGTTCCTGAGTTTTCTACCAAAGGATGTTCTTGATTCAGGATCTCGTTTTTTCTTGGTAGCTGGAGGCCCTAATGAAAGATAAGGTGTGTGCGGCTGCATATAATGCAGTATGAATTTTTTATCTGGATTTCGATCTATAAAATCCTTAGCCCTTTCGGTCACATTTTCAGGCATAACTGTTCCAAATTCTTCGTTCCACTCGGTATCCCAAAGATCGTAAACTTTTCCAAAATGTTCCCAACCCTTGAATTCCTCAACAGGTGTCCTTGAATTCACTCTAGGATGTGAAGAAACATGGTAAATATCTTCATTCATTTCATCAAATATATTGATATACCAACTAGATGTTGGGGCTATCCCTTCTTTAACTCTATCAAAAGCAGGTGTTTCGACTTTATGAAGATCGCCTTCAAATCTACAATTCTCTTTAAAGTAATCATATCTGCAAGCATCCAGGACGATAAGATAATCCCAATCTTTCTGTTTTACTAACTTTGTTTGATCTTTTGTTTCTACCATTTAGAAGACACCCGTTAAATAAGATTAGATTATAATTTTATTCAAGCCCATGTGTTTCCTCAACTACATATGGTTTTCGGTCTTCATAATATATCTTAGACAGCATCTCTGCTAATATACCAAACATGAATATCAAGAATCCAAACAATACTAATGCTACTGCTAATAAAAGCTGGGCAAGATGCGGAAGGATTGATTCACCGAAAGCGTATTTCATTATTACTCTGTAAAAACCTATTAAAACTCCAAAAAACATGAAGAGTGAGCCCAATCCTCCTAAAAAGTGTAAAGGTCTTACAGAAAATTGATTCCAGAAGTAACTGAAAAGTAGATCAAAGAATCCCTTGAACAATCTATTGAAACCGTACTTAGTCTTTCCAAACTTTCTTTCTCTATGATTTACAACAATCTCAGTGATCTTAAAACCATTTTTATGAAGTTTTGCTGGTATATATCTATGACCCTCACCATAGAGATTTATCGATTGTACAGCTTTTTTTCTATAAGCTTTTAAGGTGCAACCGAAGTCATGTATATCAGGCCCAGTCTTCATCGAAAGATGAGTTTGGACCCAGCTAGCAAACCTTTTCCCAACTGGATCTTTCCTGTTCTTCCTCCATCCAGATACACAATCATATCCCTCTTCTAATTTTTTTATCAATCTAGGAATGTCTCTGGGATCGTTCTGAAGATCTGCATCTAAGGATACGATCACATCGCCCTCAGCATAGTCAAAAGCTGCAGATAAAGCTGCACTTTGCCCAAAATTTTTTCTGAATTTTACTATCTTTACGTGTTGGTCTTTTTCTCTTATCTTCTTCAATTCACTATAACTGGAATCACTTGATCCATCATCTACAAAAATAATCTCCCATTCATCATAGTTGTTACTCATCACTTCGTAGATCTCTTGATTAAGTTTACGGATATTTTTTTCTTCATTATAAACTGGTAAAACTACAGATACTTCCATTCTACTCTCCTTTCTTTTCTTTTTGTCTTTGTATCTCTAACTCATCAGCTTCTCTAAGTGATTCAAAGGTCCCTATATCGAACCTTTTACCCTCAAATTTGTAACCATAGAACTCGTTACTATCTTTTCTCATCATCTCTATCGAATCAGTTAGCCAGATCTCTCCGTTTTTACCTGGTTCTGTTTTATTTATATAATCGAACACTTTTGAATTAACGATCATCAGTCCTGCAATATTTAACCAGTGATCGTTCACTTTATAGGGCTGTGCTTCTTGCATAGAGGGTTTTTCTATCATCCCATGAATCTCACTGTTTTCATCTATATCAACAACACCAAATCTTGTAGGGTCATCTACAGGATGCAAAACTAATGTTCCTCCTCCAGCTTTCTTTCGATGAAAATCGACTATATCTTCCATCGTTTCATAGGGTGTAAAATAATTATCCCCATACATTATTACAAAATCTTCATCCTCTCCGATAAAATCTTCACCCAATGAAACTGCATGAGCTGTTCCCTTTGGTTCTTCCTGCAACCTATAATATATCTTTAAACCGAGTCTTTCACCTGAGCCTAGATAATCTATAAGAGCGTGCTTCTTTCTTCCAACTATCAATAATACATCTTCAATCCCACCAGCTTTGAGTACCTTCAACACATGTTCTATAGCTGGGTTCTTTCCTACCCGTATTATCTCTTTTGGTATAGCATTGGTTATCGGTTTTAACCTTGTTCCTTTTCCTGCTGCTAGAACTATCGCTTTTTTTACCATGAAACCTTCACCATACAAATGATATTTTTTCTGACGATTCCACACTTTTCTTATTGTATTTATATTTGAGCATATACTAAATACTAAATAAATACCTTATCTAACTGGACATGATATAATTGATGCTTATCTCTGAGATGTCCTCAGCGTAAGAGCCTGTCCTATATATGCTCTCAAGTATGTATGACAGTGGGGTGACATTCTTTTTCTTTTCTTGCTTTACCTCACTCATAAGTTTATGGTTTATCCCCTCTAGATCTTCTCCTAAACCTATCGCCTCATTAGCTCCATCAAGATCTTCTTTGAAAAAGGCTTCAGCTGATCTCTCCAGCATTTCTAATACCAGGTCACTTTCATCTTTTATCTCTTTTTTCGTATCTTCATCTATTCCATTATCCATATTGATAGTGTTTTTAGCTATCCTTACTGCGTGGTCTCCTATTCTTTCCATGGCTCTAGATACGAGCATATAACTCAGACTTCTTTCTCTAGATATCTCTAAACTCTCTACCAATCTTGGATTTGAAAGCAACATGTTGTAATGCTTTGTAATCATCCAGTATAATCTATCAACATCTGTATCTCTTTCAATGATATCATTTGCTAGTTCGATATCTTCATTGTAAAATGATTCGATAGACTCTTCATGCATCTTTTTTACTATCAAATACATCCTTCGAAGTCCCTTTCTTTGGGAAAACTCAGAAGGGTCTATAAGATCTTTTAAGATGATCCTTCCTTCAGATTCTTCAATAACCTCTGGTCCGATCACCATCCTTGTAAATTTCATTATCGCTCTTCTAAGTTCAGGTTTTATACTGCCTTTTGCTGTCAGATCTATTTTAGAAAATCCCGCCATATATGTACCTATCAAACTTCTTATCAATGAATCTGGATTTTCATCAGTTATGTCCATCTCCTTTATATTCGCCTTTTTTTCGTATTCTCTCTCAGGACTTACAACTATAGAGCCATCTTCCTGCGGTGCTAAAATCAGTGAATCTCCGGCATCGATCTCCTTTTCCACTACCCACGACTTAGGTAAAGAAACTATATATGTGGATCCACCAGTGATTTGGACCTTTCTAGTTTCAGGCATATTTTAAAATAATATGTACCACTATTTAGGATTTACCCGGTTTATTTAGATTCTAAAATAGAGTCGATACTATCTGCAACATTTTCAGCATGATCTGCTATTGAATCCATTCTGTCAACTACCTTTAATAGATGTACAGCGGTCAGTGGCATTTCATCGTAATTGAATAATTTCTTAGATATCTTCTTCTCTTCTTTATCAGCTTCGTACTCTTTATGACTGATTTTTTTCTGCAGCTCCCTTGCTTCTTCCTTTGTTTTGTTACTGAATGAAGATTCTAATAGGTCTGAGAAGGTATCCATCATCTCTTCGAATAATTCAACTGATTCAAACACTTTAGATGAAAATTTTTTAAAATCATCACATACAATATCAGGAACTTCTTCTTCTCTCATCGGAAGTAAAACACCGACATCTTCAGCATGGTCCAAGATAGAATCTGCTTCCCTCAATAAACTTAAGAAATCATCCCTTGTGATAGGCATGAATATAAAGCTTGGTAGATTTTCTCTAATCTCTATTTTGATCTTATCAGCTTTATGCTCCAATTTTGATACTTTTTTAAAACGCTCTTCAGCCTTTTCAAATTCACCCTCTGTGTACAGGTCTACTCCTTTTTTTAGCTCTGCTATAGCTTTCTTTATTATTTTAGAATGTTTACTCAACCCATCAAAAGGTGATTCGAATAACGTATCTTCCAAACTTGATCTTCTAAACTTTGCGCCCATGTGATAAACACCATTTTTATTTCATTTTAATTTTATGCAAATTGCATCATTCCTAAATATAAAATTACCGATGTGATAGCAGCTATAGGTACGGTAATTACCCAAGATACTACAATTTTTTTAAGTACTGATAGATCTATTGCTTCGACACCTCTGGCGAGTCCAACACCAAAAACTGCTCCAACTACAGTATGACTTGTTGATATCGGCATACCTAATTTACTAGCAGCTATGATAGTTGTTGCTGCTCCGAAATCTACTGAAAATCCCCTGGTATTTGTTAATTTAGTAACTCTGAATCCTACTGTTTTGATGACCTTGTATCCCCATGTAGAGATTCCTACAGCAATACCAAGACCGCCCATCAATAATAGATAATCATTTCCTAAGAAGAACGGCATACTATCGCCTACAGTATTTTTAACTACTAACAACAAAGGACCTATAGCATTAGCCACATCATTAGCACCGTGTGAGAAAGCAACGAAACATGATGTCATAACCTGTAACCTACTGAATATTTTCTCAACATCCTCATATCCATCATCTTTACTTTTTTCTATACCCCTTCTTATAAAGAATTGGCCTACTAAACCTATAACAACTCCAACTACAGCAGCGATCCCTAACGCTTCTAGAAATGGAAGATTTCTTCCAAAAAGTTGGTTATCCAGAGCGGTATCAAAGAATAAAGAAAGTGTGATAATAAACATTGTAGCTCCTAAGAAAAATGGGGTTGTTTTCCTAGCTGTCTCAAAAGAATCATCTGAGTTAAAAATTACTTTTACTATTATGTTGAAAATAATATATGCCAGAAGAGCTCCAAGCAATGGTGACGTAATCCAACTCAATACAACTTTACCTAAAGTAAACCAAGATATGATAGCCGGTCCACCAGCTACAAGTCCGAATCCCATCATACCTCCAATTATAGAATGTGATGTTGATATCGGTAATGACTGCCAGGTGGCTATAGTTACCCATAATCCTGATGCTATAACAGCTGCCAGTCCACCCAAAGCTAATTTTTTACTAGAAAATTCAGTTGGGTCAAAAATCCCGCCTTTGACGGTCGCTGTAACATGACCACCTACCAGAACAGCACCTGCAACTGTTAAAACAGATGCTATAATAATGGCCTGTTTGTATGTGATCGCTTCTGCACCTACTGCGGTAGACATGGAGTTTGCTACATCATTTGCACCTATGTTCCATGCCATGTACAGTCCTGCGGCCAGCCCTGCTAAAAGAATCGTTAGTTCGAATGCTGATAAACCGAACATATTAACAACGATTTTTAGAATATAGGGTACATATTTTATGTTTACCTATATAATCTATTTAGACTATATATGCCTCAGATATAAAGTATTAAAAAGGTGCTCATCTGATCCTAGTACCATGGAACTCAAGATCCCTTATTGCATTTTCAAATTCATCTAAATCTTTTCCATCAACGATACATGTCTCGATATCTGCTCTTTTTATTATCTTAGCAGCCATTGGGTCAAAAACTACGTTTGGTCCTGCTCCTCCTGGACCCTTTGATACAATATCTATCAGTTCATCAAAATCCAACTCTTCTATCCTCTCGGCATTTTCATCCTTATTAGGGTCCGCTGTGTAAACTCCGTCCACGGAAGTAGCATTGATCAATCGGTCCACTTTCAGCCTCTCAGCAAGCATTGCAGCAACAGCATCTGTCGTGTGTCCTGGATGAGTTCCACCCATCACGACTACAGAATAATGATTGCCAGCTGAGATTGCTTCATCGAAATTTTTAGCAGCTACCGGATACGTATCCTTTCCCAATCCTATTATCAAAAGTCTTGCGTTCAATCTTGATGTATCTATTCCAAGTTCGTCTAAAGTGGCTTCGTCAGCTCCAAGTTCTCTTCCCCAGTTGATGTACTTTCTAGCAGTACTCCCTCCTCCAACAACGATATAAAGATTGTAATCATCTGAAATATTTTTCAGTATTTCGATAAGTTCGTTCAAGTAAGTGAGGTCATCATCATCTGGCAAAACTATTGAACCGCCGATTGAGATAACTAGGTCTTCTTTCATAGATACACCGATTTATGGATTATAATCCTAATTATATAATTCATGCGGTCAAGCATGTCAACTTTTTGGTGATATATTCCTATTATGATAAGAAGCGATAGCAAAGAAATTATTTTCAAAGTTATCTTTATTATTGACTAACTCTAGATTAGTGTTTGAGAAATGTCGTTCAACAGCATTATTTGGTATATCTGAAGCTTCATAGAAGTGGACCTTATTAAGATATCTGATTACATCCTTACCAATCCATACCATAATACACCCTATAATTTTTTATACCTATTTTAATCATCCATTAACTTAAGCATTTTCATTTACTCGGTATGCAGAGGAAACAGTGGTTTTATTTTCAAATGATCTTACGTACTTTCTTTCTTCACCTTATGGTACATTAACATAAGCATACAACGGATGACGAGAGCTATTTGTAAACACATCT
>CAZEXI010000023.1:0-31611 GCA_964516805.1 uncultured Thermoplasmata archaeon
TCCGTTCTGAAAATCTATTCAAAACATCTTCATCTGTACACTGAAATTCTTCTTCATCTAGATCATTCAAAAGCATATCAGAATAAATGGAAACAGCTGTCATAGGATTATTGAGTTCATGGGCTACACCACCAGCTAGTTGTCCTATAGCAGCCATTTTGTTTGCATGTGAAAGTTTCTCCTGTGTCTCTTTTAGCTCTTTATTTGATTCTTTCAATTCCTGAAGCGCTTTTTTCAGTTCTTCTTCTTTTCTTTTTCTCTGAGTTATATCAACAAATGAAGCGATAATCTTTTCTGAGTTATCCTCTTCCTCTCTAAAAGTACTTGCCAAGACCTGTACTAAAAACTCCTCCCCTTCTCGAGTTTCAGCTCTAAGCTCTCCTGTCCAAATACCTCGGGATCGTAGTTTTTCCAATATAACTTTATTTAAAGCACTATTCTGCCAAAACTCAGTTATCTGTTTTCCTATGACTTCCTTTTTCTTATCATATCCCCACATGCTTAAAAAGGACCGATTTACATAGCTCAAAAATCCTTTCTCATCCGCAATAGCCATAGCATTGATGGAATATTCGATGGCGTTTTCCTTTAATTTTAATTCTAGCTCTGCTTTTTTTCTTTCTGTTATATTAACATGTGAAATAATAACTCGTATTTGACCTTCCACGGTAAAACGTGATACTGTCATCATAAACCATCTTTTCTTATCTGGTGAATGACATGGGTATTCATGATAGAAAACCTCTTTTGAACCATTGATAACTTCTTTAATCCCTTCATAAATAGCACCAGATCCTTCTGAAGACTCTCCAGAAGATGTTTTTACATGCTCTAAGTAATTATGTCCTATGCCATAATCTTCCCACGATAAATCATTATTATCTGCAAATTCTTTCCATCTTTCATTGACTTTCAATATTTCTCCGCTTTCATCTATTATAACAATATTTGCTAATATAGAGTCTATTGACTCCTGTAAAAATTTCCTAGATTTACGTAACTTTTTTTGTGCTTCTACTCTTTCAGTGACATTCCTGACTACACTTAAAACTAGTTCTCTATTTTTGTATTTTAAAAGTGTTGAATTCACTTCGACCGGTACTTCTTCATCATCCTTCGTCACATGTACTGACCTGAACTTAGCATTCCCTGAAAGTTTTAGCTCTTTAACTTTTTCTTCAAGTCTGCTGTTAAAGTCTCTTCGATCAAGTTTTTTTACATTCTTATCTAATAGTTCATCTTTTGAATATCCAACTTCTTTTTGTGCTGCTTCATTCACCTTGATTATGTTTCCCTCAGTATCATGTAAGTATACAGCATCATTCATACCTTCTATTATACGTTCAAGTTCATCTTTAGTATCTTTCAGCCTTCTATACATCATCTCATAAGGATTTTTCATTGTGGTGAGTACTAAAGCCCTGTAGATAAAGTAAAATGAAAACAATTTAAAGAGATGTCCTACAAAATTAGAAAATCCATACACTGATACGTAAAATGTAAACGATACCTCAGCAAATATAGTAAAAATAATAGCTGCAGTCAAAATGTGAAATATATTTTTCTCAAAATATTCTCTATTTTTAAAAAGAAAATAAATAGCTATTATCAAGATAATAGAAATCATATACTCACTAGCTTTTTTGAAAAAAGTTAGCCCTTCACCCTGAATATAAGTTGTAGGAAATATATCAAAATAAAATATACTCAATATCAAAATAAAAGTAACCACCCCATATCCTAGTAAAGAAATTTTGATATCTAGTTTTCTTCTGCTTAAGAGTAAAGGAGCTATTAAAAGAGTAAAAGCCTCTAAATATCTTGCTGAAATCCAAAGCTGGGTTGGGATATCAGCTGATGCAAAACTAAAAACACCCATCCCTTCATAACTAAGACTGTGAATAAAATCCAACATACCAATAAAAAGATATGCAGATCCAAGTAACAATAGGTAATTATTCTCATTATGCTTTCTAGTATGCCAAGCGATCGTGAATATCACAAATGCGATAACTATACTAAAAAATTCAACGAAATTATGATAAAACAGATAATTGGCCTCGTTGACAAAATATAAAATGATAACAAACGAGACTACTAAAACACAAGTAATCAAAGTTTTCTTATTAAATGATATATCCATAATAGATTTCAAACTAGTACTTAGATTTATTAATTTTTAGGTTAAAAATCAAAAAAGAATAATAACAGATATAAAGGTATTTAATTACCTCTCTGGAGGTACCTCATTATATAGCCTGCGATCTTGTTTCTCATCTGGTTAGATTCTACATTTGTCAATTCTTCTACTTTCTCTTTATTTTTGTCATAATCTTCAGTGCTGAACTCTTCTGGATACTTATCGACAAGCTCGATTGCTACTCTTTTTATGTATGTTGGCCTTATATTTCCCATAATTATTTCCTCGCAGGATTCATCCGAATGTAAATACTTCATAGATATAAAAGTTACCCTTCAAAACAGGTAAATTAGACTTATAAATAAAATAAAGAAGTTTTATAGTTTTTCATTCATCGCCTTTTTCATCCTTTCTATGCCTTTTTCTATCATATCTAACGATTGAGCGTACGATATCCTCAGGAATCCTTCACCTTGACTTCCAAAAGCAGTTCCCGGCAATAAAGCAACTCCTGCATCATTAAGCATGTATTTAGCAACCTCTTCGCTGGTCATGCCTGTTTCCTTTATATTTGGAAATGCGTAGAATGCTCCTTTTGGATAAATGCAGCTCATCCCAGGAACCTCTTCATTGATCCCCTCGACAAGAGCATTTCTTCTTTTCGTAAATTCTTCCATCATCATCTTTGTAAAATCTTGAGGGCCTCTTAATGCTTCAACTGCTCCTTTCTGTGCAAAGGATGTAGTACAGGAGATCGCATCAGCCAATAGTAGTTCCATCTCATGTATTATTTCCTCTGGTGCCACTGCATAACCTAAACGCCATCCAGTCATAGAGTATGCTTTTGAAAATCCATCTATTATGATCGTTCTTTCATTACATTCATCTAGATAAGATGGAGAATTATGTTCTAACCCTTCATAATACATTTTACTGTATATCTCATCAGACAGTATGTAGATATCATTATCAGCAGCCATCTCAGCTATTGCTTTTATGTCATCTTCTGTAAGAACTGCTCCTGTAGGATTTTGAGGTGAATTTATTATTATCATCTTTGTATCAACTGTGATCCTTTCTTTTACTTCTTTAGGAGTCATCCTAAATTCATTCTCTTCATATAGTGGAACTTGAACTTTCTTCGCACCCATATACCCAACCATTGAATCGAATGTAAAAAAACATGGGTTCTGGTATATCACTTCATCCCTTTTTTGAATCGTTGATATAAGTGAAAAATACAGACCTGGCTTTGCTCCAGGTAGAACTAAAATTTGATCTAATGTAGGTTTAAAACCTCTCGATCTTTCTATGTCTTCTTGTATAGCTTCTTTCAATTCTGGGATACCATCTGATGGAACATAGTGAGTAAATCCTTCCCGTAGTGCTTTTATCGCAGCTTCTTTAACATTTTCAGGTGTATCAAAATCAGGCTGGCCTATCTCGAATCGGACAACCTCTTTACCTTGACGTTCCAGCTTGTTAGCCTTCGCTAAATACTCTAACGGAGGTTCACCCCTGAGCATGGAAGAATCAGCTAATATCCCTCTTCTCATAAAATCCACACTCTATGGTTTTGGAACTCGTAAGCCTTTCGCCCCTTGCTTTGAAAGTTTAAGCTGTGGATATTCCTTCTGTATTATATCATGGATTATCTCTGCATATTTTACTTTCTCTTTCGCTAGAAATGCTAATGAATCAGGATCAGTCCATGGTTTATAAATTCCTCCTCCGGCAGCTAATGCAGTACCTGGCTCTATCTTGAAATAACAAGGTGATGCTACTCTAGCAAGATCAGGCCCCTCATAAAATCTATTGAAACCGCCCATAGATTCAGCTAAATATATGTGAACATCGATAGGAATGTCGATAGCCTGTCTTATAGATGCGAACATTGGAACACTTAAATCTCCCAACGGATTAAAAGTTCCAGCTCCTAATCTTTCTAATAATTTACCTCCTGCTGCATTTGCATGGCCTGCATAAATTGATACCTTGAAAGTTACATCTTTAGGTATCAAACCTTTCTTTTTCAACTCATTAGCCATCCAAAGAACACCTTCATCCGTAACCAAGAAACCCCTAAATCCAAAGTCTATACACCTTTTTATGTCCTTTAATAGGTATACTATATTATCTGAACCCCTCACTCTCAATCCTGATAAAGCGCCTTCTGGTGTTGCTATCTGTCTTCCTGTATTCCAACTAGCTCTTGGTCCTGGTGTGATGATAACTTCCATATCCGCGTCATGGGCGAGTTGTGCAAACTCTTCTAATTCATCATCTGATAGAAGTGTGCTTCCCATGACCGTACTTATCAACCTATGTATAGGTATGTCTCTCTTTTCTTTTTCTTCTATCAAAGCTTTCAAGGTGGAAGGACGTTCAACACCGGATACCTCCATCCTGTAATTCGTACCATCTGGAAATGTCTTATCAGAAGTAGGTAGATCCTTTGGGTCTTCTTTAGGTATTCCCAACTCTTCCATTGCATCTAAAATTTCTTCTATATCACTCATATCAATATCTCCCCTATTTTAGTTCTTAATTTCAAATAGGTATTGAATTAAAACTATATAAAATCTCGCAAATTTAATATATATAGAGTTCTAAAGTCTTTGCCTTTGATGAATATATATAGGTAATGATCAAGTGATATCTAAATTATTTTGAATAAAAGTATATAGACTAAATATTAAAAAAATAAATGTAGAAATAAGAAAAAAAAAGTGGTTTTATCCAACGAATATAGGTCTGTCCGTTAACATCTTTGGTATCGGTAGATCCCGGAAGGGCATACCAGCTTGTTTTTCTTTTAACAGCTTTCTGAGTTCCTCGATTTCCATGTCTTTTTGTTTCTCTTCTCCTCTTACTCTTACTGATAATTTTCCACTTTCAATCTCTTTGGGTCCAATTACTGCTGTAAAAGGTATCCAGTCTTTCTCAGCATCTCTTATTTTTTTGCCAACTGTCCTATCAGTATCATCGATATCTACCCTAACATTCTCAAATTGTTCAGATAAGTCTTTAACATAATCCAATTCGTCGTCAGATATCGGAACAAATCTCAGCTGTGTTGGAGATAACCAATATGGTAGTCTGGGCTTTTCACCTGCATTTTCCTGCATAGATGCCTGTTCTAATAAAGTGAACATCACTCTTTCAATAGCACCGCTCGGTGAAAGGTGTAAGATATATGGATGCTTTTCTGATCCATCCTCATCAACGTAAGTGATTCCATATCTCTCACCATTTTCGACGTCTATTTGATCTGTAACTAGAGCACTTGCCCTTCCAAGCGGGTCTATGAAGTTGAATTCATATTTTAATACAAAATAAAAGAATCTCTCATTCCATATCTCTATCAATGCTGGTTTTTGATAATTTTCGACTAGATTTTCAAGATGGTCCTTATTCTCATCAAAGAAATCTCTAGTACATCTAATTACAAATTCTAGTTCATCAGGCACATTTATCCCTATATTATTGAGAACCGATTTAGCGAGGTCCATCCTGATCATCATCTCACTTTTAGCCTGATCTAGATTACCACAAAGTGCGTGTGAATCAGGCATTGTAAAAGACCTTAACCTTCTCAGCCCGGTCAGTTCACCTCTCTGCTCAACCCTGAACGAGTACCTGGTCAATTCATACAATCTCACTGGTAAATTTTTGTAAGATATGGTCATATCTTTACCCATCAAAAATTGACCAAAGCATGCTGCAAATCTCAAGAACACCTCTTTATCAGGTGTCTTTATATTATACTGTCTTGCTGGAAAGCGATTCAAATAGCTCTTCAAAGTAGGATGATTCATATCGTACATTATCGGTGACTCTATTTCCATGGCTCCATAATTCCTTGTTCTTTCACTAACATAGTCCTCCAACAGTCCCTTTATCATCCTTCCCTTCGGATAATATCTTAGATTACCTGGATCGGAGCCTTCTTCATAATCTACCAATTCATGCTGCTGCATTATCTTGATATGAGGTGATTCCATGCCTCTTTTCTCTTTCTCTCCAGCTTCGTAAATGGCAAATTCTTTTAACTTTTCATTTCCTTCGAAGTCATATCCACTTACTTCTGTACCATCTACTTCTATTTCGTGAAAATCACCATCGACATCAAGAATACCCCAAGTGGATTCAACTTCCTCTTCAGCTTTTAATGCTTTAGAAACTACTTCTTCATCTTCCTCATCAGGTAATATTTCTTTGGATAACTCTGATAAAGGATGGCCCTTACAACTCAACTCAAAAGCTTTATACCATCCAAAAGGAGATCTATGTACATCAAATTCTTCCGACAGCTTTTCTTCCAATCCTTTCAATACTTGAACAGCAGTATCTGGGTTTGAAAGATCTGAACTCAAATGAGCATACGGATATACCATTATTTTATCCACACCTAACTCCTTTGCTGTAGAGATGATCTCATCATATCCTTTTTCGATTATGTTATCTTCATTTCCTTCATCTTTCTTCTCGACAGCAGTAAAAACTGAAAGACATTCTTCCATGCTGCCTTTTTTCATCTCTTCTTCTATATCCTCTGCAACGGGAGTCTTTTTCTTAACTTCGTATCTTAGATAATCTGAATGTATTAACAATATCTTCATCGTATCACCTTAAATTAATTCTACCAATTCAGGGACTAACATCCCCATCACTAACACTCCAATAATGAACCCTAATATGAAAGTTATCCATAAATCAAACTTTCTCCTATCAGGAGTGTATCTTTCTATACCTTCGATTTTCATCAACCTTTCTCGCCACTCGAAAGCATCATAAACATCTTCTACATCATCCATCTCCATCTTCCTCCTTTTGGGCATTACTTTCATTATCATCTACACTATTTTTAGCTAATTTTATAATTCCACTACAGCTTTCACAAGCATTAAATTCTTCGTTCCAGCAAGAATTTTCACCCTTACATACCCAACGTCCACAAAAACCACATTGCGTGATCTCTTCTCTACCTCTTACTCCCTGACAAAGATCACATATATACTTGTCCATAGAAAATAGATCATCCTCAGGTTTTTCTCCAGGATCACGGACCTTCTTTATCTCCTTCATCACCCTATCAAATACATTCTTAGATGACATAATAGTAAATAATTTATCTTAAATAAAAGATTTTGGAAGGATTTAAGCTATCTATTAAATTATTTCGTTTGCTAGTTTTTTAAAAGATCTTTCAACATTATTTCCTGTTTTTGCACTCGTAACGACTGGATCCATCTCTTTGTGATTTAAGTCATCCATCACGAAGTCCCATCCCTCAATATCAGATTTATTTAATAAAAGTTTTACAGGAATTTTACCCTCTGTTTTCAGCAGTCTTGAATACCATTTTTCAACAGAGTTGAGAGTTCTTTTTCTAGTCAGGTCACATACTATAACTGCACCGCTAGAACCAGAAAAATACCTGGAAGAAAGAGATTCTGTTATATGTCCAGCAATGTCCCAAATTATTAAATTTACAGTATCTTCACCTAAATCAATTACTTTTTTAACTGGTTTAGTCCCAAAAGTAGTCAGATAATCATCATCAAATTCATCAAAAACAAATCGTCTCACTAAAGATGTTTTTCCTACTGCTGGATCTCCTAACATTATTATCTTCTTCTTATATACACTCAATACTCTCACCAATTTTTAGATCCATCTAGTGCTGGAAATATTCACCAAACACTAGGCTGATTTTCATATATTGGATATTACTTCCCTTACCTTTATTAACATACTATAATAAATTATTTAAATTTTTTGTATTATAATAGAAGACTATTTGTTATAATCTTTAATAATTTTATGTAATTGTTTTACTGCCCTTTTCCTTTCAGATATATCTCTTATAACACTTAAAATCCTTTTTTCATCCCTATAAGTTATATTTGAAGTACTTATTTCAACTGGAATCTTATTATCGGATTTAGTTTGTATCTTTCCTTCAAATACCAATTCTTCATCTTCATCTATTTCTTCTATCAAATCTTTAATAATTTCAACTTGCTTTAAATCTAATATATTACCAAGAGACATTCCCTCTAACTGCTCTTCTTTGAATTCCAATAATTCAACAGCAGTTTGATTAACCATTATTATATTACATTCAAAATCATGTACAAATAACATATCACTGATACTATCTATCAGATTCTTATATTCCAACCTTGTCTTTCTCAGATATTCTTTGGTTCTATAATGGTCTACCTGCTGTTCTATCGATTCTGCTAATACACCATACTGGGATTTTGGATCTCCTCCTTTTTTAAGATAAACATCTGCACCCAAATTTAATGCTTTCATGGCAACTTCTTCTCTGCCCTTTCCTGTGAAAAAAATGAAAGGTATTTTAAAATCTAACTTCCTTTTGATCTTTTTCAATAATTCTAATCCATCGACTTCAGGCATTTGATAATCCGAAACTACAGCATCATATCTATCTTCTTTTATCATCTCTATTGCTTTAGTAGGATCAGTCAGGATTTCGACATCAAAATCCTCCTTCTCTTTTTCTAGAAATAACTTTGTCTGCTCAATAAATGATAATTCGTCATCTATCAATAATACCTTCATCGATATTTAATATATTATTTATTTAATATATAGTTTACGTAGTAAAGAGAACAAAAATAGTTAAGTATCTCAAGGGCTGATTGAAGATAGATGTGTGCTTACAAGAAAAAAGATGGATACTATCATAAAGCTAAAAAAGAAGGGTATAGGTCTAGAGCTGTTTATAAACTAAAGCAAATAGATGAGGAATTCAACATTTTTTCAAAAGGAGACGTTGTAGTTGATCTAGGCGCAGCTCCGGGAAGTTGGAGTGAATATACAGTAGAGAAAGTCGGTGAAGGCAATGTTGTAGCAATAGACCTGGAAAGAATGAGAGATATAGAGGGTGTAAGCACTTATGAGGGTGATATGAGAGATGAAGAAGTGATTAATAGACTATCTATAATCGCTGATAAAGTAGATGTTGTGATCTCAGATATGGCTCCTAATATTTCAGGTAATTATACCATGGATCATGCCAGGTCTATATACTTAGCTCAACAAGCCCTTGAATTTTGTCATAAAACACTTGAAAAAGGTGGAGATTTTGTCGTCAAAGTTTTTCAGGGTGAAGATTTCAAGACCTATCTAGACCAGGTCAAGGACTGTTTTGAATTCGCTCAAGCTACTTCACCAGAGGCATCTAGGGATTCCAGCTCTGAGATGTATATAATTGGTAAAAGATACGTTGAAAATAAAGAATGATAAAAGATTAATAATAAGAAAGCGTATAGTATATTAATGAAAACCTATCTAAAGTTAGTATTCAACAGTGAAGGTGAAAAGCCTTCTGAGGTAATCGATATCTTGTACGGACTTGGATTTGAACCCCAAAAAGGTGAGTACGATATGGTTTACGATTGGGGGGATAATGCAACTGTTAAAGATGCCATTTGGTTCGCTGATAAAATTCACTCTACTTTAGATGGTTTGAATGTTTCCTTTTCGATTGAAACAGTCACTGAATAATTATTAATTTGCTCATAAGCCATATAGATTTTGAAGACCAATTACTATCATATTAATGCCTATTGCGCCTACAAATGAACCCATCAATCTTAAAACTACATTTAATTTTTTATCAAAAGTTTTCCTTGCACTTTTATCTAAAACTCTTTTTCTCATCTTAGATAGTATATATATAATACCATAATTGATCAACATTGCTAAACCTATAATCAATATGGCAGAATATATGGCCAGATCATTTCCTATTATGATACTTATAGAAATAGTCCCGGGACCAACCATGAAAGGTATGGCAACTTCAGATGCGATATCATCTAAATTTCCTCTCAAGGAAACAAATGACTTTTTTCCGTGAACCATCAATACCAATGCCGTTGAAACAAATATCAGGCCACCGAATATTCTAAAAGATTCAAATTTTATCTGTAGAATACTTTTAAAAAAGTATCCCCCAAATACAGCGAAGAAAATGTAAACAATAAATGATAAGATATTGGCTTTATTAATCACTCTGTAGTAATCTCTATCAGGAAGCTGCTCTCGTACATCCTTAACATAAACGAATACCAAGAACGGGTTCAACATAACTAAGAAGGCCAATATATATGATATCATAGTAAACACCTGGGATTTTTTGGGGCTACTCAAGATGGTATATATTAATTTATTGCCCATCAAAATTTAAAATTGAACACCCTTATATATCAAGATTCAATTCTTTATAATCGATGATGATGTACGAAAACTTACCTGAAGAATTAACAAACGTTATAGTAACCGGAAAAAGTGGAGCAGGTAAACAACCCAGAATAGATGTTTTATTGGATGAGTATGATATGGAACAACTTTCAACTGGAGATATTTTCAGAGCTTATCTCAAAAAGTTCGATGAGTACGATTATGATGGAGACCTTTCTAAATTTTGGAACGATAAAAAAGAACGTTTTATAGAAAACAAAAAAATCTCTGATGAATTAGGGACTGAAAACAAAGATATCATCCTAGGATTAAAGGCAAAATATTTTGTTGATAGAGGACTTTTCGTTCCAGATAGGATAACTAATGCTCTCTTCGAATCATATTTTGGTAAAAAAAGATATGAAAACCAGGTTTTAGACGGTTATCCAAGGACTATTGACCAATCTAAATTCCTGCTAGATTTAATAGAGGAAAAAAATACGGAAATCGATTTCATATTATGGGTTAAAAATACAGATGAGAAGATTATTGAAAGAACTACAAAAAGGAGGATATGTCCCGAATGTGGAAAAGTATATCACCTAAAATATGATCCACCAAAAGAAGGTAAATATTGTAAAGAATGTGATACAGAAGTTATCCAGCGATCGGATGACACTGAGGAAAAGATAAGATCTAGATTAAATGAATTCAAAGATAAAACATTATCAGCATTAGAATATCTAGAAGAAAATGGATTAAAAATAGCAGAGGTTCCAGGACATTTAGAAGAATTTACTCCAGAAAATGTTAGAAAAAGTGTCCTTGAGGAAGTGAATAAATTATATTCCTAAAAACTATTCATAGTAGTAACTTCCACCCTCTATTTTTATTATTTTACCTTCTGTCAAAGCCCTAGCTATTTTTTCTCTTGCACTTTTCAAATCATTCCAAAAAGTTTTCCTTGAAATACCCATCTCACGAGCTGCTTCTTCTTGGGTTAGACCTTCTAAGTCAACTAATCTAACAGCTTCTACCTCTTCAACTTTCAAAACAATCTCAGAAGTACCTTCGTCTTGTTCAGGGTAAAAAGATTTTTTTTGTGGGACCCAACCTACTCTTCTTTTTCCCCTTCTTCTACCTCTTCTTCTTCCTGGCATCATTCATATAAACACTTTAAACCTTATAAATAAATTTGGAAAAATGCTTATTTTTATGGTCTTGCCAAAATGATTATGCAATTGTATCCTCATGGTAAGCTAACTGGTTGATTAGGACCTAATTGACCAAATCTAGGAGGTGTGGGGATGAAAGTTAATTCTAAAATGTCTAACAATAATAAGGGTTATCCAATGGTTCTAACAACCGATAGAACCCTTGCCTCAGATTATAACGGTAGTGAATTTATCGGTTTCGGAGCAACTTTTCCTAAAATTTTGCCCAATATCATTTTCAATACCATATTTTCACCTCCCTCACCTCAAAATCAAGGTATAATGGAATATGGGCATTGTGGAAGTAGGAAAATAGAGGCTTGCCTTCTTAACAATGGTTACTCAGAAAATGATGTAGTAGTTGCTCATCCAGATCATCTAAATAAAGTCATAGGAGAAAAGACAAAAGCCATCGGGATAACAACTCACGACCCTTTAGGATTAGGACCTGCATCGACAACTTTTTCATCTTTGGTAGGTGGTGAGCCATATAGTTCACTATACTTTAAAAAACTGGTTAATAATAAATTGTTAAGAAAATATCATGTAAATATAATTGTAGGAGGACCGGGAACCTGGCAGCTTGATGATAAAAGAATAATGAAAAAATATGGAATAGATACGATTGTTATAGGTGAAGGTGAAAAAGTTGCAAAAGATATATTCGATAAAGTATTAAAAGATGAAAAACCCCCTAAAAAAGTAAAGGGTGATGTAGTACCGGTTGAAGATATACCAAATATAAAAGGTCCTACAATTAATGGTTTGGTCGAAATAAGCAGAGGATGTGGAAGAGGATGTGATTTTTGTAATCCTACACTTTTAAATTTGAGACATAGACCAAAGGATGATATACTGAAGGAGATAAAGATAAACTGTGAACATGGAAATGAATTAGCAATGCTGCATGCTGAAGATGTTTTAAGATATGGAGCAAAAAAATTAGTTCCTAAACCGCATAAAATTATGGGACTATTGGGTTCTGTAAAAGAATATACTGACAAAATAGGTTTCAGTCACTGTGCCTTTGCGTCAGTAGCTTCAAAACCTGAACTGATCGAAGATATAACTGAACTCCTTGAAATCGGTAGTGAAGATTATCCCTTTTGTTCCCCCAGATGGGCATCGAAACTGGTTCGCCCAAAGTCGCGAGTGAGCATCTACATGGTAAAGCAAAGCCATTCGATGTGAAAGATTGGCCCTCCGTAGTAAAAAGGTCTATGAATGTTTTAAACGATAATAATTGGATACCCTGTGCTACTTTGATCATAAGGTCTACCAGGAGAAAAAAGTGAAGACGTGTTAAAAACTCTTGAACTTATGGATGAAATGGAAGAGAATGATTTCTTCGTCGTCCCACTCATGTTTGTACCTTTAGGTACGTCTCAAGAAGATGATTTCTTCAAGGCAAAGGATATGCTGCCTGAGCACTGGCAACTACTCGCAAAATGTATTCAAAAGGACCTAGATATCTCTGAAGAACTGATTCCAAAACTATCTAAGATGGATGACCATAGTATATTCAAAAGATACAGTTTCATAATCCTTAAAAAATATATAGAACACAAACTTAAACCCTACATAAAAGAGATGAAACAAGGTAGAAATCCAATAAATAACAATGAAAAACAACAGTAAATTTTTTATTTATGTTCAATATATGCAAAACCATGAGTTGGAATTATAAATCTAATACCAAATGGACAGATGAAGAAGGAATACACAGTAAAATAAAGATGGAATCCGGATATTCATGCAGTTTTCATAAACCTTCTGAATTTGGTGGAATTGATGGATTATTGAATCCTGAGGACGCTTTTGTAGGTTCATTAGCGATGTGCTTTTCCATTACCTTTAAAGAGATGTGCGACAAAATGCGTTTAAATATCGAAAATTTTGAGCTGGAAACAGATGGTATACTAGAAGAACTCGATGATGGAAAGAAATTCACTAAGATATATCTTAAACCTGTGATCGAATCCAATGAGTCTGAAAAAAAGATTAAAAGAGCGATCCAATTGGCTAAAGACAACTGCTTAATAGCTAAAAGTATGAACTGTGAAATAATTGTAGAAGAAAAAATAACAAAATAAATAAATGGTTTTTAGTTGGATTTTATTCAGAGATCTCATCGAGTCTCTTTTCAACCTCTTCTAATTCCTTTTTAAGGTCATCAGCATAGGCCTTTAACTCTTTTATTTCATCTTCTTTGGTATATCTTTGACTGTAAGTAGGAGTTCCTGTCTGAGAACTCTCCTGTTGATATCCTTGTGAATATATAGGTACTCTTCTTTGTGTATAAGGAACTGCAGGAGGTGCTGGTCTTTCAACTGGAGGAACGAATCCTCTTCCTCTACCTCTTCCTCCTCGGAAACCTCTAGCAAGGCCTCTACCGATACCACGGCCTCGACCTCTGGCTAATCCTCTTCCTTGACCTCTACCTACTCCCTTTGTGAATCCTGGACTGTCAAAACCTGCACAATAACCTAATCCTCTACCTGTCATAGGGCCTAATCCTTCTGGACCTGTTCCATCTCCTCTTGGCATGTTATCACATTTATTACTCATATGTGTTATTATATATATAGTTTTTGCACATATGTGTAATAAAGGAACTACCCATAACTTTTAAGCTACCACTTCTTCTAATGCTTCTTCGTGAATATTGTAATCTTCCTTGTTGTACAAGACCATCTTTATTAATTTAAGTTCATCGTTTTCTATCAAAAAATCTTTTATCTCCTCAAGGGCCACATATGCAGCTTCTTTAGTGGGATAACCGAAGGCTCCAGTACTTATTGCTGGGAAAGATACGCTTTCAATATCATTTTCAACAGCTACTTCTAAGCTTCTCCTGTAACTTTTTCTTAAATTTAATTCATCAGAATCTTTACCACTATACACAGGTCCAACAGTATGTATTACATGATCAGCTTTGAGATTATAACCTTTTGTTATTTTAGCTTCACCGGTTTCACAACCATTCAATTCTTGACACTCATCCCATAATTCAGGACCAGCCGCTTTATGGATCGCGCCAGCAACACCTCCACCAGGAGCTAATCTTTTATTAGCTGCATTAACTATCGCATCAGTATCTTGATTAGTTATATCACCCTGTACAACCTCTATCTTACATCCTCCAACACTCTTTGATATCATATCATTTTAATGATTATTCTTTCAAAATATAAATCTTTCTTATCAGATTTGAATGTTGAAGAAAAAATCAAACAGATATATAAATACAGGCATAGTAATAACCGTGGATAAGATACTAGCCACGAAAAATTGATTCACTAATTTTTGATCCCCACCGGCTTTCTTGGTCAAAACAGGTACTGCAGTTACGGGTGGAGACGCAGCTTGAATGATTATTATCAAGGCTATATATGTACCTGGATTAATTATCAAAAGTACAGCTAAGAATACCATCGGGAAAATTATATTCTTTATAGTTACAAATTTTAAGACTTCTTTTAAATTGAATTTACCTTTTCCTTTAATATCTACATATAGATTGGCTCCTATTACAAGCATCAATAAAGGTACTGCCATGCCACCTAATAATTTTAGTATGTCCATAATTACTAAAGGAATCATACCTCCTAAACCTAAAAGTTTGATACCAACAGCTATCAATGTAACGATAAAAACAGGGTGGAACACTCTATTCCATCTAAAAACAAATTTTTTCTCTCCTAAGAATAAATGATAGGTGCTGAACAAGAAAGCAGGATAGAAAAGAGCAAAAATGAATAAATAGACTAAAATCTTAGAACTTGATCCAAATATACCTGTCAGTATCGCTAATGGTACAAACAGAGCATTTTGGTATAATAAAGATATCCTAAATTCTGCTCTATTTTCACTTTTTGATATAAAAGAAGCAAGAAAAGAAAGGCCGATAGCTATAACTGTAAATAATAACCACCATAAAGGTAACTGCCACCAATTTGAAAAACTACCTGGTGAAAAATTAGATATTATATTTACAAAAATAAGACTAGGAAGAGCTATCTCTAATGATAATGGTGAAAGAAGGTCTATAGCCTTCTCAGAAACAATATTTCTTTTTATTATCCAAAATCCAACTATTCCGATTCCTATCAGGACCGCGATGGATTCAAAGGTGGTGACAAACAGATTCATATTTTTCACTTCACCATAATATTAAACATAAATTCATTTGATTTATTATTATCCTAAATTACGACGCATCTTATCCAGGTTTTTCTCATCATATATCTTACCTATTTCTTAAAAAGGAGCAAAATCTCTAAATCTTAAATTTAATCTCAATAGTACAATAAAACTAAACACGCACTTAAATAAATAATATAAGAATAAAAATAATTAGTTAGAAAGAAAAGGTTTTATGATATGCTCGGTGCTTTATCCTCTCTTTTTCCTTTGAACTCGAGCTCTATCTCCAGTTCCTTTTCACCGTATCCTTCATACTCTATCTCTAACTCTATAGGTTCTCTGAACTTGAACGGTATCTCCCATTCATCTGTAGTAACGTTTATTTCATCACCTTCCTTCATCTGTTCACCGAGTGATATCAAGAAATCCGCTATCTGCTCTCTGTTCAAATAAACCTCGTGTTCCATATCACCGCTTGTAATCACTCTTTTTTCGCTCTTCTTCGATTTTGTTTTTGGTATTTCAGCCATTTCTAACACCATTTTAAGCAAAAATTTTATTATATATAAAATTACTTAGGAAAATTATACTTGGAGAGATGAACATGGATTCATTAGAAATTTTAGGTTCAAAAACAAGATTAAAAATATTATACCAACTCTCAAAAGAAGATAAATACGTTTCAGAGTTGATGGACCTTGTAGGTATGGATGGAAAAACAGCAAAACATCATCTAAATAAACTTGAGAACGCCGATATTATTTCATCAAGGAAGGAAGATAGACGGAAATACTATACCCTTAAAAGAGAAATTATACTCAGGATTTCACCTTCACCAAATAGAAGGTACGAAGTACAGTTTCCAAAAATAGAAGAATTATAAAGTGAGGATGTCACTCCTCTACAGGTTTGAACTCAGCCATAAAGTGACCTAAAAGTTCAGGTGCATATGTCCTTTCTAATCCCTTAATCTCATCTCTATTTTCATACAATCCGATTATGGACTCAGCCACATATTTTAATTGATTTAGAGTATACACTCTTCTAGGTATGGCCAAACGCATATTTTCTACAGGCGCTGGGACCACATTACCGTTTTCATCAGTTTCACCAAAAGCTGATGTGCCAAGTTCAACAGCTCTTATACCTGATTCGATATACAATTGGGCTGTCAATGCTTGAGCTGGAAATTCTGTTTGTGGTATATCAGGTAAAAATCTTTTAGCATCTACAAAAACTGCATGGCCTCCTACTGGCTCTATTATCGGTACGCCTGCATCCTTTAAGAGATCAGCAATATATTGTACCTGCTGATGTCTATATTTCTGATAATCATCAGATGTTGATTCGTATAAACCTTCTGCCATAGCTGATAATTCTCTACATGCTAGACCACCGTAGGTTGGAAAACCTTCTATGATAATACCAAGATTTTGGCATTTTTCATGCAGGTCCTCATCCTTAACTCCAATTAGTCCTCCAATATTTACCATACCTTCTTTCTTTGCACTGAACGTGAATCCATCAGCATATGAAAAGATTTCTTTAGTAATCTCACGTATAGATTTATCGGAATAACCATCTTCCCTCTGCTTGATAAAATAAGCATTTTCAGCAAACCTACAGGCATCTAAAAAGAAAGGTATATCATATTCTGAAGAAACTTCTGATACTTCCTTGATATTCTTCATCGATACAGGCTGACCCCCACCTGTATTGTTTGTTATAGTAAGCATTATTACAGGTATGTTTTCAGTCCCTTTTTCTTCTATAAATTCTCTAAGTCTTTCAACATCTATGTTACCTTTAAAATCAGAACGTTTTTTAGGTTCATATGCTTCATCCTGAACTAAATCAACTGGTTTTCCACCTTTATGTTTAACGTTGGCCTTTGTTGTATCAAAATGCATGTTATTTGGTACAAAATCGCCTTCATCTACTAAAACTGAAAACAAAATATTTTCAGCAGCTCTGCCTTGATGCACAACTACGAAATTATCAAAATCAAATATCTCCTTTACTGCGGATTCCAAGGCATAATATGAATCACTTCCAGCATAGGCTTGTTCAGTTTTTATCATCTCAGACCACTGATTATCACTCATAGCTGATGTGCCGGAATCAGTAAGAAGATCAATAAAAACATCTTCAGACTTTAATTTAAAGACGTTATAGCCGGTCTTTTCTATTTTTTCTTTTCTTTCCTCTTTAGATAGTTTCTTCAAAGGTTCGACCATCTTTATTTTGAACGGTTCGGGGTCCCTCATTTTTTCACAAAACATGAACTACATCTCAGTTAAATATTTTTAGGCTTCCTGTAACTTAAATAAAAATTCACAAAAACTTAAATTATTGTAGGGATTATTGTTAAAATGATTCCATGAAAAGGAGGACCAAAATAGAGAGGATTCGTGAAGTAGTAAACATACTATTAGAACACGGTCTAGTTGATTTTATTAAAGAACTAGGTTTAAGCAGTTTTGTTTCTAGAAGTAAAATGGAATCACGAATTGAAAAACGAATGAAAGAAGTAAAGGCTGAAGATATCAGATATCTTTTTGAAGATCTTGGACCTGCTTTCATCAAATTAGGTCAATTTCTAGGTATGCGGCCTGATCTAGTTCCCCCTGAATTTGCAAAGGAACTGCAAAAACTGTACGATGAAGCTACTCCCTTTTCACCAGATGTAGCTAAAAAAATAATCGAGAAAGAATTAGGTGATGACTTAAGTAATATTTTTGATGAATTTTATAACGAACCTTTAGCTGCCGGTTCAATTGGTCAAGTTCATGAGGCTGTTCTCAAAAATGGGGAAGAAATCGTTGTCAAAGTACAGAGACCTAATATAAATCAAAAAGTTCAGGCCGATATGGAGCTAATTGAAAGATTTGCTGGAGTGATCGAAGATCTTTATCCAGAAAGTGAAATTTATCATCCTAAGGATACTATTATTGAGTTCAAAAAGATGTTGAAAGCCGAGATGGATTATACAGTTGAAGCTAGAAATGCACAAAGATTCCATGATGCATTTAAGGATGATCCTCAAACAATAATACCTGAAGTGAAATGGGATTATCTAACTAAAAAGGTCCTCATTTTAGAAAATATTGATAGTAAAAGCATCAGATTAGCAATGGATAAAGATTACCCTGCAGATTATAAAAACAAGATGGCTAGAAAATTAGCTCAGAGCATGATGAAACAGTTCTTCATCCATGGAATATTCCATGCAGATCCATCTCCAGGCAATGTCCATTTCACAAAAGATGGAAAGATCGTATTCTTAGATTTTGGTGCTATCGGTAGACTCAACGAGGATATTAGAGATGAAATGATAGATATGTTTATAGGTATGTTCAGAGGCGATACAGAATCTGTAACTGAACATTTCTTAAATATCGGAGAGATCAGAGGTGAATTTGATCAAGAAGATTTGATGTGGGATGTTGAAAATGTAATAGAGTTATATAAAAGAAAACCAGACCTTATGATTAGAGAAGGATTGAATGAGGAAATCATGGACATAGCTAAGAATCATAATATAACCCTTCCAGCAGACTTTTTACTCATGGAAAGAGCTCTCCTTGAGACAGAAGGTATATGTAAAACATTGAACCCAGATTTTGATTTCTTCAGAGCCTCTGAACCTGTTATAGAGAAGGTATTATTAAATAAATACAGTCCAAAATCTCAGATAATGGACGTTTTAAGTTCGCTAAAAGACTATAAAGAACTAATAATGAATTTCCCATCAAGAGCAGACAAAATGATGGAAAATGTGGAAAAAGGTGAGCTCAAAATAGCTATAGATGTAAAAGGATTATCTGAACTAGAACATCGGTTAGATGTTATCTCAAATAGATTGAGTTTTACTATAATTGCTGCAGCGATTATTATAGGCTCTGCTTTGTTAGTTTTATCTAGTGAACAACCTATGTTCGGACCGTATATATTTCTAGTATCACTTCTAATCGGTATTTGGTTGTTAATAATTATTGTAAGAAGAGGTAAGTATTAACAAGGAATTTAAAAATACAACTATTAATTAAGTAACTAAGCTTCTTTGATCTCTTCGATTATCTTGTCTATTATTCTCATGTGCATCTCTTTTTTAAGTTTCATTGTTATCACAGTTTCTATTAGATGCCATCTTAACGTTATTAATAAATTTTTTGATTTTAGTTATTATAAATCTCAAAAGCTGATCTTAATTCAGAGTTATCATCCAATCCTCTTTTCTTTACTAAGTACTGTTTGATCTCTTCTTCACTCAAATTATGATTCTCATTCAATCCCTTTATGATATGATAAAGATAACAACTAGATGGTTGATTTAGTTTTTTAGTGTAATCCTCTGGTGATGTCATTGAATATATGGGATATCCATCTAATTCACCGAGATACAATATTTTTCCATACCATTTTTCGTTGTTAAATACAAAATCATTTTTCTTTAACTCAAATTCTAGTTTTGACTTATCCTTTTCAAAACCACATTCTTGGAATGTTATATCTCTAAATTGCTCTTCAGAAACAAGATATAATGTAAAATAGGTTGTCGAATCCCCATTATTAATAAAGCAAACACCACCGTCCCAAAGTCCTGAATATTTAGCAAAAAATAACTCATAATTGTCCTTGTATTTTCTACTCTTTCTTGGAGGTGTTTCGTCTCTACAGCCCTGCATAGGTTTTTTTGAAAATCTTGGTTCACCACCTTTGATATAGCACATAAATCTCTCAATGTTTAGATTTGAACCGTATGCAGCATACCAAATTAAATTCTCATTCATAGGGATACAATTCTTACATCTTTGAAAAGTTTTATTATTAACCAACGTTAGTTAGGAGATAGAAAATAAATTATTAATCTGATTAAAAATCTAGGATGAGATAAAATGTCTAAGTTTCATATGGCTAGTGAGGAAGATATACTAGAAGGAAAAACTACTGACATCTACTTTAAAAATACGATGAAGATATTTGAAAAAAAAGGGAAAGGTGATGAAAAAGTAGTAGCTGAATTTACAGCATCCTCACTTCCAGATGATTGGGATTGGGGTGTATTTGTAGGATTGGATGAAGTTTTAGCCCTTCTGGAAGGGAAAGATATTGACGTTTATTCTATACCCGAAGGAACTGTTTTTAGACCGAAAGGTCAGAATGGCGTTCTTACACCCATTATGGTCATAGAAGGACCTTACAAAGAATTTTGTATATTCGAAACCCCTATACTAGGATTCGTATGTCACCCTTCGGGTGTTGGTACAAAGGCTGCAAGGGTTAGAAAATCTGCTGGAGACAGTACAATAATGTCCTTTGGCATAAGAAGAATGCATCCTGGACTGGCACCAGTTATAGATAGAGCAGCATATATCGGAGGTTGTGATGGGATATCATGTATAGCTGGCGCTGAGGAAGTTGGAATCGAACCTCAGGGAACGATGCCCCACGCTTTGACTATCATCTTTGAGGATCCAAAGGAGGCTTTTAAAGCATTTGACGAGGTCCTCGATGAAGATGTTTCAAGGATAGCTTTGGTGGATACTTACTTAGACGAAAAACTAGAAGCTAACCTCGCTGTTGAAGCAATGGGGGACAAATTATTTGGTATCCGTTTAGACACACCATCAAGCAGAAGAGGAGATCTAAAATCCATTGCACAAGAAGTTGATTGGGAATTAAAAGAAAGAGGTGTAGACACAAATATAATATGTTCAGGTGGAATGGATGAATATTCAATACCAGAATTAAAAGAAGCCGGTATAGATTCATTCGGTGTAGGAACCAGCATATCAAATGCAAGAACGATCAATTTTGCCATGGATATAGTAGAAAAAGAAGGTGAATTGGTAGCTAAAAGAGGGAAATTTAGCGGTAAAAAACGAGTATACAGATGCCCAAAATGTTTAGAGTATAAAATGAAAAGCTGGGATGATAAAGATCAACCAACATGTGACAATTGTGGAGAAGAAATGGAACCCATGCTAGAGAAATACATGGAAAAAGGTAAAATAATAAAAGACTATCCTTCTACCGAAGATATCCAAAAAAGATTATTAAAGGAACTCGACAATATAGACCTAGAGTTAATCTAAAGGGGAAGATTTTAATAGTGAATGATGATATGGAGCGAAATACCATGAAGAAACCACGTAAAATTAAGGATTACTGTCCGAACTGCGATACGCACACTGAGATGGAAATAACCAAAGGTAAGAACAGGCCAGGTAGTGAACTAAGAAAAGGCCAGAGAAGATTTAGAAGAGTGACCTCTGGATACGGAGGATTTCCATGGTCTAAACCTGAAGGTGCAGGTAAACCAGTAAAAAGAGTATATCTCAAATACACATGCACTGAATGTGGTAAAACCTGGCAAAAGAAAGGAAAAAGAGCTAGAAGATTTCAATTTAAAGAATAGGTGTTAAATTATGACAAAACCGTTCGTAAAAGTAAAATGTGAAGACTGTGGAAATGAACAGATAACTTTCAAATGTGTTTCATCTTATGTAGACTGTCAAATATGTGGTGCCCGACTTGCTGAACCCACCGGTGGATATTCTGACTTCAAAGGCGAAGTTTTAAAAGAACTAACTGGTGAAGAAGAGGACGAAGAAGAAGAAGAGGGCGAATAATGGCAGAAGAAGATTATGACTGGCCTGGTGAAGGTGAATTAGTAATCTGTGATGTTAAAACAGTTAAAAACTTTGGTGCATTCCTTGAGCTTGAAGAATATGGAAACAAAGAAGGATTTGTACATATATCCGAGATATCATCAGGTTGGGTAAAGAGGATAAAGGACCATATTAATGAGGGAGAAAAGAGAGTCTGTAAAGTATTGAATGTAGATAGAGAAAAAGGTCATATCGATCTATCATTGAAACAGGTCAATGAGCATCAAAAAAGAGAAAAAATTCAAGCCTGGAAAAATCAGAAAAAAGCAGACAAACTGCTTCAAATTGTTGCTGACAGATTAGGCAAAACCATAGATGAGTGTTATGATGATTTTGCTTTTGAGTTGAGCGATCATTTTGGAAGTCTTTATCAAGCTTTTGAAGAATGTACATTTAACCCAGACATATTAGAAGAAGAAGGTTTTGAAGGCAAATGGGTAGATGAATTCATCAACGTTTCTAAAGAAAATATATCACCACCTTACGTTAGCATAACGGGTTATGTGGAATTGTCATCTACAAACCCAAATGGTGTAGAAGACATCAAATATGCATTATCTGTCTTCAACGATACAGAATCTTCGAAGGTGGATGTAAGTTACATTGCTGCTCCTAAATACAGAGTCGAAATACAGGCACAAGATTATAAAACTGCTGAAGAAATATTTGAAGAGCAGGCAAAAGATTCCATAAAGCGAATTGAAGAACGTGATGGATCTGGTAAATTCTACAGAAAAGAGTAACACTGAATTATTAATCTACCAATTTTTTATAATATCTATCTTTTTCACTAAATATACATCCACAATATCCTTGTTTATATAATTCATACTCATCTGCCATGTCATGGCTTTCATAAAATCCATCAGTTAGATCTTTATAAATGAATTTTACATCATTTTTGTTTCCCTCTTCTCCTCCGATTTTCTTAATCATATCATGGTCTTGATAAGGTGAAAGCATCAATGTGGTAGAATAAACGTCGAAATCCTTCTTAGATGCTTTTTTAGCGGTTTCACTTAATCTCCACCTGTAACAAAATTTACAGCGTGGATCTTCTCTCAAAGCACCCTCTAAAAAGGAGCTTAATTCATATCTATCGTCATAAATAATATCTATGTCTTTCTCATCCACATACTTTTTTATCGCATCCAATCTCCTTTCATATTCTTTAAATGGATGAATATTAGGATTGAACCAATACACTGTTACATCAAAATCCTTACTGAAAACTTTATAAGTATAAGTTAAGCAAGGGGCACAGCAAGCATGTAAAAGCATTTTCATAAAAAACACCTAAATTCCTAAAGATACTCTTCTAGATACTTCTTCTTCGTCTTCTACTTCTTCAACTTCTTCAAGGTCCGTGCCACAGTCTGGACATACCTTTTCTTTCAAAGCGCATCTATTATGTATCATATTCCCGCAACTGCAGAGAACTATCTCTTCACCCTTTTCTATCTTTTCCCCACAAATATCACAAGTGTCTTCCTCTTCAGCCTTCATATAATCGAAGCCTTCGCTAACATCTATTCTTACCTTATCTTCAAATTTCTTATTATCAAATATTCTGATCCCTTCTGCTTTTATCTCGATATCTTCTTCATAAGGTTTGATCTTTATTTTTACATCTACACTATCTTTCCCTTTTAACATATTAGGTAGATCTCTATTTTTTATCTCAGCACCATCTACAACTATTTTAGGATCTTTTGCAACACCTTTTCCTTCATTTTTAATTACAACATTTATTGTATTCCATTTATTGATAGTAGGTCTCTTTCCAACTTCTATCTTTAAATCAGGACTATAAGGTTTCAAAGCGTCTTCGACTTTATTCTGTGCCTCTTTTATCAATTCATAAGCTTTATCAATATCATTCTCTGATTCAAACTTCTTAGCCTCTTTGATATATTTTCTAACGGAGGTAACAGAGGCACCGAATTTCCTAGCTTTTTTGATTAATTGGCCCACCTCTTTTACCAATGATTTGTATTTTTCCTCTTTTCTGATTCCAGATTCTTCTTTCGCTTCTTCTATCAATTTTAAAAGATAATACGGGCTTTCAACATCTATCACAGCTCTTGTTCTCGCAATTTTCTTTCTTCCTTTATTTATATCCCTACCTTTCTCCTCTAGTTCATCTAATTTTGTTTCAATTTTAGATGCTAATTCTGAAACCATCGGTTCAAGTTTCTCATTATTATTGATAGTTTCCTTTGACAAGTTATATGATTCTTCATATTTTCCTGAATCTAATTTGTTCTGTATCTTTTCCAAATTATTCTTTAAATATTGAACCTCCATACCTTCTTCTTCGAACTCATTAATCATTTCCTTTATTTTATCGATATTCTCTTTAGATTCATTGAATGACTTTAATGTCATATCTAACTTATCAGAAGCTTTTAAAGCGCTATCAAAGGCTTTAACATATATTCCTTCTTTATAGGAGCGTTTAGAATTATTCAATAACATCTTTGCACTATCAATATTAATTCCCCTCTCTTCAGCCCTCTTTAATTTTTTATTTGCATTTAATATCGTTCTTTTGGCGATCTTTTGCTGTAACTCTATCTTTTCTATCTCTCCTTCACTCTGCATGGCCAGGTTAATAGCTTCTCTATAATCACCTTCATCCATGGCCTTTTCTGCTCTTCTCATTATATTATCTGCTAAAGCTATATCTAAACCCTTAGACCTCGCCTTTTCTATCTTCTTTCTAAATGTATTTAAAATGTTTTTAACTCTCTTCTTTTCAGCATTTCTTACCTTTCTTTTAGCCAATTCTAATTCTTCCAAAGCATATTGATAATTATTATTCTCTATCGCTTCTTCTACTTTTTCAATTATTTGTTCTGGCTCTTCTACATCTGTATTCAAGCTTTTAGATTCTTGTATTATATCTTTGACTTTTTTAAGTTGATCTCTGGCTTTTTTACTTTTCTTTCTTTTATTTTCTATACTTTCTTCAGCATCCTCTAATTTATCATAAGCTTCCCAATACCATTCATCGTCAAAAAGAGATTTTGCTTCATCCAATAAATCATCTGATTTCGAGAAATCAATACCTATACCTTCTAATGTGTCTAATTGATTTTCGATATCTTTTATCTTGCTTTCAATAGTCTTTTCAATATGATTATTTATGGTCTTTCTAACTTCCTCAATCTTATCCAAAGCTTTTTTATTCTTTCCTTTATCTATCAACCTTTCAGCATTCTCAATTTTGTTATAATTCTCTTCAAGATGTTCAAATTCTACATCCATCCCTTTAACTTTTTCAATCTGATCGTATACCTCATCTATCTGGTTTTTAATAGCTTTTCTCCCTTTTATTTCATCTATCCTATTACGCGCTTTCTCTGCCAACCTTTTTGCTTCAGAATAATTTTCTTTCCTTACCTCTTTTTTTGCCTTTTTCAAAACATCTCTCGCATCCCTTACATTTGCTGCTTTTTCCTTCTTTTGAAGTTCTGATAGCTCATTTGTTACATTAGAAATATACTCATTTATCGAGTTTCTTCTTTTCCTTTCTTTCTTATTATTCTCTCTTATTTCATAAGCTATCCTAATGGCCTCAGCGTAATCTTTTTTCTTTATCTTCTTTTTACATTCGATCAATCTTTCTCTCGATTTTTCAATATCTATACCAATTTTTTTAGCCTTTAATACTTCTTTTTTAGCTTCGGAGAAAAGATCATCAGCTTTCTTATCTAATTTTGAATTTAATCTACTCACAACACTTTCTGATTTTTCAATAGATTCTGTAAACTTTTTGTTCTTTAAGTATCCTTCAGACTCATCTAATTTATCTCTCAAATCATCAATATTGATTCCTTCTACATCCAAATTACTAACAATGCTGATAAGATCAGATGCTTTATCGAAATAATCTTCTGCCTTTGCTTTTTGAGTCATTTCTAACTCTTTCTCTGCTTTGGTAATAAATTCCCAGGAATCTCTATAGGATTCGTTTTCTAATGAATTTCTACTTTCTTCTAAGAATCGGTTGACTCTATCCTCTACATCATTCTCTATTTTTTCAGATACTGATGATATTTTATCATGCATGTTTTCTATTCTATTATTCAATTCATCCCCTATGGTTTGATGTAGATTTTCTCTTATCTCCAATGCTATATTAGCTGCCTCTAAAAATTCATTGTCTTTGGTCTTGTCTATACTTCCCTCTAGTTTTGAACGATAATCACCTATATCTATTTCTATATCTTCAGCTGTTAATAAGGTAACTTCTACACTTTCAATTATATCCATCAAACCTTCATAAGCTGTTTTTTCTATTTTTTCCTCTACTTCATCAATTTTTTCTTCTGCTTTTTCATATTCATTCTCATCCAGCATTTCTTCTGCTTCTGAAAGGATATTTCTAGATTCTACAAAATTCACATCTATTTTTTTACTCAATTCCTCAACGTATTCATTCTTTTGTGATATTTCATTTTTTATTTTTTCATGTTCTCCTACTAATTCCTTGACCTTTTCTCTTCCTGCCTTCGCCCATTTCAAAGCTCCTCGATAATCTCCCCCTCTTAAAGAATCTCTTGCCTTATTTAATAAACTCATGGGTTCTCCTATATCGGAACCAATATTTTTTGCTTTTATAAAGTCCTCCTTGGACTCAGCTATTGTTTTTAAAACTTTTTGAAATTTTGCGTCTTCTACTTTTTCAAATGCCTCATCTAAAAGGCTGTTAGCTTTTGATAACTCCCCTTCATCTATAAAGGAAGATACTTTTTTAGGTATGCCTTCTAATTCAGTTAAATCAGCCCCTATATCTTCAGCCTCTTCCATTTGTTCTTTGAAGACATTTAATTTTTTATTTACTAAATTACTAACTTTTTCATCTATTTCTCTACTGGTATTTTGAACTAGATCTAATGCTTCCTGGAATTCCCCCTCATTTTCTAGTTTCGTGGCTTTATCTAATTTTTCTGATATCCCTTCAACATCAACTCCTTCATCTTCCAATTGGTCCCTCTCTTTCTCCAATTCCTGAATCATCTCGTCAATATCGCCCTTTATCTTTTCACCAAGTATCTCTTTACATTCATTAATGAGTTCAATCGCCCTCTCATACTCACCCCCTTCAAATGCATATTTAGCATCAGAATAAATTCCTTCTGCTTTATCCTTATCTTCACCCCTTTCTTCAACAATATTCATCAAGGATTCAATATTTGATAGATCTTTTTTTATGCCTTCTTCCATTATATTTTCTGCTTTTTTGTTAATTTCTTCTGTTTTTTCATGAGCTTCAGTGAAATCATCATTTTTTATTAATTCCTTAGCTTTTTCCATCTCATCTCTTAAACTTTCGTATTTTTTATTTTTACCAGCACTTTTTAAGAAATTCTCAATATGACTTAACTGTTCATCTATATAATCCAAATTAAGTTGACGTAAATCCTCTACAGCATCGGATATCAGTGAGATGGCCTCGTCAAATTGTTTATTATCTAATTTTTCCTTTCCTTCCGATACCATGTCCTCAGCTTCTTCATAATCTAAGTTAACGTCTTCAGAAATCTTTAAAAGTTCATCTACCTTTTCTAATTTTTTGTTTGCTTCTTCTTTCTTTTTAGCAGTATCTTTTGCCTTTTTTTCCATTTCTTTAGCGAGTTGTCTAGCCTTTAAGTATCTACCACCCAAATTTTTCAACTCCTCAAACCTTTTCGGATAATTATCCGTGAAAGGCTATTATATGCGTATTGTAATATCAATAAAACCTTACCTGGGATTACTAGAATTTGTAACTACTGATTTATAGTTTTCGGGTACTGTTTTTAGGTACTGTAAACACAGCCATTTACCTTAACCTTTTGTATTATATTAATGTTTTTTTCTTAAATTATACTAGAAGTAAATAAATAGCAATTCTCTTATATTTATATTAGATTGCATTTATATAAGCAAAAATACTTTATTTGAGTTTGTAGTTTTTATATTAATGTCAAATAACCTCACACTAAAAGTCGAAGAAAGTCCTGTCAAATCAGGTGGTAGGTCTAGAGTCAGTCAAGATACTTTAAAAAAAATGAGCCTTGCTGAAGGTGAACTAGTTGTTCTCAGTTCAAATAATAAAGACATCCTTGTAACTTTATATTGTGATAATTTGATTGGTAATGGAAAAATAAAAATTAGGCATCAGGACTTGAAAAAATTAGGTGTTAAAGATGGAGATGAAGTCACAATTAAGCAACATCAAAGTTTATTAACAAATTTATTATAATAGATTAGGATATTAGCAAACTGTTCTAAACTGTGAAAATTATGAAAGTAATAATAATCGGAGCTGGAGAAGTCGGATATGAACTGGCTGAATCTATTAGACGTAAAGGTCATGATGTTATAATCGTAGATAAATCCGATGAAGCTTGTGATAAAGCAAGAACATTAGATGTAAAAGTTGTTAAAGGGAATGGTGCAAAACCAGAACTATTAAAATCTCTTGATATAGAGGATTCTGATTATTTCTTTTCAGTTACTAATGATAATGAAGCAAATCTAGTTGCATGTTCTATGGCTAAATCAGTAGGTTGTAACACCATGGCTAGGATCAATGGGCTGGAATACATCTCTAAGCCGATCTCAAAAAGATTTTCTAGGATCGGTGTTGATTATGCTGTATCACCTGAACTTATTATAGCTAAAAAAATAGCGAATATAATCACAGTTCCATCAGCCATTGATAAAAACATATCAATGGGTGGTAAGATAAATATCGTTGAATTCAAAGTTCTTAAAAACTCTAAAGTTAAAGGAAAAAAAATCAAGAATATAAATTTTCCTTCCAATGTTAATTTGGGAGCTATTGTTAGGGGAAATAATATTTTGGTCCCCCATGGAGAAGACATATTAAAAGAAGACGATACGCTCATCGTTATGATGGAAGGAAAAAAGGGTGAAAAAAGCATGCTGAAACTCTTAGGAAAAGCTAAGAGTTCAGTGAATAATATAATCATAGTAGGTGCTACAGATATCGGTATAAATGTAGCAAAAATACTTGAAAAAAGAGGAGTTAGTGTAAAGATAATTGATGAATCAAAAGAAAGAACTAGAAGAGCAGCTGAAGAATTCAAGGATGTAACTGTGATACAGGGTGATGCTAGAGATAAAAGGATGTTAATTGAAGAAGGTGTATTAAGAGTAGATGCTCTCGCTTCTACAGCGAATTCAGAAGAATTTAATGTCTTAGTATCATTATTGGCAAAAGTGTATGGAGTTGAAAAAACTGTTGCAGTAGTTAGAGAATTAGGTCTAAAATCATTGATAGAAACTGTAGGTATTGACCTAGCAGCATCCCCTGAACTGCAGACATCAAAAACTATGCTTAGGTTAGCTAGAGATTTAAATCCATTGAAAGCAATACCCATCCATGGAGGTGACCTTTACATTTTAGAGATGCATGTGGATGAAAATTCACAGGTCATTGATAGTAAATTAAAAGATAGCAAACTACCTCCAGAGTCAATAGTAGGAGCAATAATAAGGGAAGATAAAACTATTATACCCCACGGTGATCGTAAATTCAAAGAAGGAGACCAAGTATTGATTTTTGTATTAAAAGAACAGATAGGTAATGTGGAGGATCTTTTTTAAATGAGATGGAAGGTAGTATTCGGTAATATCGGATCGATCCTAAAGCTGTTCGGACTTGCTTTTCTTTTACCAGTTATACCTGCATTATATTATTTTGAAGATCCTATCGTATTGGGTTTCATACCTTATAATGTTATCATTTTTCTTTTTATGACGGCTTTCACTATTACGATCGGTTATCCACTAGAGGCTTTTGGGAGGGCTGAAGATTTCTATCAAAATGAAGCTATAGTTATCGTAAGTATGAGTTGGATCGTGTTGGCCCTCTTTGCTTCTCTCCCATTCTTATTATCCTCAACTCTCACATCACCGATAGATGGTTTTTTTGAAGCAATGTCTGGGATGACAACTACAGGAGCAACAGTATTACCTTATCCCTTAGAACAACATGCTAAATCCGTTCTTTTATGGCGAGGATTTCTGCAGTGGATAGGAGGGATGGGAGTCATAGTCCTATCCGTTGCAATTTTAACTAAACTTAGCTCTGGAGGACTTAATTTATTAGAGGCTGAATCCCCAGGACCAAGTATAACAAGATTAAAACCAAAGATAAAAGAAACAGCTAAAATACTCTGGTACATATATGCTCTTTTAACCTTATGTGAGATAATATTGTTATTGGGTGCTGGTGTTGACCTTTACGATGCTGTTTACCATTCTTTTACGACTATGGCAACTGGAGGCTTCTCTCCTCATACCAGCAGCGTAGCTTTCTTTACTGGTACGGTACAATGGATTATTATCTTCTTCATGATTCTTGCGGGTATCAATTTTTCATTACACTTCCAGATGTTTAGAGGTAACATAAAAAAAGCTCTCAAAAACTCCGAACTTAGAACATATTTAGCAATCATTTTTTCAGCAACTATTTTAGTTACTTTAGTAAATATCGATAAAAGCATTCCAGTGGTAAATACTATCAGAGAAGCTATATTTCAAGTAACAGCGATAATGACGACTACTGGTTTTGCTACAGCGAATTTTAATACATGGCCAGAGATACTCCGGATGCTTTTGCTTATGCTGATGTTTGTAGGTGGTTCAGCAGGATCAACTGGAGGGGGTATGAAAGTTTTAAGGATTTTACTAGTATTCAAAATGATCTGGAGGAAGTTTAAAGAATTCATTAATCCAAGAAGGGTCTTAGTTGTTAGAGTTGGTGATAATGTAGTAGATGAGGGAACTTTAAACACTATAGCTATGTTTTTCAGTGCATATATGATAATATTCGCCATTGGTTCTTTGATAATGGTGAGTTTTGGTTTAGATATGATCTCAGCCATATCTGCCACAGCCACGTCACTAGGAAATGTAGGTCCTGGATTGGGATTGGTTGGGCCAGCGAATAATTTCCGAGGTGTTCCTATAACCGCTAGATTCATACTCTCTCTATTTATGTGGATAGGAAGGCTGGAGATATTTACAGCTGTAGTGTTGTTCAACCCATCACTGTATAAAAAACCAAAAATAAGGAATATAATCAATTTCCGTAAATTTAGATGATATAATTATCCTTTATTAATGTATATTTTATTAATTTTTGTACGATTAATAAATAAAATCTAATTCAAAATTATCAAAAACGCGGGAAGGG
>CAZEXI010000024.1:0-30294 GCA_964516805.1 uncultured Thermoplasmata archaeon
ACATGAGTGCACCATAGCCAACCACCTCTTTCATCGGCATCACGTCACCACTGGTAGCGTACTTCAACAGTTCTCCCTTGTTACCATCTGAACCGATCATCATCGTCATCACTGGCCCATAACCACACATGGATATACTCTCCTTTTGTACTGTTTCATAGAGACCTTTTGGATCGTTTTCAATTATCTTATCCATGGCCATCTTATCTTTTTTCTCAGCTGTTTCCTTTAGTACATAGTGTGAGAAATCTGTAGATGCGATTATAACTACGTCTCTGCCTTTTATCTTATCTCTGATCCTGTCCCCGATTTTTTTTGAAGACCTATAATTTTGTTTAGTAAAAGTAATAGGTACGATCTTGAAGTCATCTGAGAAATACTGTAGGAAAGGCAGTTGAACTTCGATAGAATGCTCACCCATGTGCGCTCGGTTTATCACAGAGATCTCATCATCCGCGATCTCTTCGACTAGCTCTTTATCCGTTTTCGCTACACCCATAGGTGTTTTAAAATCTTCATCACTCAATGCAATGTCTCCACCGAATCCTCTGTGATTAGGTCCACATATGATGAATGTATCAGGAAAACCGTCTTCGAATAATTTTTTATAAGCGTGAACAGCAACAGGTCCGGAATAATCGTAACCTGCGTGAGGAACGACTAATCCTTTTATATTTCTGCTATAACCCTCATCTTCAGGTATCTCTCCAGGACCTATATCGCTCATGAAACATTCTTCTATCTTTTTTTCGATAGCATCTTCACTTCCAGGATAAAATTGACCAGCAACTGCAGGATTCCTAACCATGATTAACTCACCGATTTTAAAAATACTTTTTAGATTACTTAAATTTGTCGTAATCGTGTTTGGGCTGAGTTTATGTAAATGGACATAGAATAAAACATAAATGAATAGAGTGTAATCCTGATTTGATGAAAGAGATAGACGGTTCTCATGGTGAAGGAGGCGGACAGATCCTAAGAACAGCTGTAGCTATGTCTATGCTTGAAAATGAAGAGGTGATGATAAACAATATAAGGTCAAATAGACCAAATCCAGGATTGTCTCATCAACATCTAATGGCATTGAAAGCAGCCAAGGATATAAGCGGTGCTGAAGCGGAAGGATTGAAGAAGGGATCAAAGACTGTGTATTTTAAACCTGATGATATCAAAGGAGGGTTTTACAGGTTCGATATTGGTACTGCAGGATCGATAACACTACTCCTTCAGGCAATACTGCCTCCAGCATTGATGTCTGACAAGAAGATTGAATTAGAGATAAAGGGTGGAACAGATGTGAAATGGTCGCCACCATACGATTATTTTGAAAATGTATTTTTGGGCAATTTGAGAAAGATGGGAGTAGATGTAGAATCAAAGTGTCTAGAACGAGGTCATTATCCGAAAGGTGGAGGTAAGGTTAAAGTTGAGATACAACCGAGTGAGATAAAGGACCTAAATACCGGTAAAGATGTTGAAAAAGTAGAAGGTAGAGCTTTTGTGACTAACCTGCCAGAACATATAGCAGAAAGGATGAAGAAAAGTGCTTTGAAAGAACTCATAGAATATCAGACCTCTATCTCAGTTGAATCTTATAACTCAGCAAGTGCAGGGACAGCTTTAACTCTCTGGACAAAAGGTGAAAGGGTATTAGGAAATGGGATTTTAGGTGAGAAGGGGGTTCCTGCAGAAGAGATAGGGAAGAAAGCAGCAGAGAGCATTATAGATGATATCGAAAGTGAAATAGACTTGGATGTATGGTGTGCTGATCAGATCATCCCATATCTTGGGATGAGCGATAGGGAAGGTAAATTAACAGTCAGAAATAATACAGGACATCTGAAAACCAATGTATGGGTGGTTAATCAGTTTATAGATGAAAAGATAAAGTTAAAAGAAAGGGATGGATTTATATCCATAGAATATTGAGGTAGAAGTATGAAACCTAAAATCATGGTAAATTGTGCGATGTCTGCAGATGGTAAGATAGCTCTTCCAGATAGGACTGAAGTAAAGATATCTGGCGAAGAGGATTTTAAAAGAGTACATGAACTGAGAAACAGTGTGGATGCTATCTTAGTCGGTATAGGTACTGTTTTAGCTGATGATCCTAAGTTGACTGTTAAAGAGAAGTATGTTCAGGAGCCAAAACAACCTCTGAAGATTATATTGGACTCGAAAGGTAGAACACCAGAAGGAGCTCAACTATTTGATAAGGGAGAGTATATTATAGTGACAACAAAAGAAATTGACAGAGATGGCTGGATAAAGTGTGGAGATGAAGAAAAAGTTGACCTGGATAAGTTGATGAAGATATTGGAAGAAAAGGGTGTTGAAACTTTATTGGTGGAAGGAGGCGGTGAAGTCATATATTCTTTTCTAAAAGCTGGTTTAGTGGACGAGATATCTATCTTTGTTGGTAGTTTGATCATAGGGGGTAGAGATGCTCCAACACCAGCTGATGGACAAGGCGCTGAGAGTATAGTAGATACTATGGGATTAAGATTGAAATCATTTGAGAGAATGGATGATGGCATATTGCTGAAATATGATGTGGGATTAGGATGACCAAATTCTTAGTTGATCGGATGTTGGGTCAGACAGCTAAATGGTTGAGATTGATGGGTGTAGATGCTGAATATGCTCCGAAGGGCGATGATAGAAAGTTAAAAGAGATCGCAGAAAAAGAAAATAGGATAATTTTGACCAGGGACAAAGAACTCAGCCATTATGAAAATGCTTTATATATAGATGAAAGGAAAGTAGATAAAATTCTTAAGAAGATTTTAGATGGATTTGAATTGGATATAAACCCCCTAACTAGATGTTCTTTATGTAATAATAAAATAACAACAATTAAAAAAGAAAAAATAAAGGAAAAGGTTCCTAAAGGTGTTTATAACAGACATGGTGAGTTTTGGATATGTGAAAAATGTAATCAGGTATACTGGAAAGGGACACATTGGGAAAAGATAATGGCCAAAATTGAAATGCTGAAAGATTAAATAAAATCAGTTGTTTTTTACTTATTGCATCTGTGTGCATAAATTAAAAAACTACTGGTAAATTTAAAGAAAAAATAACTCATCCATAATATTTTTTACACATATTATAATAGGCACAGTTTAATAATACAAAAAACTTATATACCTATCTCTATCATTTGTGTGGAGAGGTAGAACTAATGAAATGGAAAAAATTAGTTAGCCTGCTAATCGTATCTGTTTTTATAGTCAGTGCATTAGCAGCAGTTAACGGTCCTGCCAAAGCGCAGGAAGGTCAATACGTAGATTCAATAACCATAGAGGTTAGAACGAATCAACAGACAGCACTAGGTGAAGTCGCGACTAGGGATCTAGACGTATTCTTGCAAGCTGTTTCAGGTAGTCTATACGACAGTATAAGTGACAGCTGGAAACAGCAGATGAATACGTGGACGAGTGTTGGTGGATATAACTCACAGTATTATAACCCAGCACATACCGAATCGCCATACGAATGTGAAGTTGAAGGTCAACTACAGTTCAATCCTTTTGCCATAAAGAAAATTAGGCAAGCACAGTACTGGTTGATCAACAGAGAACAGATCGTCAACGAACTGTACAATGGTTATGCAGAACCAAGATACTGTTGGTGTGGTGTAACCGATCCAGGTTATGAACAATACTTCAGTCAAATTGTAGAAAAATGGGGATTAACCGCAACTGGAGACAAACAGAAAGGTCTACAGATGGTACAAGAAGCAATGGAAGCAGTGGATGACTCTGCACTTAAAGGAGATTTAAGGAAAGACGGAGATTTCTGGGAATATAAACCTCCAGGAGGATCTTGGAGTGATATAGAGATCACAGGTATCACAAGAATAGAAGATACAAGGGAACAGATCGGTGAATATCAGGCAGACTTACTGAATGACTGTGGATTTAAAGTCAACAACAGAAAGATGGATAGGAATTCATACGGTGACATCGTATGGTCTGACGACCCAGCAGATCTAACATGGCAATTCTACACAGGCGGATGGCTCGCATCAGCCGCACAATATTACCAAGAAGTTGTACCAGCTCAGATGGGTTCTGGATGGTATGGTTACATGCCAGGTGGTTTCGTACCATCAGCAGATTATCGATACGGATATTGGTCCAACGGAAACTCTTGGGACAATACACCAGATCCAGAAAAATATCCTGATGCAGAATTCTATGGAAATATATCATTAGCACAAATGACAACCAAGCTTTACAACGGTTGGGTGAACGATATAGATCAATATTGGAATTGGATGCAGCAAGCTACAGATATGATGTTAGACCAAGCTGTAAGAAACTTCATCGTTTCAACATACGATTTCTATGCATATGATAAAGACACAATAGTAACAGCAGCAACAGACGTTGTAACTGGATGGTCTGATGTGTTCACACCAAGAACGATGAGAACACAAGATGGTACCTTAACAGCCGCACAATATTCATCTCAGGGGGCCCTTTACATGGACAACTGGAATGAATTAGGTGGATCATCCGACGTTTACGGACTGCAGCAGAAGAGAATGGTCTTCGATGGAGCTTATAACTTAGATCCAAGTACTGGTATACCAAGACCAATGAGAATGGATTGGACCGGTGGTGTAGAACAAGACTTTTATTGGGCACCAAATGAGACCGGCGTCCAAACACTGTACAAGAACATATCAGTACCAGAGGATGCAGTAATATATGATCACGCAAATCATGAGTGGACTGAAGTCGGCTCTGGAGTAAAATCCGCAGTAAAAGTTACATACGATATAACAACAGGAGCTTGGCAGTTCGGTGAAGATCTCACCACAGCTGATGTCATGGGATACCATGCATGGTCATGGGACATGTCATATGACGATGGCGCAGGAGATAACTTCTATCATGACGGTTACGGCGGTCAGATGAGACCATACTATAACATGATAAAAGGTGAGAAATGGGATGAACAGAACGATACCTATACTGTTTGGGCTGATTATTCATTACCAGTCGAGGATAAGATAGGTGCATACCTTTCAACATTCCCACAATTACACTACACACAATATATGGCAACTCAGTTCTTGATAAATGAAAACGATGAGTACATCCCAAGCGGTGCACCAAGTTACAGCTGGGACGAAGGACAACAGAATTGGGTCCATTGGTTATCCAGCGCACAAGGTGAAGATATCACTGATACATTACAGAACATGATCGATAAGAACTACATGCCTTGGTTCATGACAGAGGATGCAAATGCTCCAATCACAGTCACACAATCAGAACTGAACGCAAAGAGACAAGGAATAATCGACTTCTATAATGAGCATAATCATGTATATGCATCTCAAGGACCATTCATGATGGATACAGTCAACGCAGCAAACATGTACGTTGATATGGTAAGATTTGGGCAAGATCAAGGTTATCCATATCCAGACGATTACTGGCAAGATAAATTCGAGATTTCCAAGATGATAGTTACTGGTTCTGATATACCAAATATCGTACAAGCCCCAGATAGCATAAATGTACAGTTCGACGTACAAGTTGATGAAGACTATCCAAGAGACATAACAAGGGACGTAACTCAAGGTGATGACCCAACATCTGAAATCCAATTATTGGATGAACTTGATAATGTTGTGGCAAATACAACTGGAACTTTGATTGCTAGTACATTCACTGCAAGTTTTGATACATCAGATTTATCATCTGGACAGTACACTGTAAGATTCATGGGTTCGATCCCAGCTCAGGTAGGCGAAACAACAGCTACAGGACAGGTTGTTGTAGAGAAAGTTACCAATGTGGAAATAACTAACTTCAACGTAAACCCAACAACTGTAACACCTAACGAAAACTTTGATATAACCGCAACAGCAGAAAATACTGGAAGCGAACAAGCAACAGTTAATGTAATGGCTGGCGGAGAAACAATAGATTCATATATGGTTGATCCAGGAGCAACGGTTGATATATCTACTCAACACTCATTCGAGAATCCAGGCACATATCAAATAGAAATAGGCGATCAGACCGCACAAGTTGAAGTTATTTCACCAAACCTTGAAGTAACTAACTTCCAGGTACCATCTACAGGTGTTGTTGATACACAGATCACAATGAGTGTAAGTGTAGAAAACACAGGTACTGCGGAACTTACAAATGATATATTCATCGATGGTGAATCTGTAGAAACTTTCACACTTGCTGCAGGTGAATCTAGAGATCTAACCATAGATCACACCTTCACAACACTTGGAGATCATACAGTATCAGTTGGAACACAACAGAAGACAATAACAATTTCAAGCCCAGTAAATGTTGAAAGTGCAAATGTATCACCAACAACAGTTCAAGTTGGTGGAACTGCAGAAATAACAGCAACGATCACAAACAATGACGACGTATCTCACGATGCCCAGGTAACTGTTGGCGGAGACGTAGTAAATACATGGTCTGTTGACGCTGGAACAAGTAGCCAAGAATTCACATATACACATACATTTGATACAGTAGGGGATCATGAAGTAAAAGTTGCAGATACAACTGCAGGAACAGTAACAGTTGAAGGTGGTATAGTAATAGAGAGTGCTGACGTATCAGCCAACACAGTTGATAAAGGTAAAGATGTAACCATCACTGCAACGATAACAAACAATGATAATTCAGAACACACAGTTAAGGTAACCGTTGATGGAAGCGAAGTTAAAACATGGACAATACCAGCAAATACTGAAAGTGAAGATTATTCAGTTACACATACATTTGATAAGACAGGGGATTTCGATGTAAAAGTTGGTGACACAGATGCTGGAACAGTCACTGTTGAAAAAGCCGATGATGACGATGATGGCACACCAGGATTCACAATGGTCCTACTAGGAATAAGCGCAATCGCAGCAGTAGCACTATACTACAGGAGAAGAAGATAAAACACCTAAACCAACCCTTTTCATTTTTATTTTTAATTTTAAGAAATTTTTTTTAATATCTAAGTTAAATATATATCATATTTCTTTTAATAGAACCACCTATTTCTACACCCTGGATGCATCTTCATACAATAATGAATTTACCAAAAGATTTATAATGAATAACAGGTTGTAATCAAGTGATAATTATGGCAGCATCTTGGAAATATTTCGGTGTTAGAACGTTAAACGCACTTATTGTTATAGTGGTTGTCGTTTTTATACTGTCTGCTCTTTTTAGTACATTGGCTGAGAACCAATTAGAGACACATATCAACGAAAAATTAAGGATGGAAATACAAAATCTTGATCCAGGAGTAAACACAACACAGTACCGAGAGATGAGACGAGAACAATTAGAAAGTCAATACAATCTTGATAAACCAACGTACATCCGGGTATTTTATAGTGCAGCGGACACGCTTATGCTGGACTTTGGCCGGGCACATACATTAACGGATCCTGACGGATCGGCTAAAGTAGCAGATATAATAATGTCTAGATTACCAAGAACAGTTCTATTATTCACAACTGCAGCTGTAATTTACATAATATTAGGATTAATAGTGGGTTTGAAAGCAGCTCAAGTTGCAGGTTCTAATTTGGATAAATTTTTATCATTATTTGGCATGGCTGCGTCATCGATACCTATGTGGTGGCTTGGTATGCTGGTGATTCAGGTATTTGGATTTCAATTGGGGTGGTTCCCTCCATCTGCCTTCCCGTTCCCAATCAGATCAGAAGTAGGTTGGGACGGTTACATCATAGGTGTGCTTAAACGGATGGCGATGCCTTTATTCACCATTGTGTTTGTATATTTTGGTGCTAGAGCCTGGGCTACGAGGAATATCGTTACAGGTGTTCTCCAAGATGATTATATAATGGCAGCTAGAGCTAAAGGCGTGCCTGAAAGTAAGGTAATATATGGCCACACCTTAAAGAGTGCTGCTCCACCGATCGTCACAAGTGCAATACTTGCATTCCTGTTATCCATAGGAGGCGCAATGATCACAGAGATCATATTTGGATGGCCAGGAATGGGAAGATTGATGTGGACAGCCATTCAGCAGGATGATGTGCCAGTCCTTATGGGAGTTGCATTCATAACTGTGTTCTTATACGTGGTCGGTTACTTAATAGCAGATCTTATCTACGGACTATTAGATCCAAGAGTAGAAGTAGGCGCAGAGAGGTCTGTATAATCGAGGTGAACAAATAATGGCTATTCATTGGGATGATTTATGGATAAGATTTAAGGAAGTAATGGCCGAGTTTAGAGGTCAAACGGTAGGAATGGTTGGTCTTAGCATAATAATAATTATGCTGATCCTAGGCATCTTTGCACCGGTTATCGCCCCAAATACAAATGGGGAATGGACTAATACAGATAGGTGGGAAGACAATCCTAGGGTCGCAGCACCTGTCTGGATAGATTATATTCTTCCAGGTAGCAGAGCAAGACACAAGATAGATCATGATGTACAATTAAAAGATAACAGGACTATTGGTGAAACAACGAAGATCCACATATATGATTACAATCTTGACTATAACATGGATTATGATTATCCACCACAAGACATATACATAGATCTTGTAGGGGATATCATAGATCCATCAAATAAAACGACCCAATCATTTACGATAGATGTTCGAAGACCTGATGGTCGAACTTTAGAAGGTCTCATATCTGATCAGGTTAGTAGTGCTGATGCAGAAACATTTGATAAAAGATATTATATCGGTAGAAACCTAGACGTACGTGATCAAATATATAACTGGGCTAAGCCATTTGCAGAAGGTGAAGATGGTATAGTTGTTAAGAGTCTTAGAGTGTCTCCTTCTATCATCACACCAGGTTCATCAGTACAGATAACAGCAAAATTGAATAACTTTGGTACTGAAGAGGATTCTGTTAATTTAACCATTGATGGAGAGAAGATAAAGGAATATACTGTTAAAGGAGAAGGTATGAAGATCTTAAGTCCTTTAGGAGACGAAATGGATCCTGCTTTGGCCCCAACATTCAATGAAATGGGAACACATGAGATAAAACTTGGCGATGAAAGTTGGACTGTATCAGTAGTTAATCAATCACAGATGCAGACTGATATCAAAGTTACAAATTTAGAAAAGAATTTCTATTCAAATGTCGGTGATGAAGTCACTATCAAATTTAATGCAAACAATACTGGTGATGAAGCAGTAGAAGAGAGCGTTTATGTAAGTGGAAGAAAAGTGCATAATTTCACAGTACCAGCAAATACAAAAATAGAAAATGAAACAGCAACTTTCTCTGTTGGAAATAAACAAGGAACATTACCTGTAAAAGTTGGTGATCAAAACGCTTACGTATTTGTTGAGGGAAGAGGTCTACCAACACCTCAGGAAATAGATCCTGCCGAGGTACTTTTCTCAAAAACTAATGAAGACATACTCAGTACTGATCCCGATCCATTGAAAGGTGAATATAACGTAAATATAACCGTAACTGGAGACCAAATGGAATTAGGTAAAGATTCAAGAATAATATTTGCAGGTCAAGTATATGGACTCATGGGAACAGACAACATGGGTCGTGATATAGCCCGAGGATGGGTATGGGGCGCTAGATACGCTCTAATAATCGGTGCTAGTATCGCTTTACTCACAGTTGTAATAGGTACTGTTTACGGTATGACCAGTGCTTACTTCGGTGGCTGGGTAGACGAAGTCATGCAGAGAGCAAACGAAATCGTGCTAGGTATTAACGCATTCATAGTTGTGATCCTGATCATGTATTTATGGAAGAAAACCATATGGGTGTTTATAGGTGTATATGGAGCCCTCCAGTGGCGTGGTATAGCCAAGATCATTCGATCTAGAGGTCTTCAGATCCGCCAGGACACATATATTGAAGCTGCTGAATCTCTTGGTTCCAGTGGTGGAAGGATAATTAGAAAACACATGATACCTCAAATATTGCCATATTCTGTTGCTGAAGCAGCACTGATGGTACCACTGTTCGTGATGACTGAAGCAGGACTTAGTGTCCTTGGTCTTGGTGATCCCGAGATTGTAACCTGGGGTAGATTACTATCAGAGGCCAGAGAATTTGCAATGGCCGGAGGTTACTGGTGGTGGGTATTACTGCCAGGCGTTGGATTAGTATTGTTAGGATTCGCATTCATATCCTCAGGAATGGCGATTGAAAAAGTGGTAAATCCAAAGATGAGGCAAAGGTGATAAGATGAGTGATGAAACAATCTTGACTGTGGACAACCTGACGACTCATTATCTGACCAGCGAAGGTGAAGTACAAGCTTTAGATGATGCTTCCTTCGAGTTAAAGAAGGGAGAATCGATAGGTATAGCTGGAGAAAGTGGCTGTGGTAAAAGCACCATGGCTTTCTCTCTAATTAATTTAGTACAACCACCTGGAAAGATAATGGATGGTAAGATAGATATTGACGGAATTGACGTTACTACATTATCAGAAAAAGAAACTAGAAAAAAGGTTAGATGGAATAAAATATCGATGGTATTCCAAGGAGCTATGGAAATTTTAACTCCTGTATATTCAGTCGGCCAACAGATGTTAGAACCTTTGAAATATCATAAAGGTATTGAAGGTGAAAAGGCTAAAAAGATATGTGAAAGATACTTAGATCTAGTTGATTTGGACTCTGAAATATTTGACAGATATCCGCACGAATTAAGCGGTGGACAGAAACAGAGGGTAGTGATAGCAACAGCGTTACTATTAGAACCAAATGTAGTAATACTAGACGAACCGACAACTGCTCTTGATGTGGTCGTCGAAGCAAGAATAATGAACGATCTTAAGCGATTAAGGAAAGAACTAGACATATCAATGATATTCATTACACACGATATGAGTATTCTAGCTGAGGTCTCAGATAAGCTGGCTATAATGTATGCTGGTTGGATAGTAGAAGTTGGACCAGCTATTCAGATATACAACAATCCAAAACATCCATACACCCAGAAATTGCTAGCAGCGATACCAAGAATACACGAAGATATTGAAAGGTTGGAATATATACCTGGAGTTCCACCAAATTTGGTAGATCCCCCATCCGGATGTAGATTCCATCCACGATGTCCTAAAGCTATGGAAAAGTGTAAGAAGAAAGAACCAGAGGAATATGACGTCGAAGGAGTAAAAGTTAAATGTTTATTATATGAGGAGGACTAAAATATGCCAGAGCCAATTTTTAAAGCAAGGAACTTGTCAAAATATTTCGAAGTAAGTCAATCAATATTTAAGAAGTTAAAAGGTGAAGAAAAGCTTTACGTTAAAGCTGTTGATGACATAGATTTCGATATCTACTGGAAGAAAAATTTCGCTTTGGTCGGGGAATCTGGCTGTGGTAAAACCACAGTTGGTAAATTGATAATGAGGTTATTGAATCCAACAGAAGGACATATGATAATGAAGAACACAGACATCGCAGACCTCGACGATCCAAGTAAATTGAAGGCATATCGTAGAACCACACAGATGATCTATCAGGACCCATTCTCATCACTAGATCCAAGATACAAAGTATTCAATATCTTAGAAGAACCATTATTGATACATGATATAGGCGATACAAGAGAAGAAAGACAGGATTTAATTGAAGAGGCTCTAGAAGAGGTTAGATTGACTCCTCCTGCAGAGTTCTTGAATAGATATCCTCACATGCTTTCAGGTGGACAAAAACAGAGAGTTGCTATTGCAAGAGCTATGATATTAAACCCTGAATTTATCGTCGCTGACGAGCCAGTATCTATGCTCGATGTATCTGTAAGAGCTGAATTATTAAATCTGATGAAAGATCTGATAGATGAAGAAGATGTAACATATCTATACATAACGCACGATATATCGACTACAAGGTTCTTCTCAGACTACATCGGAGTGATGTACTTAGGAGATCTAGTCGAACAAGGAAAAGTAGAGAATGTATTGGATAATCCGATGCATCCTTATACACAAGCTCTATTGACTGCAGTTCCAGAGCCAGAACCAGAAAGAGTAGATAGGATCAAAGATATACCTATAATAGGTGAAGTACCATCTGGAACGAATATACCAAGCGGATGTAGATTCCATCCACGTTGTCCTCATGCAAAGAAGATATGCAAGGAAAAGAAACCACCAGCAAAAGAACCAGCAGAAGACGGTCATAAAGTGAAATGTCACTTTGCAGGAGAAATTGAATTCGAAATGGACGTAGAAGTATAAACCCTTCCAAAAATCTTTTATTTTTTTTGCATAAAGGTTAAAAGTAGGTTGTATTTTTATTAGAGATTATATGAGTGATAAAGACAAGAAACCTGGGATTATAAAAAGAATTTCTTCAAATAGAGATATAAAACTAGGACTGATTTTTTTAGCACTTGCATTGATATTTGCATTTGCATCTATCACTCAGGAAGTTAAAACTTCAAAAAATAGTGATGAGTTAAGGTTAGCTGGCAGAGAACATTGGTATCCTTTGGATAGAAAGAATGAAGAATTGAGTGCTGAGATATTTGTTGAATATAATACATCTGGAAATATAAGTGAAACTGCTACAGTATATTTTGGAAAAGTTGAAAATGATGATTTAAATAATCCAAAGGAAGTTTTTGAAAAATATCTTAATGCAAATGAAAGCAGATCTGATAACAATGTAACACTCGATTTAAAAAATGATCATGATTATATTAATTGTATGTGGGCTGATTTTCCAGCTAATGAAAATTCAACCAATGAAAATGTGACGATTGATTTTACTTTAAAAATCAAATATTTATCTCAACCTTACAGTTTGTTGACTTTTCCAGCAATGTTTTTCACCTTAGCTGGTGTTGTTTTCTCATTGAAAGGTAAGAGTGCTATTTTAGCAGGTATTGGAGAGGAAAAGAAAGAAGAAAAAATGATGAAGAAGATGCAGGACCAGGATGAAGAGGAAATGTCTAGACTACAGGAATCAAGGAAAGAACAAGGATTACAAAATCGACCTGAACAAGAAAGAAAAGACATCAAGTTCATGGGAGTCGATTTTAAAGGACAGGATGAGGAGGATGAGGAGAAATGAAAATATATTTTAGCCATCCAACGTTTACATTTAGGACCAAAACAGAGAAAACATGCATAAAGATAATCAAAGAAAATCTTGAAGCTGATGAAGTTATCAATCCTGCTGATTTTGGACTAAGACATGATGTTAGAAAAAAGATACTTGAAGCTGATGCCATCGTTGGTATGGCAGTATCTGAAAAGTTTACCTTTTTGGTATGGAATGAGATGGATTTAGCTGAGGATAATGGTGAAAAAATTTACACTATCATGGTTGAAAACCAGAGAGACCTTGGTCCGCTCGTAGAAGATGTTCCTGAGAATATTGAAAGATTGACTAGAGATGAATCTAAAGCTTTTTCACATGATGTTATGAAGGGAACGTATACAAGTATGTTCCCCAGCCTATCATTATTAAAAGGAACTAAAAGGTTTTGAGTTATTATCCTTTGACTACGCCTAATGGTTTCATCTTGGCAACTATCTTTGATAATCCTGCATTGTGTGTGACTTCCACAACGTTGTTTACATCTTTGTAAGCATCGGGACTCTCTTCAAGAAGTACTTTATCACTAGCTGCTTTTACGTAGATTCCATGATCTGATAAATTCTTCTTTATCTTATTAACGCTGAACGACTTTCTTGCTCCGGTTCTAGACATCACTCTTCCAGCCCCGTGACATGTTGAACCCCAACTTCTTTTCATAGCATGTTCTGTGCCAAGCATCAAGTAGCTGGCGGTACCCATGTCGCCTGGTATGATAACGGGTTGACCAACATCCCTATATTTCTTAGGAACTTCGCTTCTTCCAGGGGCGAAGGCTCTTGTTGCACCTTTTCTATGCACGATAACGTCTTGATCATTACCGTTGACCTCATGTTCTTCCTTCTTAGCTATATTATGACATACGTCATAGATTAGATCCATTCCCATATCTTCAGCACTTTCGTTGAACACGTTTTCGAAACTTTCTCTTACCCAATGTAAAATTAGCTGTCTGTTCGTCCACGCGTAATTTGCACCACAACTCATAGCAGCAAAATAATCCTGACCTTCTGGTGAATCCCATGGAGCACAGGCAAGCTGTTTATCAGGTAGATTTATGTTGTATTTTCTCAGGGCTCTCTCCATCTTGTCAATGTAATCAGATGCTATCTGGTGACCACATCCTCTCGAACCTGTGTGGATCATCACAGTGATCATACCTTCTTCGATATCCAATGCGTCAGCAGCTTCTTTATCAAAGATTTTATCGACCTGCTGTATCTCAAGGAAGTGATTACCTCCACCAAGCGTTCCCAACTGAGGTGCACCTCTATCTTTAGCTTTTTTACTGACTTTATCTGAGTTGGCAGATTCCATTCTACCGTTATCTTCGATTCTCTTCAAATCTTCCTCCCATCCATAACCGTTTTCTACAGCCCATTCAACACCATGATCTAATACTTCTTCTAATTCACCTTTTTTCAATCGGACTTTGCTTTTTCTACCTACACCTGCTGGTACGTTATCAAACATGTTATGAACAAGATCTTTTACATTATCTTTTACTCTCTTGGGTTCAAGATCAGTCCTGACTAGTCTAACACCACAATTGATATCATATCCTACACCTCCTGGAGATATGACACCTTCTTCAGGATCTAAAGCTGCTACTCCACCTATAGGGAAACCATAACCCCAGTGAATATCAGGCATTGCTTGTGAAGCATCTATTATTCCCGGTAGACTTGCCACGTTAGCAACCTGCTCTGGAGCATTATCTTGTCTGATAGATTTGATCAATTCATCATCAGCATAGATCCTTCCGTTTACTCTCATATCTCTTTTGTAACTTTTTGGAATTTCATATATGTACTTTGAAATTTTCCTCAGTGGTCCGTCCCAACTCCTACTCATAATTATCACTTTGTTAAACACTACATCAGATGCATATTGTATATTTTATGGTTGTGATACCGGTTTATTCTATTATTGATATTATCTTATCAGCAGTTTCAGGTCCTATGCCTTTGATCTGCTGCAGTTCTTCCTTGTCAGCCATGAATACAGCTCTTACACTTCCAAAATGTTCCAATAATCTGTCAGCTAATTTGCCGGAGATAGATGGAAGACCTTCTAAAATAAATTTTTTAGTATCATAGGTCGACATACTTTTTTTCTCTTTTCTCACTGAACTACTTCTGCTTTTATTCTTTTTCCTGCTGACCATACTGTACAAAAGCGAAGCTGTTTCGTTCCCATCCTTAGTTGAGATGATCGGCAGATTAAAATCACATGCTAGTGATGTAAGAGCCCCATAGATTGCTTTATCGTTTATATTCCGCTTTTCGTACAGACCTTCACCCTCTAAAAGAATCACAGGTCTTTGATAATTACCCTTAAGAGATTTAGCCTGGGAAAATAATCTACCATCGACCAATGAATCCAAAAAATCATCTACCGATTTTCTTTCTACAGCAATATCTTCGGATACTATATAATCGCCTATAGATAACTGTGATGTGTTGATTTTTATGTTCTTCTTTGCTAGAGATCTAACAACAGCATTGTTCTGTTCTCTTGTATCTACTGTTATCTCTAAAACATCTTCTTTTTCTTCATCTTCACTCCTGGAAAAATCAGATAAAGACCTCTGTTTATCGTCCTTCTTTTCGTGCTTTTTATTATCCTTTTTCAGCTTTTTTTTACTTTTTTTCTTAACGACTTTATATCCTTCTTTATCTACATCCATTGGATCACCCACACTTATCTCCTGATCTAGCTCGTTTCTAAGCGCCATGAGATTTCTATGCATCTTTTTCTCTTTGTTCTTGCTCGACCAGTAATAGGCTTCGTCTCTAGTATCTTTTGTGATCAAAATTATGACTTTACCTTTTCTTTTTCTGGCAGTTCTCCCTCTTCTCTGGATCGTCCTTATCTCGGAGGGTACGGGCTCGTAGAACACTACCAAGTCTGTTGCAGGTATATCAAGTCCTTCTTCTCCCACACTGGTTGCGACTAGAACGTTATATTCACCTTCTTCAAATTTCTCTATCGTTTTTACCTGATCTTTCTGTTTTAGCCCTTTGTCACCTTTTTTATCGGTTTGCCCTATGAACCTAACAGGTTTAACACCATCTATTTGTTCTAATATTTCTTTGACTTTTTGTGAAGTATTTCTGTAGTTAGTAAAGACTATAACCCTAGAATCTGGAAAGTTTTCAAACTGCTCTTCAATTATTTCTTTTACCTTTTCAGTTTTAGGATGTTCTTTATCTATCTTTTTAAGTTTGACCAGAACGTCCTGCATCTCTGGTGCGTTCATCAGACGTTTTGAAGCCTTGGACCCGCCTCTAGAGTCAGCCTCGTTTTTCAATTTATCAAGATACTCTTTTAAGCTTTCAAGACCCTGGGTTTCAGCCTGATCGATGGCATGGTCTAATTTTATAGCTGATGCGACCACGCTGACTGCGTTGTATAATGATGATTTGTTAGAGGAGTGAAGTTCTTTTTGTATCTTATTCCTTACCTCGATCAATTTTTTCCTCGATATTCTATCTGGGTTTTTATGTTTAAGAAAACCATGCTTCTGGAGTTGTTTTATCAGTTTTTTTGATAATCTTTTCAATTTATTGACGATCTCTCTATATTCTTTAGGAAGTTTGACATCTACCCATTTCTTTTCTAGTGTATTTGTATAATTAACGACATCGGGATCGAATTTGGTCCTGATCTCAACATGATCGATACCTAATGTGTCACAAACTGATAAGATATCTTCTATTTCACTTCCTGGAGATGCGGTTAATCCTAGTGTTAAACCATCAGCTTTGTTATATTCTTCACCGATGTAAACGTAGGCATAATTTCCAACAGCTCTATGAGCTTCATCAAAAATAGTTAGAGAAACATCATCTAAAGATATTCTCTGACCCATCAGGTCATTTCTGATGACTTGAGGCGTGGAGACTATGATCTGATTTTCATTCCACAGTTTTTCTCTCTCTTCAGGTCTGACTTCCCCAGTGAATACTACTGGTTCGTCGACTTCTAATAATTCCTTTATATCTTTAGTGTGTTGATGTACCAAAGGTTTTGTAGGTGCTAAAAACAATATTTTATCGTCTGGATTTTTCTCTAAAACATCAGCTATCACAATAAAGGCTATGATAGTTTTTCCCATACCCGTAGGAAGAACAACTAGTGTAGAAATATCTTTAGCAACTTTAGAGATGTTTATTTGATACTCTCTTTCTTCAATACTCCCTTCTTCAATAAGAGGATGTTCATAGGCCACAAATACTTACCTCAAATAATTATATACAATTATATTCCAAGATTTTCATCTATCTTTTCTTCCATCTCACTACTCAGAGCTATCTCTTCTTCCCACTGGTCCAGAGTATCTAAAATCTCTTTAAGTTTCTTCAAGCAATCGATGCATATCCATTTTTCACCGATCTCCTTCCCTGGAACCTTTTTGTAGATGATACTCTCACAGAAAAAGCAGTAATGCATGTCTTCAGTTCGGTGTTCAGCATAAGCCTCCATCCTTTTACCTTCTAGGAGACTTGAAAGTAATTTCTCCTTCATCTCATCGTCAATCTCAGGATCATCGATGTCTAGATCCTCGCTTTCTTCGACCAGTATACCACCTATTACGTCTAAAACTACTAAACATATTTAAATCACACTGATTTGAAAAGGAAACGATTTATATCTTTAAACTTGTTAAGTTCTTTAAATGAAGATAGTATTCTTAGGTACTGGTGGAAGTTATCCGACCCCTTCACGCAATGTCTCTTCAATAGCTGTTAGGTTCGATGGAGATGTATTACTCTTCGATTGTGGTGAAGGTACACAAAGACAGATAATGAAATCCAGTATATCATTCATGAAGATAAAGAAGATATTCATTTCTCACTTCCATGGTGATCATTTTCTGGGGCTGCCCGGACTCATACAGAGTATGAATCTGAACGATCGAGATGATGTATTAGAGATATACGGTCCTGTTGGCACACTGGATATTATGGAAAAACTGATCACTGTAGGATATTTCAGACCTGGTTTTGAAATAGATGTTTATGAACTGGTACCAGAAGCGAGACTTGATTTTGATGGATATTCTATAACAACTATCGAGGCAAATCATAATGTTCCAACTTTAGCATTCAGTTTTAAAGAAGATGACAGAAGAGGTAGATTCGATAAACAAAAAGCACTCGATTTAGGTATCCCAGAAGGACCACTTTTCAGTAAGATACACAGTGGTAAAGCTGTCGAGCTCGATGGAGAATTAATTGAATCTGAAGAAGTCGTTGGTCCTCCTAGGAAGGGAAAGCAAATCGTTTATACATCGGACACAAAGCCATCTCCAGAGATAATAGACGTCGCTGAGAATACAGATGTATTGATACATGACGGAACATTAGACAGTTCGCTGTCAGACAAGGCCCTCATGCATGATCATTCTTCTGTAGATATGGCAGCTAAAGCAGCTAAGGAAGCTAATGCGGGTAAATTGTTCATCACCCATATAAGTCCACGTTACAATGATACTTCAGAATTGGAATTAGAAGCTAAAAAGATATTTGAAAATAGTACTATACCTTCGGATCTTTTTGAGTATGAATTTTAGTTATAACTTGGATTAATATCCGAAAATGATAAAAAGAACTAAGTTTAATCCGATTTCAGAGATGACAAAATTTGTTGATTCTGTGATGAAGATAAAATCCGATATTGAACCTACAAAAGTGATGCTTTTTACTGATAAAAAGGATTTGATGGAAGAATTAGCCGAAGAGATAAGAGATGTTCCTTTTATAATATCTACACAACATCCTCCGTTATCATCTTTCCTAGGTAGAAGCAATGTGAGATTGAGAAGATTACAGCATCCACCCAAGATTGGGTTGGACGTTCTTGGACAGGGTAAAGATATAGTTTTATCATGTGCTGCTGAAGGAATCTTAGAGAGAGATGACCATGTTTTATTCATAATATCTACTGATATAGAATCTGTATTTTCTTTTGATATGAGTGAGATAGGTGTTGTCAACCTTAAGGAAGAAATAGACGGTAGGATTGATTTAGATGTATTAGAAGCAGCCTTTAACATCAGTGCAACTATAGTTAGAGAGGGTAAAGAAGGATTACCTGCAGGTGCACTATTGATTCTAGGTGACTCTAACAGGGTGATAAACAACACCAGCGAGTCTGTCAGGAATCCTTTAGAAGGTTGTTCAAAAGAGGATCTGAATATCAAAAATGAGGACAATTGGAACACAATAAAAGAATTTTCAATGTTAGATGGTGCTTTAGTGTTGGATAAATTCGGTAACCCTATAGCAGCAGGAAGATACGTGATGTTTAACGATGGAAATGAAGGTTTGATAGAAGAAGGTCTAGGTGGTAGACATCTAGCTGCTTCATCCATAACTAATGAGACCAAAGCCATCGCAATAGTTGCCTCATCTGAAGGCGCTATACGAATTTACAAGGACGGAGAAAGGATCTACACTGTTGAAGCTGTCTGAGACGATACACTTGCATCGTCATGCATATTTTTATTATTACCCATTAGATTTAAATAGTTGGAATATATACGACCCTTGTCGATAGCATGACACGGAAGGTAAGGCTTCAAAGAAAGGTAAGGCTGAGAAGTAATGAGAAGGGGGCCCTCGAAGGGCTTCCTCTATATCTCATTCTTCTTGTAGTTATAGCTGGTGTAAGTACCGCTATTGTTTTTGGATGGATGCAGAGTGCACAATCTACTGAGCTGGGCCACATCGAAGTAGATGTTGGTTCCGACAATGCATTGAATACTGGAAAAGAACAAGATATTACTGTAAAAGCATATGACCAGAATAATGATCCATTAAGCGATACAACTGTTAAACTACAAGGATGTGGGGTTAAAGAGGTCGATAGTACGAACAAAGATGGTACTAAAACATTTAGAATAGAACCTAGTTTACCTGAGAATGAGGATTTTGGAGAACTTACAGTCACGGTAAAATATACTGGAGATATAACAACAGAAAAGACAAAGATAGTAACTGTAAAGCAGTAGAATTAGAGTATGTGGTAATCTGCTCGATGTAGACGAGATCCTAGGACGATCAGCCTCTATAAAAGAGAGACTAAAAAATAGAGGTTGTGGATACATCGGTAGGAACGTATCCTATCCTGGTGGAAATTACGAAGAGATGGGAAAAACATATTTGGATTTAGTTTTCCCACACTGTATGCTTGTTTTGGGTAAGAGGGGTACTGGAAAATCGTATACATTAGGTGTGATGATAGAAGAGTTTCTCAAGCTTGATGAAAAGTATCGAAGCAACATGGCATTCGTTGCAGTAGATACTATGAGTGTTTTTCACAGTTTAAAAAAGGAGAATACAAATCGATCAGAGATCAAAAAGATGAAAGATTTTGATATAGAGCCTACAAACATGGAAGAAAATGTCAATTTACTCGTACCTGAAACAGTAGTTGAAAGCTCAGAAAATAACGTTCATCATGATGATGTTTTAAAGATCCCTTTATCAAAGGTAGGAGTACATGAATGGTTAGAACTATTTGATCTTGATATTACGAGCCCGATAGGTACATTGTTGAGTGAATTAATATCAGAATCAAAAAAAGAAGGTGATTTTTCTTTTAACGATTTGTATGCAATGATCGATAGAAAGGAGTCTGATAATGAACTAAAAAAGTCTTTAAAAAACCTATTCAGGATGATAGAAGAACTTAAAATATTCGATAAAGAAGGGATGGAATGCAAGATAGCTGAACCAGGAAAAGTGACTATATTGGATATATCATACCTGGGACGTATGGGAAGTTATGATTTGAGGACTTTGGTAATCTCCATATTTGCAAGGGAACAGATGGCTAGAAGGACTCTTTATTCAATGATGGAGATGCAGAACCAGGCTGATCTTATACAAGAAATACCTGAACATTTTAAAGAAGAATGGCCGATAATCTACATGCTGATAGATGAAGCACATCTGTTCATACCTAAGGATGGAAAGACATTATCATCAGATCCATTGATCGATTGGATAAAGCTAGGACGTCATCCAGGTTTATCACTTATTTTAGCTACTCAAGAACCATCTAGTCTTCATGATAGTGCGATAAGACAATCAGACATGATCATCGCCCATAATATGACTTCGAGAGATGATCTAAGAGAGCTAAAGAAGGCTAAACAATCCTACATGAACAAAGGTTTGGATGAGATAGTGTCTGATATGGAATATAAACGAGGCTTAGCGATCATTTTTGATGATAAAACTAGAAACATGCAGCTCTGTAGGGTCAGACCTAGACACACTTTACATACTGGTGTAGATGCATCAGCAGTACCTATAGAAAAAAGATGAAAAATAGTTTTGTTAGGAAATCACATCTTATTTCCAAGGGCTTCTTTCCAATTTTCTCTGATAGTTTCTATTTCTAGGTCGATCAATTTGTCCCCATTCAAAGATATTTCCAGTTTATCCGGCTGAGTTTTACCTATCCTGGATATTGGTACTGAAAAGTTTTCTTCAAATTCGTCGATATCTTTCTTGTCTATCTCTACCAACCACCTGGTGTTACTCTCTGAGAACAGATATACATCGGGTCTTAAATCAGTATTTACTTCGATATCTGCACCAGTATCTCCAGCAATACACATCTCTGATATTGCAGCTCCGAATCCACCGAGAGAAATGTCGTGACAGCTTTTTATTAAATCTTTAGAGTGAGCCTCCAGCATCTCATCGATGCTTGTTTCTAATCTATTTTTTTCAACATCAGGAACGTTTTTACTTTGTCCATTGACCATTTCATAGTATTCAGAACCACCCATCTCATCTTTCGTTTCTCCAACCAGATATAAAACCGAACCTTCTTCTTTGATATCCATGCTGATAGAATCTCTGATATCTTCTATTATCCCACTTGCAAGTATTGAAGGGGTTGGCTTAACTGGTCCTTTCTGAGTTTCATTATAGAAACTAACATTGCCAGATATGAAAGGTATTTCTAGATGTCTAGCAATCTCTCCGAGACCCTCTGCAACCTGTTTGAAATCACCCAATCTTACCGGTTTCTCAGGATTACCGAAATTCAAACAATCTGCTAGTGAATGTGGTCTAGCTCCTACAGATACTAGATTTCTGAAAGCTTCATCTAATGTTGATTTTGCACCTTTTACTGGATCAAGATCACAGAATGTAGGATTAACATCAGTTGTAACTGCTAAACCTTGATACGAGTCCTCTAGAGGTTTGATAACACTTGCGTCTCCGGGACCTTGTTTACCCAATTCTCCCTGCAACGGTTTTAATACAGTATTTGCTCTAACTTCATGGTCATATTGTCTAATCACCCATTCTTTGCTGTTGATGTTGTCTCTTTTGAGTAATTCTAATAATGTTTGATCGTAATCCCAAGGTTCTTCTGGTATATCTTCTTCTATCTTTTCTGTATGCTCGACAACTTCTGTAGGTCTGCAGTACGTTGGTCCCCCTGTCTGGAATTCTAAGTCAAGATCCATTATCTTTTCATCATGGAAGTAGACCTTCATGTTTGGTTCTTTTATAACTTCTCCAACTATAGTTGCCTCTACATCCCATTTATCACAGATGTGTAATACCTCGTCTACATTTTCTTCTTTTACAGCATACATCATCCTTTCCTGGCTCTCGGATACCCATATCTCCCAAGGAGCCATATCTTGCTGTTTTAAAGGAACTTTGTCTAGCTCTATCTCTGCACCATACCCTGCAGCTAAGGCCATTTCACCAGCTACACAGGATAGTCCACCACCACCGAAGTCTTTCATACCTTGTAACAGTTCTTTCCTGTTTAATTCTAAGCTGGCATGTATCAGCGGTTCTTTTGTAATCGGGTCGCCTAATTGAACAGCACCGATATCTTCTTCCTCTGAAGATTCGTGAAGTTCATCGGATGCGAAAGTGACACCGTGTATTCCATCTCTTCCTGTCTTTCCTCCTGCCATGATATAGACATCTCCAGGCTCTTTGACTCTGCTCCTGATAAGTTCATCTTTCTTTGCTATACCAACACATCCTACGTTGACCAAACAGTTGGAGGTGTAGCTGTCGTCGAAATAAACCATCCCAGATAATGTAGGGATTCCTAATCTATTACCATAATCACTTATCCCATCTACAACTCCGCTGAACAGGTATCTTGGATGTTTGGTACCTGCAGGAAGTTCATCATAACCTTTATCTAACGGTCCAAAAAAGAGTGGATCAACAAAGGCTAAGGGTTGAGCACCCATACATGTTACATCTCTAACGATCCCTCCTATACCAGTGGCTGCGCCACCATATGGTTCAATGGCTGAAGGATGATTGTGGGATTCCAACGCCACTACGTAAGCATGTTCATCATCAAAGGATACTACTCCTGCGTCTTCTTCGATAACAAAGATGTTCTGTGGAGCATCGATGTCAAATACGGTATCTTTTAATATAGTCTTGGAAGATTTATAACAGCAGTGTTCTGACCAAGCTTGTCCCAAGGCTTCCATCTCTAGATCAGTGGGATTACGCCCCAGTTCTTTGAAATGGTCTTTAACCATCCTCATCTCATCAACACTGAGACCTATACCACTCTCTTGGGAAATCTGCTCAAGGTCTTCATCATCTGCATCTAATATATTGACTTCGTGAAGTTCAAAGGGAACGTCTCTTTTGATATAATGTTCCATTATTATCCCCTCTATTTTATATCGATTTCATAAGTCTGGATCACAGGGTTTGCTAGTAACCGTTTACACATCTCTTCGACCTCTTTACGAGCGTTTTCTTTAGAGATATCTTCTCCTAAATCTATTTCATAAATTTTACCTGACTTAACGCCTTCTATTTCCCAATCTAAAAGCTCAAGAGCTTTTTTAGTATTCGTTCCCTCAGGATCAGCGACACCTTCTTTTAATTCTATCTTGACTTCCGCTACTACCATGAAATCACATATCTAAATCGAGGGGTCATTTAATAGGTTTTCTTTTCTATTCTTTATCATTTGCTGCAAAACTAAATCGAGAGAAGACCTAGAATATTTTATTGATAAAACTAAATAAGTTATAAATAGAAAAATATTGATACAAACCTAAATGGATAAAAAATTAAAAGCTAGGAAAGTAGGAACTTTTCTTACTCTTGCCTTTGCTATATCGTGGATGATCGGAGTGTTATTATATGTTTTGGATATAGGTATCAGCACACAAGCAGGATCTATCTTACTGCTTATTTTCATGTGGGGACCTGCTATATCTAGTATCATCAATCTTTATATCTGGACGGATGAAGGATTTATATCTGAACTTAAAAGATATTTTGGTTTTACAGAATCAGGATTAAATAAAAAATGGACATTATTGGCATGGCTCAGTCCTCTTGTGGTCTTATCTGTGATGCTTGGTCTTGGTGGACTTTACCCTGATGTGAATTTCACAGTAAGTTTCGGGGAGGCATCAATATCTATCTTAATGTATCTTATTATCGGTCTTACGATAAACGCTCTTGCAGCATTTGGAGAAGAATTCGGCTGGAGAGCAATTTTACTGGATGAATTATCCTCCTTTGGGTATTGGAAGGTATCTGTAATAATAGGACTTATATGGGGTATATGGCATGCACCTTTGATATTATGGGGATATTATTTCCCGGGTAATACAGCTATGGGCGTTTTGGTCATGATGGTTTTCACGATCACTTTTTCTCACATCTTTACTTACTTTACCTTACGAAGCCAAACCATACTAGCACCTGCATTTCTTCACGGCTCTTATAACTCTATCATACCTCTAGCTTTTGGCTTTCTTACAGGTATAAATGAATTACTTTTTGGACCTACAGGAGTAATAGGTATCATAGGAGTACTGATTCTGCTTCTGATCTGTATAATCCATGATTCGTTCATAGCAGAAGAAAGCGTAATGAATAAGAAATCTATGAATATATGGTCATGATAGGTTTAGAGGATTATATCTGCCCCAAAAATATTCATTATCATCTCATATATTTTAACTCTCCATTCACAGAAATCATTTTTACTGTTAAATCACGGACGATATTCACCTTGAATATTTTAATAATTGAAAAAGAATTGTATATAAATCGAGTTCTTAAAGAATGTAAATTCATCTTCTGGATTATTACAATAATCTATTTATAACTTTAAAACATCTAGTTGTACAGTTCATGAGGTTAAACTGGAAATACTTTGTTGTAAGGAGCGTTAACGCGATAATAATATTATTAATTGTGGTTATGATCATCTCAGCTTTTTTGGGTGTTTCTTATCAGAGGGAAAAATTATCCAATTCTAGAAAATTTATAGCTGGAGAAGCTGAGAAAGAATATAATGAATTAGCTAATATGACTGTAGAAGAAAGGGAAGAGTGGGCTGATAAAAAACAAGAGGATTTTAGGGTAGGAAATTACTCTCGCGCTGAATATCGATATATAAGGGGAAAGGAAAAGTTTTCAAAATCCTTGATAGAATCGAGTTTTAAACAGGCTGTAAAGGTGGTAAGTCTAGATTTTGGGGATGCGAAACGGATAGATATAAGAGATAGTTCAGGAGAGATGAAAGATGATGTAATCTCTGTCATAATGAGATTTTTCCCCAGGACTGTTATGATATATGGGGTTGCTGTGGCTATATACATGCCCCTGAGCATCTATATTGGTGCGAAATCTGCCATGCATAAGGATAAGAAGAGAGGAGGTCTCATCAGATTTGCGAATATGATCGGATCTAGTGTTCCTATATGGTGGGCAGCATATATTGGGCTGATAGTCTTTGCTTTTTATCTTGGATGGGTAAGATTCTCTCCTATGCCTTTTCCGAAAACAGAGGGCATTCCTTATTATACAGGTGTTATCAAAAGGATGTTATTCCCTGTTTTGATAATAGTATTGATAAAATTAAATAATAATGCATGGACTACTAGGAGTTTGATAGTTAACGAGTTGGAAGAAGATTATATAGATGCAGGTAGGGCAAAAGGACTCCCTGAAAAGACTATAGTAAATAAACATGCACTCAGAAGCTCAGCCCCTCCGATCATTTCTAAAAGTGTTCAATTGATAATAGGTTCTATACCTGAGATCATCGTATTCGAAGCCTTTATAGGATGGCCAGGAATTGGATTTCTTTTCTTCAAAGCCCTAAATATAGGTGGAACTGAAAGGCTCGTGTTAGATGTGAATTTATTAGTCGGTCTAGCATTTTTCATTTCATTAGTGACTATCATTCTTCATTGGTTGGCAGATATATTGTATGGTATAGCTGATCCTAGAGTTAAAGTCAAAGGAGAATAGTGATAAATCATATCAAAACATATTGTAGATTGTGTTTATTTTTGTCTCCTATAAAGTATAAGATATCAAATTAGTATCAATTAAACATGAAAAATTGGGCCCTCAGTCTGTTTAGAATTTTTAATGAACCGTGATTTTAGATAAGATCAAAAGGTAGATGGTTAACATTAAACAATATTTTGATCGATATTTAGGAATAAAGATTGTCAGTTTAAAAGAGTATCAGGATGAATTGAACGGAGTAGTACAGCATTTAGATTATACTCTAAATTAACCAACTAATACTCTACTTGCATCATCGGGGTTGAATGGATATACTATAGTTTCAGAATTCATCAGCAGAGGGACCTCGGTAGTTTCATTGACTGCTATAAGGCTGAATCCGTACGATTTGATGATCGGCACAGGGGATACATATTGAAAAATAAAAATTATCCGGTCGTCCATCAATCTATAAGCTGAAAATTTTCCAGGATATTTATCTAATTTCTCTAAGTCTGTCTGCTTGAGTGTGGAATTAGGATGCCATACAGTTGGTATTTTATTCATTTCCTCTTTGATATCTTCTAGGTCATAGGAAGGTTCGATCTCATAAACTACTGTGTCTCTGATAACAAAAGTTCTTCCTGCTAAGGCAGTTCCCCCTCTTTCTTCACGGTGAACTAGGGTGTCTGTGTAATCAGAACCTAAAACGTACATGTACGGCATGAATAATAATAATGCTATCACAAGTGCGATTTCCAGTTTCCTGACCTTTTTGAAAGTTATTTTAATGGATTTATCTATCACTTTGTCTTTATTTTTAATATTAGATAAAGCTATGATATCATGCTTATATCTATAAATATAAATAATTAATATAATAAATATGAGAGGGAATATTGCATAATAACCTATTGTTTTAAGTGCTACACCGATCATATCTACACACTGTTTTCACGAAGCAAACTTCGAATATATAAGCATTTCAGAAGTTTTTGATTGCGTTTTTGCATGATATTTTAAAGATTGAGGAAAATATTTGTAAAAGTCAAAAATATTAAGAAGATTTTGAATCAATAGATATTTTAGCATATCTGGTTTTTAAAAAATCAAAAAAATTGAAAAATTGTTAGACTATATTTATTTTCGTACAAACTAATATTTTTCATCAAAGTAAATTGATGTAAAAAATATTTATATATTGATTTATCATTAATAATGTAATTCATGCGATTAAACTGGAAATACTTTTTAGAAAGAACGCTGACTACTGTTGTTATTTTATTTGTAGTAATACTGATAATTTCAGTATTTTTAGGGATCACATACGAAAGAGAAAAAAATGTACATACAAGAAATTACGTTTATGGGAGGGCTGAAGATAATTACAAAAATTTATCTGAGATGGATGTAGATAAAAGAGAAGCTTGGGTTGAACATAAAGCTGAAGAATACAGAGTAGGTGATAATTCAGAGAGTGGACAAAGTATCAGAAATAAAGAAGTATATCCAAAATCTGTATGGCATGAAAGTATCAGGAAAGCTTCTCAATTATTAAGGTTAGATTTTGGAAAATCTGAATTTCTAGGACCTAAAGACGATACAGGAGATAACTCTGTAGTTCATATCATAATTTCTTATCTGCCTAGAACAGTCTTACTCTATGTGACTGCCTTATTCATCTACATTCCTTTGAGTGTCTTTTTAGGTGCTAAAGGAGCAACCGGAGAAGGTGACCTCCTAAAAAAATTCATTTCATTTTCCAACATTTTAGGATCTAGTGTTCCTGTATGGTGGGCTGCATGGATAGGATTATTTATATTTGCATACTATTTTGGATGGATAAGCTATTCAGCAATGCCATTTCCTAGGTCCGAAGGTTTGGAATATTTAATAGACGTTTTTAAAAAGATGATCTTTCCTTTATCGGTCATTGTTTTAATCAAATCAAATCCGAATGCATGGATTACTAGAAATTTAGTTGAAAATGAGTTAGAAAAGGATTATGTAAAAGCTGATAGAGCAAAGGGTTTACCGGAAAATATTATAGTGAAAAATCATGCACTTAAAAGTTCAGCTCCACCTATAATATCTAGAAGTATGAATGTATTTTTAAATTCAATACCTGAGATGGTAATTTTAGAAACCCTGGTAGGATGGCCAGGAATAGGATTGCTGTTTTTTAATGCGATCAATTACCAGTTACCAAATTCGGAAAATGTAGCTCGAGATATCCCAGTAGTGCTTGGTCTTGTATTTTTTATAACTCTTTTAACAGTAATACTTCAGTTGATAGCAGATATCTTGTATGGATTATCCGACCCAAGGATAAGATACAAAGGAGAATGAAGTGAGTTATTTAAACAGAATCTCAGTTCCATCTTCTGGATTTTGAGGGAACACGTAGGTTTCTTCTTTCATTATCAATAGCTTAGTACTTTCCTCGTAATTTACAGATATGATCCCGAAAGTCTTTAGGATTGGGATGGGAGAGACGTATTGATATGCTAGTATCATCCTGTTATTGAGCAGTCTGTATATCGTAAATCTACCAGGGTATTTATTCAAATCCTTTAAATCTACTATCTTTGTTAGCTGATCTGGAAACCATCTAGTCTCGTTTTCATACATTTTATCTTTTAATTTTTGAAGATCATTCGTTGGACCGATCATATCTACTACAGGATCACGGATTCGATAAAATCTTCCAAAAAATGATGTCCCCCCTCTTTCTTCACGGTGAACCATGGTGTTGAAATAATCAGAGCACATTATATTCATAAAGGGCATGAATATCAGTATGATTATGACAAAAGCGATCTCTAATTTTTTAATCTTCGAAAAGGATTTTTTTCTAGATTTTTGAATTACTTTATTTGATTTTTGTACTTTCAATAAGGCGATTAACTGCTTTCTTAATTTGTATAGATAGATGGTGAGAATAATCAGGATCAATGGGAATAATAAATAATAGCTAAGAGTTTTCAATAGGGTTATTACCATTATTATCAGTTGTATTAAATAAGGTTTTGTCTTATTTAATAATTTAGGATAATTATAATAACTGTACAAATATCAAAAATAAGGTTACCTAAAATTTTCTTATCATATCAAAATTATAATAATGACTATTTTTGATTAGCTAACTATAACTGTTTTTTAGTAATAATTTGAATCATTCTTATGGCTGGATTGGAAACCATGATCATGGAAAATTTGTAATAATGTATAGGATAACAATGGATTTCAAAGAAAAGGAGAAATTATAAACCATACACCGAATATTATCATTATTCCTCCACACACTGCGAAGACTTTTCTTCTGTGCGTTTTCCAGTAATCAAGGGTGCTGTGTGAAGAATATGTAAGAAAAGAATCCCACATCAGATCACAGGACCAGTGCACTATCGAAAAGATAATCAAAAAGAACACACCATACTGAAGTGCTCTTGTAATCAGTGCAGCACCAACAGTAGCCCACCATACGAAGAAATATGGATTGGCAGCGCTTGTGATCACCCCCACTATTGTAGGGCTGTATGGAAAATGTTCTTCTCCTTCATCTACTGGTTTGAACAACTGGTAACCAAAATAAAGTAGAAGAACGCCTCCAACGACACCTATAACTGCTTTTGCTTCCCATGAAGCGATAAAAGTAAGGCCTAATGCTACAAGAGCGATGATAGGGAATTCGACGAGAGCATGACCAAGAGCTATCTTGATACCCGCTTTTTTATCCTTAGCACCTTTAGCTATAGCACCTGCAGTCACAGGTCCAGGCATCATCACTCCGCTAAGAGAGATTACCACGGTGGCTCCAAGTATGAGTAAAGGTTCCCACATCTTTCTATCCGACGACTCCTCCTTCTTCTTCGATATCCATATCTTCGTATCTTTCTATATTTAAACGTTCTATATCGATCGA